>JBPPMU010000336.1:0-2879 GCA_051306215.1 Gemmatimonadaceae bacterium | reverse complement strand
CGGAAACAGCCGAACATTTCTGGTTTGGTCCTAGAGTCGAGTGACGGAATATCCCTTGTCGGAGAGCCCCTGCAAAGGCTGCCCCCCCTCGAATCGGGCAAGCCCCGCGCCTGAGTCCCGCCCCCGTTAGTTTTTTTCGCGATGACCGAAGCCCCAATCCCGCGCAAGGAGGCCGCGCCCGCAGGCGGGTCGCTGATCAGGTCGCTCGCGGACAACAGCGCGGGAGACTCGCTGGCGACGCGGATGAGGCGCGCGCGGTTTGCGCTCTTCCTGTCCCTTCTGGATCGCCTTGAGGGGCGGCTCGAGATTCTCGACATCGGCGGCACGCAGGAGTTCTGGAGTCTCATGACCGGAGGGGATCCCGGGAACGTGAGGGTAACCCTGCTCAACATAGACCAGCAGCCGGTCACATCGCCGAAATTCGTCAGCTCTGCCGGCGATGCCCGCTCGATGCCACAATTCGCCGACAAGTCATTCGACGTCGTGTTCTCGAACTCGGTGATCGAACATGTCGGCAATTATGCGGATCAACGGCGAATGGCGCAGGAAGTCATGCGCACGGGGAAGCGCTACTTCGTGCAGACACCGAACAGGCGCTTCCCGCTGGAGCCGCATTTTCTTTTCCCGTTCTTTCAGTACCTGCCATCGTGGGTCCGCGCCCAGATGGTTCACAGGTTCGACGTGGGCTGGTACAAGCGGATTCCAGACTACGCGGCGGCGAAGGCGGAAGTCGATTCGATCCAGCTCCTCACGCGACGGAAATTCGCGGCGCTGTTTCCCGGTGCCACGCTGCACGTCGAGCGGCTGGCGGGCCTTGCCAAGTCCTTCGTTGCCTATGGGGGCTGGGACTAGGAGGCGAGCGCCAGCTTGAGGTGGCGCGTGGCTTCGGTGAGGGCCTCTGCGGCGACGGGGCAGGTGTGTTTTCCGCTCCCTTCGCGGATGATCTTCAGCGCGGTCTCGCGACCGAGCCCGGCGCGGTATGGTCGATTCGCCGTTAGCGCTTCATACATGTCGGCAACACAGAGGATGCGCGCCGATATGTCGAGATCCTCGCCTTTCACCCCCCAGGGATAACCGGAGCCGTCGAGCTTCTCGTGATGCAGCGCCGCTGTGCGCGCGAAACTCGAGAACGCCCCAACTCTCTGGAGGATCTCCCAGGTGAACAGCGGATGCCGCTGCATCTCCGAGCGCTCCTCCGGCGTGAGGGGGCCCGCCTTGTCGAGGATCCTCGACGAGACGCCGAGCTTCCCGACGTCGTGAAGGAGGGCCGCGCGGTTTAGCACGCGCACTTCCTGTTTCTCGAAACCAAGCTCGTACGCCACTGCGCGGGCGTACTTTGCAACGTTCGTCGAATGCTGGTATGTAAAGGGCGACTTAGAGTCGATTATCTCGGCGAATGCGCGCGCGACTTCGTCGAGCCCGTTGTCGTCGACGTAGCGGGTGTGCTGCGGCGGCTCGAGTGAAATGGCGATTGCTGTCGCTTCGTCCGAGTGGAGCGCTTCCCACCATGCTGTTTCCTCCCGCCACGACCTGACTATTCGCGCAAGCGAAGGGTCGAACCACTGGCCGCTTCTCTCTCGTGCAATCCGCATCGCGGGGAGAAGACCGCGCTGGCTGCAGAAAGCGTCGACAGACTGCGCGAGCAGGATGATTCGCGAAAACAACGGTATCTCGTGTCCCACGAGCCCGTCGGGTCCACCCGAGCCGTCCCAGTGCTCGTCGATCCCGCGGATCGCTTCCGCTGTCGCGGTGGAGAATCCGAGCCGGAGCGCGATCCCCTGACCACGCTCGCCGCGGGAAGTGTTCGGGATTCCTTCCGCCAGGCTCGTGCGCCTCAGGAGCGAGCTCAGCTTCTCCCTGACGCTTTTCGGTTCAGGCAGGGAGAGTCTCGGGTTTGCCGGCGAGTCGCCGGTCAGTACCTCTGCCACGCGCTGAGAGTTGCCCGAGCAGCCCGCATCCTTTAGGAGCAGCGCGCCGTAGAGTGCCACCTTGTCGAACGCCGAGAGGTCGTGCTCTTCAGCGATCCGCATTCCGATTATGCAGGTTCGGACAGTATGCCCCGGCTCCTGCCCTTCGGTGAGGTCGAGCGCGCTCGACATTGCGGCAAGGACTTCAGAAAGCGCAACGTCGGCAACGGCGACTGGCCCCGCTGGTGGCGCGGCGGGGCGTCCGGGATGATCCCGGGCGTCGAAGAAGGGGAAAGCTGTCGCAGTCATAGGCGCCAATCATAGACGCGTCAGGGCGCAATCTGTTTCGGGCGCAAGCGTGAAGCCGGATTGCCCGTCACGGCGATCGGACGATTGGCCTGAATCGAAGGGCCTCGGCCACGTGCGCAGGGCTGACTTCTGTCGACTCGTCCAGGTCAGCAATAGTGCGCGCAATCTTCAGCACGCGGTGATACCCGCGTGCCGAAAGTGACAGTGATGCAGCCGCCGCATGAAGCATCGAGCGCGAATCAGCCGTGATACCAGCGTTTGCGTCAATCCACCGCCCCGGAGCATGCGCGTTGCACGTTGCTCCGCGCAATTTCGCAAAGCGTTGCAGCTGCCGAGCGCGCGCCCGGCCGACACGAAGCCTGATCGATGACGACGACTCTGCCGAATCGACTCCGCTAAGATCCGGCAACGCCACAGCGCCTACTGACACGTGCATGTCTATCCTGTCGGCAAGGGGCCCCGACATCCGGCTGCCATACCTCTCGATGTCGGCCGCCGAGCATGTGCACACGCCGGTTGGATCGCCCAGTCTCCCACAGGGACAGGGATTCGTAGCTCCGATGAGCGTGAACCGGGCGGGGAATCGCACTGTGCTCGCCACGCGGGAGATCACTACGCGCCCATCTTCCATTGGCTGTCGAAGGCCGTCGAGCACGCTTCGCG
>JBPPMU010000335.1:0-2398 GCA_051306215.1 Gemmatimonadaceae bacterium | reverse complement strand
CCAGCGGATGCGGCGGCTCCTGCGGCAGCGCACGGACCCGAGCCGACAACGACCGAGAGTTTTCACCCGCAGTTCCTCAATCCCGAACTGAGCCTGCTGGCGTTTCAGAGCCGCGTGCTTTCACTCGCCGACGATCCGGCAACACCGCTCAGGGAGCGGTTGCGGTTTCTGGGAATCGTGAGCTCGAACATCGATGAGTTCTTCATGATCCGTGTCGCCGGGCTGAGGCAGATGGCGCAGGAGCCGAGCGCCGAACAGTGCGACGACGCGCTTTCGCGGGGCGAGCAGCTTCGGCTGATAGCGAGTGCGGGGGAAGACCTGGCGCGCCGGCAGTCGGCATGCGCGCGCGAATGCCTTGCCGGGCTGAGTGGCGCCGGAATAAAAATCTTTACGTGGGCTGACCTTGCCGCACCTCAACGCGAGGAGCTGCGGCAGCAGTGCATAGACCAGATTCATCCCGACCTCACGCCGATGGCTATGACGCTGAGCCCGGGACATCCGCTGCCGCACCTGCCACATCTTACTCTCGCGCTCGCGATCGCCAGGAGGGACCCGCATACCCGCCGGCTCCATCTCGCCGAGCTCGAGCTTCCCTCTGACGCACCGCGATTTTTCAGGGTTCCCGGCGAAGCAGGCGGTTTCATCACGCTCGAGGAGATTGTCCGGTCGAACATCGACCTCGTGCATCCCGCCGGCGGGACCGAAGGCGTCTATGCGTTCAGGGTTACACGCGGCGGCGAGCTGACCCTCGACGAGGAGTCTGCCGACGACCTTATGGAAGCTGTTGCTCACGCGACCGGCCGCCGGACTGCCAACCCTGCTGTCCGGATCGAGGTCGAACACGAAATGCCGGGCTATGTTCGAGATCTCCTTCTCGAAAATCTCAAGCGGGAGGATCCATCTATCCAGCTCGATTCCGCGGACATCCAGGATGTCGAGGGCTTGCTCGATCTCGCCTCTCTTTCTCGTTTGGATATCCCGGAGTCTGCGGGCGGGGCATACCCCGCTTTCGATCCGGCCGAGCCCGCGCTCATGGGCGAGGCAATCGTCGATGCGATGAGGGAGGGAGATCTTCTCTTTCATCATCCGTTCGACTCGTTTGCCTCGACCGTCACCAGATTCCTGCGCGAGGCATCCGAAGACCCGAACGTCACGACAATCCGCATCACTCTCTATCGACTTGGCTCATCTTCAGACATCGCCGATGCGCTGATACGCGCCGCCAGGAATGGAAAGAAGGTGATCGCATTCGTCGAGCTGAAGGCGCGTTTCGACGAGGACCAGAACGTTGGCTGGGCGCGCAAGCTGGAGAAGGCCGGCGGACACGTCGTGTCGGGTCTCGTTGGATACAAGAATCACGCGAAAGTTGCGATGGTTGTGCGGCGAGAAGGTGAGCGCCTGCGCAGTTACGTGCATGTCGGCACTGGCAACTACAACGCCCGCTCGGGTCGCGACTACACCGACTTCAGCCTGTTCTCGGCCCGTGAGGATCTCGTCCAGGACGCGACCGACTTGTTCAATGCGTTGACAGGCGGGACGCTTCCTCCACGCGGACTGTCGAGAGGAGCGCTGGTCGCGCCTCACCAGATGGCTGATTCGCTGATTGGTTTTATCGACCGGGAGGCTGCTAACGCACGAGCGGGCCTTGCGGCAGGGATCACTGTGAAGGTGAACGGATTGTCGGACTCTGATCTGATTCTTGCGCTGCTACGCGCGGCGCGCGACGGTGTGAAGGTGGATATCATCTGCCGCGGGATCTGTACGTTGAGGCCAGGGGTTCCCCGAGTGTCGGATAACGTGCGGGTCGTCTCGAATGTCGGGCGATTTCTCGAGCACTCGCGGGCGTACCGCTTCGAGAATGGAGGGAATCGTCTCCATTTCATCGGCTCGGCGGATCTCCGGCAGAGGAATCTCCGGCGGAGAGTCGAGCTGCTTGCGCCAGTCATGCGTGCGGAGCAGAAGGCTGAAATAGACAGGATTCTGGCTGCGTACCTCGATGACCGGGCAGCGTGGGATCTGCGCGAGGATGGATCATATGTCCAGCGTAGCGGGGGGCCGTCAGACGCGCAGAGCCTGTTGATGGGAGATGCCAGGCGAGTGCTGTGACAACGGCGGTGTGCCCGCTGTTAGCAGTTTCCCTTCCAGGAATACGGATGGCTTGACACCAAGGTCCCGTGCATTTTTACTGAACCATATGGTTCAGTCTTCCAACTCCATCGACCTCACCTTCGCCGCAATCGCTGACCCCACCCGACGGGGAATTCTCGTCGGGGTCGGGAGTGAATGGCGCGGATCGGATCATCACTTCTTCTCCTTCATTTCGTTGAGGTAAGTGTCGAGTTGCTCGAGCCGGCGTTCCCACATCGCTCGCTGCTTCGAGAGCCAGTCGTCCACGACA
>JBPPMU010000334.1:0-28552 GCA_051306215.1 Gemmatimonadaceae bacterium | reverse complement strand
GTGAGCTCGCGCTCCTCTATGTAGCGCTTGACGAACGGCCGCCTCATGCGTGCAGTGACGTTCCAGTCGATCGTCCGGACCTCGTCGCCCGGCTGGTATTCGCGGACTTCCGAGAACTCCATGCCCTGGCCCTTGAACACGCTGCGGTACTCGCCGGTGAAGAGGGAGTTGACGAGACCGCGCGTGCGCAGCTCGATGAGCTTCACCTGCCTGAGGATCTCCGGCGGCACACCTTTTCTCACGGCCTCGCCGGCAGCGGCGCGGGCCGGTGCAGGCTGCTGACCAGGCGGCGATTTCCTCGACTTGCCGAAGATCGACCAGCGGCTGTCCATCACCGCTTCATCGCGCCGCGCGATCGGGTCCGAGCCGCCGCGCCTCCGTCCGATGGGAGTGCGGCGTCCGATCACGGCGCCGGGACTGCGGCCAGGATGCGAGTAACTATCGCATCGCTGGTCACCTCTTCCGCCTCTGCTTCGTATGTCGTTAGAACGCGGTGACGCAGCACGTCCGGTGCAATCGCCTTCACATCGTCCGGCGTGACGAACGCACGCTCGCGCAGGAACGCATGGGCACGCGAAGCCTGCGCGAGCGAAAGCGTCGCCCGCGGGCTCGCCCCGAATTCGATCAGCGGCGCGAGGTCGGCTAGACCAGCTTCAGCCGGGAACCGTGTCGCATGCACGATAGAGACGATGTAGTCGACAATCCGCTCGTCCATGTACAGCTCGGCGATCCGGGCACGCGCAGCCATAATGGATTCAGGCGTAGCGACATGCCGCACCGCGATCGCGTGTCCGCCCGCCATGCGGCGGAGAATCTCCTTCTCTTCCTCGCGAGTCGGATATCCCACGTGAAGCTTGAGCATGAAGCGGTCGACCTGCGCTTCCGGCAGCGGATAAGTGCCCTCCTGCTCGATTGGATTCTGCGTCGCCAGAACAAGAAACGGCTCTTCAAGCTTGAACGTCGTTCCACCGATCGTCACCTGCTTCTCCTGCATCGCCTCGAGCAGCGCGGCCTGCACCTTTGCGGGCGCGCGGTTTATCTCGTCCGCGAGAATAATGTTGGCGAAGATCGGGCCTTTCTTCACGCTGAACTGACCATTCGACTGATCGTAGACCTGGGTACCCAGAATGTCGGCAGGCAGGAGGTCGGGCGTGAACTGAATCCGCTGGAACGTCGTGTTGATCGTTTCGGCAAGCGTGCGCACAGCCAGAGTCTTCGCGAGACCGGGGACTCCCTCGAGCAGGACGTGTCCGCCTGTTAGGATGCTTATCACAAGGCGCTCGATCATGTAGTTCTGCCCCACTATGCGAAGCCCGACCTGATCCACTACATCGTGGATCATTCCGGAGTCAGCCGATGAAGCCGAACCAGCCGCCTGCGGATTTCCTGTCATTGTTGTGTGATCGCCAGGATCATGTCGCGCTCCTTTCCGGTTAGCGGTCTCGAGGCTCCGGTCGCCAGGCTCCCAAGGGAGACAGGGCCGAATCGTGTACGCACGAGTCGCTCCACTGCGAGGTCGAGAGCGGCGCAGAACCTCCTGATCTCCCGTGTCCTGCCCTCGGCAATTGTCACCTCGAGATCCCAGAGCCCCCGGCTGACGTTTACCGCTGAGATATCGAGGGGTTTCATCCACCCGTCCTCGAGCTCTATGCCCTTGCGGGCGTTCCGGACGGCCGAGGGCCCGTCACCGCGAACTGTCGCGACATAGGTTCGCTCGACCTCACTGCTGGGATGAGTCAACCGGTGGGCAGCTTCCCCGTCAGTTGTCATCAGCAGCACTCCTTCCGTCAGGTAGTCAAGCCGCCCGACGTAGGTAAGCCCCGGCCTGTCGGGCACGAAGTCGAAGACCGTACGCCTTCCTCCGGGGTCGGATTTTGTCGTCATTACGCCCGGCGGCTTGTTCAGCGCCAGCCAGTAAAAGCCCACTGGATGTGTGACCGGATTACCGTCGACTGTAATTGTATCGCTGTCGAGATCGACACTCTGCCCGGTGACCGCAACAACGCCGTTTACTGCAACCCTCCCTGCGGTGACGAGCTCCTCGGCACGGCGCCTCGACGCGACGCCGGCCCGCGCGAGCGCGCGCTGAATGCGCATCGTCTCTGCCATCAGCCCGGCGCGCCGGCGGCGTACGGCGAATCGGTGGGCACTGCCGCGGGTTCGGCAGCGTCGCTCGATTGAGCGGCCGGAGTCACGTCCGCTGGTGGCTGCAGCTCGGGCTCCCGCCCTGGAGCGTTCGGATCACGAAGGGCGATAGCGAGCTCATCCGCCCTCGGCAGCTCAGCGAGGTGCCGGAGCGCGAACTGCTCGAGAAACCCGGGCGTGGTCCCGTAGAGAAGCGGACGCCCCATTCCCTCACCGCGTCCGACGACCTCGATCAGCTCGCGCTCGTGAAGCGACTTGAGCATCTGGCCGCAGCCAACCCCACGAATCTCCTCGATCTCGGCCCGCCCTATCGGCTGCCTGTAGGCAACGATGGCGAGTGTTTCGAGCGCCGCCGCTGAAAGGCGCTGAGGCCTCGCCGCAAGCTGAGCGCGCTCGATCGTCTCGGTGTACTCGGGACGGGTAAGGATCTGCCAACCGCCCGCGACCTCGATAAGCTCGACTCCGTGACCGTCCTCGTCGTAATGCCGTCTCAGCTCCTCGAGTGCAGCCGCGACTTCCTCTGGGGTCGTCTCGCCATCGGCAGCCATCGTCTTGAGGTCGGAAACCATCACCGGGTGAGCGCTCGAGAAGAGCGCGGCTTCAAGCAGCTTCGCTAGCGGTGTCACTTGTTATCTCGACTGAGGCGAATGGCCGCGCCTGCGCGACCTTGAGCTCGCCGCGCTTTGCAAGCTCAAGCAGCGCGAGGAGTACGGAAAGAACCTGCCACGGCTCCGCGTCACGGTTGACCAGGTCGCCCCACCCGACGCGGGCGCGGAGAGCAAGAACCGCCCTGACAGTTGCGATAGCGCCATCGACATCGATGGCACGCGGAACCACGTCGTGAACCGTCGGCTTCCTCGCAATGCGGAGAACTCTGTCGACCGCCGCGAAGAGCTCCGGCAGCGACAGCGAGAGGGCAGCTGCGGCCGGAGCCGGTGACGAGAAATTCCGCGGAAGATATGACCGTGCGAATCTGTCCCGACGGTCATTGCTTCTGCGCTCGAGGATATCGACGACTTCCCTTACCTGCTGGTACTCGAGCAGGCGCCGGACGAGCTCGGCCCGCGGATCTTCCCACGCCTCGTCGCCATCCCGCCTCGGAAGAAGCATCTGCGCCTTGATCCTCACGAGCCTCGCCGCCATCTCCAGGTAATCGGCCGCCTCATCGAGCTGGAGCGTCTTTATCCGCTCCAGGAACTGCTCGGCGATCCGGGCGACAGGGATGTCCTGGATATCGATCTGCTCGTCGCGAATCAGTGAGAGAAGGAGGTCGAGCGGGCCGGAAAACTGCGTGAGCTCGACGACAAAAACTTCTCCCTCGCGAAACGGAGTCGACGTCACATTGTCCATTGGCTCTGGATGAGGAATGGAGCTACCGTCTGCTGAAGCGCGCGGATCACGGCAAAGGCAGGTGCGAACCACATCATGAGGATCGGCCTTCCGACGGAAATGAGCACGAACAGCAATATGAGGCCGTATCTGCCGAGCCGCTGGTAGCTGAGGCTCCATGCCGGGGGGAGCAGGTACTTCATCACGTGGGAGCCGTCGAGCGGCGGAAGCGGAAGCAGGTTGAACGCGGCAAGGATGACGTTCAGCTGGATGCCGAACATTAGCATCAGCTGAAAGATCGACGCCGGCCCGGCGAGCGTTTCCGACATGTTGCCGATGATACTCACCAGCATGATCGCCGGTACGCAAAGTATCGCGAGGATCAGGTTTGTCGTTACGCCGGCCAGCGACACGATTATGTCGCCCTGCTTGAAGTTGCGGTAGTTCCGCGGGTTTACCGGCACGGGCTTGGCCCCGCCGAAAATCGGTGCCCCGGCGAGCGCGAGCATGGACGGCAGCAGGATCGTCATGAACGGATCGATGTGCTTGATCGGGTTCCAGGTCAGCCGTCCCAGCTGGTAGGCGGTCATGTCCCCGTTCCTCAGGGCGGCATAACCGTGGGCGTACTCGTGCGCGACCACTGAAAAGAGCAGCACTGGCGCGACAAGTATGAATATCTGGACGTTGCTCAAATTTCTGCGTGTGACATTACGGGGGAAACTTACCGGGGGGCCCTCATATCCGGCAGACTGGACGTAACTTCGGGGGGCCGTTACTGCGATTGCGGTTCGAGGACCCTTGCGGGCTCAGGACTAACAGCCATCGACGATCGCCGACTAAGTTAGGACGGAGGAGCGATTCACAAGCCCGCGAGTCGGTTGACCCGGTGGCCGAATCCGGGTAATATTAAAGGCTATACCGGTTCTGCGCGGATTGCGGAGAGCCGCTTAAACCAGACGGAGAAGAGTCAGTGCCGAATATCGCGTCAGCGAAGAAGAACATGCGGAAGTCGAGAGCAGCGATGGCGCGCAACCGCGCCCAGCGCTCCGCACTCCGCACCGCCTTGAAGAAGGGCCATGTAGCCACAGTCGCAGGCGACGACACGCTGGCCGCCACCAAGCTGCTCGATCGCGCGGCCCGCAAGGGACTCATCCACAAGAATACCGCCGCGCGCCACAAGAGCCGCATGGCGAAGAAGACCGCAGCGGCGAAGTAGTTCTCTGGGCAAATCTTCAAAGTGAAAACGGGCGCCAAGGCGCCCGTTTTTTTGTCTTCGCAGACTCCCTACATCGTTGCGAGCTCCCCACCGCAGCGCTCGCAGTACCATTCCGTCGCGTGATTCGGCGTCCCACACTCGGGGCACTTCAATGTCTTTGTGCCGTCTGTGCGAGGCGGCTCGGACCTGGGCCTCACTGAAACCCCTCCCGGTGGAGTGCGCGGCTTGGTTCCTCGCGCGCCGCCCGTCGCAGACTGAGCCGCGGAAGCCGAGGAATCGAGCGCGGGGGGCCGGGCCTCGTCGCCGCGGGGGGACACAGAACCGCCGGATCCGGAAGTCGCCGCAACTGGCGCCGCACCGCCGCTAGACGGCGTCGCCGAAGGTGCGGATGCCGAAGGTGCGGATGCCGAAGCGATCGGCGCCGGCGCATCCTTGGAGACTGGTGGAACCTCGCCGACCGGAACCGCTGGCTTCTGATCCGCGCCCGAGGCCGATTGACGAGCCGCCGCCGGCTCTTCCGCCGCACGCGGTACGGGCTCCGTGTCAGCAGCGAGTGGCGATCCCGTGCTCCCCACCTCACTGAGCTTCTGGATCGCGCGCAGCTCCCCAAGCTGGTTGTCGAGCGATGCCCTGTCGGCCGCGATCTTCTCCAGAGCGCGCTCGGAGTCGGTCCGCAGCTGCTCCCACTGCTCGGGATCGTATTCACCGACCGCGGCGCGAAGCTCCGCTTCCTGAAGCCCCTCACGGCGTGTGTCCTCCTCGCGCGCCACCTCGACAAGCCTCGAGGAGAGCGTCGAAATACTCAGCTGCAGCTCCTCCGCATGGCCTCCTATGTCCCCGATCACGCGCTCGAGCCGCGACTGATAATCGCCTTTCACCCGCTCGAAAACGTGTTCCGGAGTGCCCTCCTTGCGCGACTCGAGGGAGGCGATCCATTGCTCATACTGCTGCCGTTCGGCAATCAGGCTTCGGAGCGCGTCGAGCGCGTTGGTTTTGGCTTTCGTCATCCCGCTTTTCCCCGATTAAGCGCGGGAGACCCGCGCGTTTGCTGTCCCTTCGCTGAAACTGTACACCACCCGTCCCCCGACGATAGTCGCGACGGCTCGCCCCGTGAGTGTCATTCCCGCGTAAGGCGTATTACGCCCCTTGCTGTGAAAATCCGCCGGCTCCACCTGCCACGACGTTCCCGGATCGAAAACCGTGATGTCCGCAGCGACTCCTTTCGCAAGACTTCCGCCCGGGAGGCCAAAGAGCTTCGCCGGAGCACATGACATTTTGTCGATGAGCGTTCGAAAATCAATATGCCCGGTGGCAACGAGGTTCGTCACCGACACAGCGAGGGCGGTTTCGAGCCCCACTATCCCGTTTGGCGCGTCCGCGAACTCCCTCTCTTTCTCGTCATAATGATGCGGCGCGTGGTCAGTCGCTATCATGTCGATGGTTCCGTCCTTCACGGCCTCGCGCAGCGATTCGACATCCCTCGCCGTGCGAAGGGGAGGATTCATCTTCGCATTTGTGTCGTATGAGCCGATCCGATCCTCCGTCAGGGAAATGTGGTGCGGGCAGACCTCGGCGGTGACGTTGATTCCGCGCTCTTTCCCCCACCTGATCAGCTCAACGGATCCATGAGTGCTCATGTGAGCGAGGTGCACGTGGCCACCCGTCCGTCGGGCCAGGAGAATATCCCTGATGACCATTATCTCCTCTGCCTCGGACGGAATTCCCTTGAGGCCGAGCCGGGCGCTGACGATCCCTTCGTTCATCGATCCGCCTTTCGCGAGCGTCGGCTCCTCGCAGTGGTCGATGACCGGTATGCTGAAGCTGCGCGCATACTCGAGTGCTGTCCTCATCAGCTGCGCGCTGACCACCGGCTTTCCATCGTCGCTCATCGCGACAGCGCCGGCTGCGACCATCTCGCCGAATTCGGCAAGCGTCTCTCCCCTCTGGCCGACAGAGATCGCGCCGATCACGTGAACCCTCGCGGCATCCGCTCGCTGCGCCTGCCGGATTATGAAACCCACCGCCGCCTGATTGTCCGTCACCGGGTCGGTGTTGGGCATCGCGCAAACGGCAGTGAAACCCCCGGCGGCCGCCGCCCGTGCACCTGTCGCGATTGTCTCGACGTCTTCGCGGCCGGGCTCTCTCAGGTGGCAATGGACGTCGATGAAACCGGGCGAGACGATGCTACCCTTGCAGTCGATTAAGTCGGCATCGTCTACCTGGCCCGCATTTCCTGACGATGATACGATCCGGCCATCAGCCACGAGAACGTCGGCGATTTCATCGATGTTTCGCGACGGGTCGAGTACACGCCCTCCCTTGAGGAGAATCGGTCGGGCGGGCATCAGCGGCTCCCCTTGGCAGCTTCGGCGAGTTCAGGTTTCCCGCCGGCGAGCAGATAGAGCACGGCCATCCTGATGGCGACTCCGTTGGTTACCTGGTGGAGGATCACGCTGTGGGGCCCATCCGCGACGTCCGAGTCTATCTCGACTCCGCGATTCATCGGCCCCGGATGGAGGATGAGGATGTCGCGGGGCGCTCTTTCCAGCCGCTCGCGCGTAACCCCGAACACCCTGTTGTACTCGCGGCTTGACGGGATGTAGCCACCGGTCATCCGCTCGAACTGGAGCCGCAGGATGTTGAGAGCGTCGGCCCACTCGATAGCCTCCTCGATCCGCTCGAAGACGGTTACGCCCAGCTGCTCGATTGCATTCGGCATCAGTGAGCGGGGACCGCACACCGCGACCTCCGCGCCTACGTGCTTGAGGCCCCATATGTTCGACCGGGCGACGCGCGAGTGGAGAACGTCTCCGCAGATGCAAACCCTCCGACCTGCAAGATTGCCGAGCTTGTCGCGCAGGGTGAGAATATCGAGAAGGCCCTGGGTCGGATGTTCGTGCGTTCCATCGCCCGCGTTTATCACGTTCGACTCGATCCGCTCGGCGAGGAATGCCGCCGCGCCCGACGCACCATGCCGGATGACGACCATGTCGATGCGCATCGCCTCGAGATTCCGTGCTGTGTCGACGAGTGTCTCGCCCTTCGACACGCTGGACCCTGACGACGAGACGTTCACTGTATCGGCCGACAGCCGCTTCTCGGCGAATTCGAACGAAATCCGCGTCCGGGTGGAGTTCTCGAAGAAGAGATTCACGATCGTCGATCCGCGCAGTGCCGGAACTTTCTTTATCGCCCTCTCGCTTATCTCCTTGAACGGCTCGGCGGTGTCGAGAATCAGGCGTATCTGCTCGGGGGACAGTGACTCGAGATCCAGGAGGTCCTTGCCGAGCGCGCTCGTCATTCCGCGGGGCCTGACGTCGAGGGAACGATTACGACAGCGGTCCTGCCATCCACCTCGTCGACAAGCACGTCGACCCTGTCGCCTTTGTCGACGCTCACCTTTTTCCCAACGATGTCAGGCTGGATCGGGAGCTCGCGTCCGCCTCTGTCGATCAGCACAGCAAGGGCGATCCGGGCCGGACGGCCGAAGTCAGCGAGCTCATCCAGCGCGGCGCGCACAGTACGGCCGGTGTAGAGCACGTCGTCGACGATTACCACGTTCCTTCCGTCGATGTCCCACGGGATGTCGGTGGGGCCGACAACCGGCCTCGGTCCGACGGTCTGGAGGTCGTCGCGATAAAGGGTGATGTCGAGCGAGCCCTGCAGCACGCGGTCCTTTTCCCGCTCCTCGATCAGCGAAGAAATGCGGCTCGCGAGCTGAACACCGCGCCGCTGGATGCCTACGATTATGAGGTTCCCCGTGCCGTCGTTGAGCTCGACGATCTCATCGGCCATCCGCCTCAGCGTGCGCTCCACCGCGCTTGCTGAAAGGAGAGTCTTCTGTTCGGTGGTTCGGGGAGGCATCGACGGACAAATATGAAGCCGCCGACACGTTAATTGAAGCGTTGACGAGAGGTATCAGGAGATGTTGACGCCTGCCCGCGCCTCGATCACGCGGACGGCCTCAACGTGATCTGCTTCGTCGCCAAGCTCCGAGTGAGCCTCGGCAAAGAGGCGCGCGGCGAGCTCGATGAACGGCGACGCGATCCCCTCCTCCCTCGCTATGTCAGCTGCGATTGCAACATCCTTGTCGAGCAGAGCCAGCTTGAAGGTGCGCGGAAATGCACGTCCGATGACCCTCTCCGGAAAAAGATTCTCCGACGTATTCGACCTGCCGCTCGACCCGTTTATCACCTCGAGGGCGAGCTTCGTATCCACACCGAGCTTCGCCAGCGAGGCAAGCGCTTCACCGGCGGACCAGATGTGAACGGCGAGAAGAGCCTGGTTCATGGCCTTGACGGCATGGCCTGATCCCACCGGGCCGCAGTGCACGATCTTCCCCCCGAACGCATCGAGGGCTGGCCTTGCCCGCTCGACGCTCGAATCATCTCCTCCGCACATCACGGTGAGATTCCCCGCCACTGCACCCTTCACCCCGCCGCTCACCGGTGCGTCAACGAAAGCGACGCCGTGCTGCGCCAGTCGCGACGCGATCTCCCGCGAAGTCGCAGGGTCGCCCGATGTACAATCGATAAACAGGGTACCCGGCCTGATTCCAGCCATCAGCCCGGTATCACCCTCGAGCAGGCCAGCGACTTCCCGGGACGATGGCAGGCATGTGATCACGATGTCGGCACCGGCGGCGGCGGCGGGTGTCGCTGCCACCGCTACGCCGACCGCTTTCGCAAATTCCTCCGCCTTCGACATCGTCCTGTTCCACACGGTCAGCTCGAAAGGGTCTCTGGCGAGGTGCCGGGCCATCGGCTCCCCGATGGCGCCGAGTCCGAGAAACGATACGCGCGTCATCGGCCGGCCGTTACTGCTGGCGCGTGACGTGGGAATACACGATGCGCGAGATATCCGCGATGAGCGCGCTCGAGACCTTGCTCTCGCGAATTCCTTTCGTGAGGACGACAAGCACGTATGGCTTCCGGCCTTCCGGATAAACAACTGCGGCGTCGTGCGACACAGCCGTGATCTCCCCTGTCTTGTGAGCCACCCGGATCCCCGGCGGCAACCCCGCCGGTATCTTGTTCCTGAATTCCTGCGCGAGCAGAATGTCGCGCATTTCGGCAGAACTCTGCGGCGACAGTACCTCGCCGCGCTCGATTGCCTCGAGCAGGACCGCGAGGTCGGCTGACGTCGTCGTGTTGTTCATTCCCCGGTCGTAGGCCTTCTGATCCTCGACTCCGCGCAGAACCTGGATGCGGGTTGCCCCAAGGGACCTTGCCATTGCGGTCACGTTTTCAGCGCCCGTCAGCGCAACAAGCTGATTCGTTGCAAGGTTGCTCGACCTGGTGATCATCCGGCGAAGCAGGTCCCGAATCGGTACTCGCTCCCCGACGCGCGCGTAAAGCGCGCTGTCGCCATCCTCTGACCCGTCGAGCGGGTACGGTGACCCATCGACGATCGAGGCAAACTGGTTGACCAGGAGAATTCCCTGGTCGAGCGAGAACGCGCCTTCCTGCGCCCGTCGCAGGACCTCGATCATCACGGGAATCTTCATCGTGCTCGCGGCGTGGAACACCGTGTCGGCGTTGATTGCGAGCGATTCACCACTCTCGAGGTCCCTGAACGACACGGCGACGGTCGCGTCGGAAAACGCTGCGACGCGGGTCGCTATTGCGTCACGCAGCGTCTCCTGGGCGGCCATCGCGGCCCCGGCGAGGAAAACGACCAGTGGAATCGTCAATCCCTCCCCCCGACTTCATCCCAGATGCGTTCCCTGTGAGTCTCCTTAAGGTAGATCGTGCCGACGATGAAGGTCAGGATCGCCACCGATATTGGGTAGATGAGTCCTGCATAGATGTTGCCGGTCCGGGCGACGAGCGCAGTCGCGATCAGCGGGAGAAATCCGCCGAACCAGCCGTTGCCGAAATGATACGGAAGTGACATCGATGTGTAGCGGATCCTGGCCGGAAATGCCTCGACGAGGAAAGCGGCGATCGGGCCGTAGACCATCGTCACGAAGACGACCTGGATGAACACGAGCATCGTGAGGACGACAGGGTTCACCGGGTCGGCGAACGCCTTCATTGCCATGTAGATCGGGTAGTACGACAGCGCCGCGATGAGATTGCCCGTCATCATCACCTTCTTGCGCCCGATCCTGTCGGAAAGCGCGCCGAACGCAATGAACAGCGGGGCGCCGGCCAGAAGCGCGACCGCGACGATTATGTACGACATCGTCAGCGGAACGTTGAGAACCGTCTGGAGAAAGAACAGCGCGTAGAACTGGCCGGTGTACCAGACGACCGCCTGTCCCGCGGTCGCACCGAACAGCACGACGAAAAACACTTTCCATCTGCTCCACGTGCCGAAGCTGTCCCTCAGCGGAGCCTTTGATGTCTTCCCCGACTCCTTCAGCTTCGTGTAGAGCGGCGACTCCTGCAGCCGCACGCGGATGTAGTACGACATCCCTACCAGCAGGATTGAAAGCAGGAATGGAATTCTCCAGCCCCACTGCCTGAACGCTTCCTCACCAACCGCTGCCCGCACAACGAGTATCACGACGAGCGAGACGAAAAGTCCGAGGGTCGCTGTGGTCTGGATGAAGCTCGTATAAAATCCACGCTTTCCGTCAGGCGAGTGCTCGGCTACATAGACAGCCGCTCCTCCATATTCACCCCCGAGCGCAAGACCCTGAAGAAGCCTGAGAACCACGAGAAGAATTGGAGCCGCGATACCGATTCGCTCGTAGCTCGGAAGCAGCCCGATTGCCGCAGTGGCGCCGCCCATTATCAGCAGCGTCACGAGAAAGGCGAACTTCCTCCCGATGAGGTCGCCGATGCGCCCGAACACGAGCGCTCCGAACGGGCGCACCGCGAAGCCAACTGCGAACGTCGCAAGTGTCTTGAGGAAGTTCGCGGTGGCGCTTCCCTCCGGGTAAAACTGCGTCGATATGATCGCCGCGAGGGCACCGAAGATGTAGAAGTCGTACCACTCGATCATCGTGCCGGCCGAGGAGGCCGCGATTACGCGCCAGATGCCACGCTTTTCTGTCAAGAACACCCCGGTGTCGAATCATTGACCGCGCTTCGCGGATAAATGTGCCGAACCGGAGGACCTTCCGCAGCTAGGCCTGCGCTCCCCGCTTCCAGTCGCCGCCGATAAGCGCGCGCAGCGTCTTCACGATCCGGCGAACCACCAGGATCAGCAGGATCAGCAGCAGGATCGCCGCAGAAAGCGTGATGAATGGATGGTTCCAGATGAAGAGAAGGATCGACGCGATTGTCGCGAACTCGGCGCCGTTGGCGAGACCGTTGGTCACCGGCTCGGGTGATGTGTCAACCGCGTACCGCAAACCGAGCTTCGTGCCGTGGGTGGCGAACGCGAGGCTTCCGCCAAGGAGTCCGGCTACCACCATCATCGCCGGGCTCAGCGCGTAAGTGGTTGCGACGGCGAGCAGCGCGGCTGCAGGCGGACGGATGACGCTTTGCATCGTTTCCCAGACGCTTGCAACTCCCGGGACCAGCGTCACGACGAACTCGAGGACATAAAGCGTCGAGGCGATCGCGATCACCCAGACACTGCTGACGGCCGATAGCGCGCCGGGAAGCGGGTCGATCCATCCGGCCCGGTCGGCGATGCCCAGAACCGCTACTGTGGCCGGCAAGTTTATTCCCGCCGCGTACGCTACGCCGAGCGATTGTGCTACTGTGGTGACTGAGCTCATGAGCGGTGTCCTCCGGATTCATCTACGTCAAAGCAACCCGACATGTTTCGCAACGTGGAGAGCTCAACCCCAAGGGGTAAAACCGATTGGGCGGATTTGGCGGATCGAGCGCGTTGTACAGCCGGCATGTCGCCGCCCCGCCACATCAATGGGTGAACCAACATCTCTCTTTCTGTGTTCAAACAAGAGCGAGAGGATTTTTCCCTACAGGATCGCCAGCCACTCCCTGAAGAATCTGGCCACCGGAGTGGTTGATCCGCCTAATCCGTAAAATCAGCCCAATCCCTTTCCCTCTGGGTTTAGCCCTTCGCCGTCCTCCCGTTAGTGGCGAGTTAGTGGCGACTCAGCATGGCTCAGAGTCCCGAGTTGGCCGCGCTCAGAGCCAGCCCGCCACCCTGTAACGCGCTGTCCCCGCCGCCTCGTACATCCACATTGCGAACGCCCGCACTCTGTCATGCGGCTCGGCAATTGTGAGAACCGCGACATCCCTCGAGTCGGCGGGAATGCAGCTGACCTCGAGCCCGAGTTTCTCGAATGTCGCACACGCGCGGCGCGCGTGGAATGCCGATGTGACAAGCACTATTCGGTTCCACTGCCCCTGCCGCGACAGAGCCTGCACGCGGAGTGCCTCCTCCCTCGTGCTCCCCGATACACCCGTCGTGACGACCTCAACGCCTGCCATCGAGACAAGCCGCTCCTGGTCAGCGGATGTTGTCACCCATTTGCCACGTACGCGCTTTCGCTCGCGCGTGAGAACGATTCGGGGGGCGACGCCGCCTCGTGCGAGCTCGATGCCTCTCAGAATTCGGTCCAGCCCCTGCTGCGGCAGCATGCCGTCAGCCGTCACGCCGGCGGACAGCACTACGATTGCATCCGCCGAAGCTGGCAGGGGATCCGAGCGAAGCATAGTCCGGACGGGCGAGACAATGACGTTCGTAAAACCGACAACGAGCAGCAACGCTACTGAGGCGGCGCCGAACCACACAAGTGGCTTTCGGAGGCGGGTCAGCCCGGCCAGTGCACCGAGTACGGCGGCGACTGGCACGAGTCCAAGGGTCGAGATTCCCGCAAGGTGAGGCAGGCCCAGCTCTGACAGAATGAGCCAGGTCCCTGTCCCGACCACCGTTCCCGATGCGGCGCGGAACCACCTTGTATCCGGCCCGCGATTGCTGGCTCGCTCATCGAGACCACCATAGATTGAGTCGCGCGCGTCGCGACCTGCACCATCATTTACCGGCTGGGATGTGGACATGTCCAAATTTATCCTTCCTCAGGAACCAGTCTCACGCGAACAGCTGAGGCAGGAGATACTGGAGGCCGCCAAGAGCGCTCAGGCGGCCGCCCAGCAGGCTGCGCAGAAGGCGGCCGAGGAGGGAGCCAGGGCAACAGTGATCCCGGCTCCTCCGCTCCCGCCCGGCACGCCGACAACGGGAACTCCGCCGTTCGAGTACAACGCGATACCGGCCGGCGCGGAGAACATTTCGATCGCATTCTTCGTGATGATCGCCGCAATAATCATCGGCCTGCCGATAATGCGCGCGATCGCGAGACGGATCGAGCGCGGCACACCGGTCGCTGCGCCGATTCCCGTGGAAGTCAGGAATCAGCTCGAGCAGATTTCGCAATCAGTTGACGCGATCGCGCTCGAGGTCGAGCGAATCTCGGAAGGTCAGCGCTTCACTACGAAGATGCTGGCGGAGCGGAATCGGGAAGAGCAGGGTCGGGGCGACGCATAACTGCTGCCGCGCTCCACGCGAGCAGCGCGGGAAACAGAAGCGTCACCAGATATAAAGCGAAGGTCGGGAGATTCATCAATTCTCCAAGCTGCCCGGCCATCGCGCCAACGGGCCCTCTCGCCGCGTCGAGAAGCAGGAGCGACGCCCAGCCCCCTGCCGCCGCCAGCGCGGCGTTCCTCGCCCGATGAAAATCGCTCGAGAAAAATCCCCATAGTGCCGCGACAAGCGGGACTGACCACCAGCCAAGACCCCAGGTCGCGACCGCGAACGCCACTGCCAGCAGCACGTACCTGATGATCGAGCTCATCTTCGAGCCGGGGTCAGGTTGAGCGTCGAGATGACGCGCTTCCGGTCGAGATCTTTCGGAGTGCGCGGGTAGAGAATCTGGTCAAGCTGTCCCATCGTCCATCGCGACAGACGATCCTTGTAACGCCTGCTCGCTGGCGCGCCCGACTGCCCGCCGGGATACACTCCCCACGCTCGGATCTCCGGTCCGAGCTCGACGACCATTCTCCAGCTCGCACCATGCTCCCCGGAACCTCCCGACGGGCTCAGCGTGCTCGGGCCGCCCTGAACTGGAATCCTGAGAGCCGAAAAAGCCGGTATGCGGAGAAGATGATTTATGTTCGCATGCCGGATTCGGGACCAGAGCCACTCGTCAGACGAAGCTGCGCCTTTCTCGCCGACGAGCCTTGCGTATCCAGCCTTCAGGCTCGCCGCAAATATCGCGTCCCTGTCCTCGCGCCCGGGCGTGCGGCGATCGTCCCACCAGATGCTTTCGCGGTGCTGCGCGATCCGCAGCAGCGTCTGCGCTTCGGGAAGATTGTAACCAGCAACCTGTGCGGTGTCGGAAGGAGCGATCAGCTCATCCCACGTGCGGCGTGCAAGCTCGCTCATCGCCGCCTCGAACAACGCGGCGCGACGGCTCTCGCGCACGTAGCGCCGGTCCCATTCGCGAAGTGCTGCGGCCGCCTCGTTCAGCTCAGTGTCACTGCGCCCCGCTGCAACTTCGCGTCTCGCCGCCTCGAGAAACAATGGGACGAACGCATCTGCGCGAGCACTGCCCGGATCTGTCTGGAATCTCCGCATCTGGTCGGGCGTCACTTTCGGGTTCTCGCGCAGGAGCGAGTTGATCCGCATCGCCCGCCACGGTGTATACCAGTCGGACCCCATGTACGCCGGGTTGTGCACCGGATCGACGGGCTGCTGGTTCGCCGATGAGAGGAAGCCCTGTTCCGGATTTCTGGCGTAGGGGTAGCGCTCGACTGGGAGACGTCCCGTCCAGTCACTCGCGGAAATCGAGCCGTCAAGAATCAGGTCACCGCGGCCATCTCCTGGTCTCGTCGGATACGATCCGGTCGACCTTATCGCGATGTTGCCGGCCCTGTCGGCGACGAGACCGTTCTGGGTCGGGGCGACATAGTCATACATCGCAGCGAGCCACTCGTCAGCGTTCCTTGTTGGCGCAAGGGAAAGGAAGTTGTCGAGCTCACGCGACTTCTCGTAAACGGTCCAGCGCATCGACACCCACTCACCGTCGACCTTCTGCATCGGACCGCGATGCGTATAGTAGATGGTGTCAGTCGCGATGACGGAACCACGCGAATTTCGATATATCTCGACACGGGACTCGAGCGGGCGCCAGCTGCCGTCGAGTCTGTAGCGGCCGGGACTGCTGGGATCGTCGACGACCTCCTTATAGAAGTCGTTTACGTCGGAGCCTGTGTTGGTGAACGTCCAGGCAACATCCCTGTTGAAGCCGATGACCACGCCCGGCACCCCCGGAAAGCCGACACCGGCTACGTCGAAGCGGCCCGGCACAACGAGGTGCATTTCGTACCATACCGACGGCAGGGTGAGGTCCAGATGAGGGTCGCCCGCAAGCATCGCGTGACCCGTTGACGATCGTGATGGCGCCACCGCCCAGCTGTTACTGCCAAGCGCGTCACCGCCCTCCGACCTGCCACCGCGCTCGAGAGCGGCAAGCATTGTCTCTCTTATGGTGTAGGTGGCAGCCGCACTGCTGTCAGGTAAGCCGGGAGCGGGCAGGTCACCGAAATCGTACCGCGGCGCGCCAAGGCCGGTTGGCTGAATCGGTTCCTGGATGGGACTCTTCACCGGAAACAAGGCATCGGCCGCTGCAGCTCCGACGAGCGACTCCGCGCGAAGGCGCTTCAACGTCGCATCATTGAGTGCCAGCGTCATCGACATCCGCGAGAAAAAGTACAGTGAGTGCACTGGCTCCCATCGCGCCGGCCTGGCGTTGAGAAGCCGGTACTCGACAGGAAGATCCCGCGGTCGCATTGACTCGATCCACGAATTGACTCCTTCGGCATACGCGACAAGCGCGCGATAACCCGCGGAGGTCGTGTCGTAGTCCGCAAGTTTTCTCTCTGCCGCCCATGCCAGCCCCAGTGAGCGTGCACGCCTGTCACTCGGAAGCGCCCGGGGCCCCGCCCACTCGGAAATCGTTCCGGCGGCAGCGCGCGTCTGCGTCTCCATCTGGAACAGCCTGTCCCGCGCTACGACGAAGCCGAGCGCGCGGTATGCGTCGAGATCGCTTGCGGCGAAAATGTGTGGAACGCCGCGGTCGTCGAAGAGAACCTGAGCCGGCTCTTCCAGACCCGTAATAGCCAGCGACTGAACGCCGCGTAACGACGTCGACGCGGCGAGGGCCCAGACGCCATGCGCCGGGTCGAGCAGCTTGCCAAGTGGCAGCAGCGGCCCGACCGGGCGGAATCCAACGAAAAGAAGCGCGGCGAGTGCGACAGCCGCGATTCCGCGTGTAATCAAGGTCTTGTTATCGAAACCGGGGTGACATTGAGATGCAGATTGTGATTGATTCGCAAACCGGCGATGCCGTCGGTCGGCAGCCCCGCCTTACTCACCGACGCCACTTCCTTTCCGTTCACGGAAAACCTCACGGCGTCGTCAGTGACAGTCGCCGAGAGAGCGTAAGTCGCCTTCCCCGAGCCGTCTTCCTTTGGCACGTCAGCGCTCGGCGTCCACTTGAGGACATCGCGCGTGGCGTCCCCTTCCCTGACTCTCACCATGAGGTCGCCCGTGCCGCGAACGAGAACGTAAGTGTAAGTCTGGGACGGCTGGTCGAGGTCACGCCCCCCGATGATGAGTCCGTAAGCCTCGGGATGCGTCGGCTTCTCGAGCTGCTCGATCTTTGTCGAGACAGTGTAGTTGCCGGTCGCTGTGTCCTTTGCGGCATAGATCACGTGCGCGGGTCCGGTTCTGACCTCCCACCTGTTCGACCCCGGAGTGTAACTCGCGCCTGTTATGTCGGCGTCGGCGCGGTCTGTTCTTGCGGAATATCCGGCGGGGATGGTTCCGCCGCTGACGTTAACGTCAGGATCCGCACTCGTTGTAGCCGCCGCGCTGTCGGCGTCAGGCGGGGCTTCGCGGGTCGAGCAAGCGGCGAGCAGGAATGCGGTTCCAATGACGAGTGTTCGAGTGATCATGTTCGATTGTCTCCTGGGTTGGGTTCAATATAGTTGCGGTCAGTGGCCGCGCCGCACCTTGCGCTCGGCGAACCTGTCGACCAGCCCTGGGACGAACGGCTTGACCAGCATGCCGATCCGTGCGATCCACGTCATCACGACCTCCCTTCTCCTTGACGCGGCAGCATCGATGATCTGCTCCGCGCATTCCTCTACACTCATCACGGCGCTCTTGATCACCGGCCGCGACCCGAGCATGCGTCCATCAGGCCCGACGGCGCGTTCCGCGATATCTGTCGCCACGAAGCCGGGATAAACGACGGTGACGCTCACTCCCGCCGACCGAAGCTCGATTCTCAGTGAGTCAAAGAAGCCCGCCATTGCATGTTTTGTAGCCGCATAGAGGGACCTGGTCGGCGCTCCGTTCTTGCCGGCGAGGCTGGCGACAGCGACGATGCGGCCGCGAGACTTCTTCAGGTGTGGAAGCGCGTAGTATGTACACCACACGCTTCCCAGGTAGTTGATTTTCACGAGTCGCTCGGCCGCGTCGATATCGGTGAGCTCGTCGAACCTGGCATGCATACTGATCCCGGCGTTGTTCACCAGCATGTCGATCGCGCCAAAGCCGTCAACAGCGGCCTCGATGAGATCCCGGCACTGGTTCCTCACGCTCACATCGGTGGGAACTGCCATCGCGCGTGCACCGAGCCCCCGGCATTCATCTGCCGCCTTCTCGAGCAGGGAGGGCTCGCGCGCAGCAAGCACCAGGTGGGCCCCCTGCCGTGCGAGCCGCCTCGCGATCTCGAGGCCGATTCCCGCCGAGGCTCCCGTTATTACGACAACCTTGTCACGAAATACGGCTTTCTTCATCCGCGCCGAAATTAGGCGCGGGCACGGCGACCGCTAGGGCGTCTTCGCCTTTTCCTGCTGCTTTTCAGACGCAAGCGCGATCTCACGGGCAAGCGCATCGAGAACTTTCTCGAGTGTATTCGCCTGCTGCGTGATTGTGATCTGCGCGGCGGCCACCGCATTCTTCGCAACCTTCAGGGCGGCCACCTTGACGGCCGGATCCTCCGTCGCTTTTCTTACGGCTGCCTGAACCGCCTCGGCGAGTTGCTCGGCCGCTCTCTCGATGTCCTGGATCGAAACCGAGTCAGGCCCGGCTGGCTTTGCAGGAACACCCTGGGCTTTCGCCGACGGCGCAGTGGCAGTCCAGATTGACGCCAGGACGATGCCCGCGAAAAGGTTGATACGAAGGAAGCGGATCATTGTGGGCCCGTTCGTTGGGGAGAAGCTTGCGCAAGATGCGCTGGCTAATGGTTCGACAGCGCAACGGCGTGAAACGGTTTACCCGCGGAGAACGGGGAGGTTCAGTCGGTCTTGGACCGGGCGGACGTCGATACGGCGACTTTCTTTCCCTTCGGCTTCGAGCTCGCACGCGACTTCTTGGTTCGTGACGCCCGCGCGCCGTTCACCCAGCGGGCCCGACTACCGCGAACATCGACGTGTGCAAACGCTCCGTGAGAACCGTTCGAGTGGTAGAGCCCGGTGCCACCGACCAGGTCGGGATACTTCTTCTCGACTCTCTCGATTGCGGCGAGAATGACCCTCGTGTCGGCCATGTTCACGCGGCCGTCGCCGTTCAGGTCATCCATCCGCCCATTGCCGTTGTTGTCGATGTAGATGTCAGCGGCATCGCCGTAGGTGTGGCGGCTGTCGCGCGCGCGGCCGCTCCTGTCACCAAGCGCAAGATTGTACTGAGGGGTGCGGAATCCGGATAGAATCCCAACCCTCCGGACCGGCACTCCGTGATCCTTGAGATCCTGGATCACCAGCTCGAGTTTGTCGATGAGTGATTCCTGCAGGACCAGGTATTTCGGCCACACGTCCTGCTGGTTCTTCGTGAGGAAATCCCGCAGGCGGAAATGCTCGGAGATGCGTGTATCCTGATTCTCCGGTGTGACTTCTATGAAGCCCTCCGGCACCGCATACTCCTCAGAACGGGCGTTGCCGCGCTCGTCAGGCCAGAATCCCAGGCGGTAGGAGCCGACCGATCCGCCGATCTTTTCCCCGAACGATCGCATCGTGATGAGGGAGAAATTGCCGAGGGAGCTTGCGCCGGCGACTTCCTGTATCCGGGGGACGACCTTCGACGTATAGCTGAGGTTCTCCGCGACGACCGGGATCCGTATCGACCGGGGCGGCGCAACGAATCTGGCGAGAAGTTTTCCGCTTTTTCCAGCGAGGGCGCCAACCACGTTTCGCAGGCTCGAGCTGTCTACGACTGGTAGCTGAGCGAGAGCCGCAACATCGGGGTTTACTGCTACCTGCGCGCCGGCCTTTCCACTTAAGGCCGAAAGGATGGCTATTGCCAGAAGTACAGCGGACCAGCGTCCGCGACGACCGAGAGCGTGCATATGTGGCCTCATCGGTAGCCCGACGAGCGTGGCGGGATCATCTCCCGCGTTAGCCTCGTGGCTTTGCGTCGCCGCCTTTCGACGGGTTTGCCGGAAATCAGTTCTGCCCGGCCATCCTCAGCCGGGAACGGGTTCGCTGCCATATGGACGGACAAGGCGATGAATACGTCACACGGCGAGCCTTGGCGCCTGATGAAACGAATAGACTCGGCCAAGCTAACGCGGGGACGGCCGGTGCGATAGGAGAAATCGCACCGGCGAAACCTCTGTTTATGCCAGAGCTAACTGTACGCTACCGTACTGTTCATGTACACGTTATCAGCCCGGTTACACTGGCGGCGCATGTCCTGGCAGTCTGTGAATGACTGGCGGTTGCTGTCCAGGTCGGCGGCGGACCTGCTGCCGCGGTGGCCGTGACAGTGACGTTCTGGGATGCACTGAATCCCTGCGCCACACCGTCGCCGGAGAAATAAGCCCCTGAACTGTCAGCCGCGAAGCTCTCTTCATAAACAGCAAGGTTGCGCAGGTCGGACTTCATCGCCGCGACATACGCCTTCTCCTTCGTATTGCCGAACTTGGGAATAGCGATGGCGGCGAGTATGCCGATTATCACGACTACTATCAGAAGCTCGATCAGCGTGAAGCCAGGTTTCATCCGGTCCATGGCCCACCTCCGGTGAGAACGTGAACGCCGTTCCGCGCAGGCACGCGACGACCCGCGCACATTGCCCGTTCACAGCACTCGGCGCGGCAGCGAAAGACCGCATCAGGTATTTTTCCACCGCTCACTTGATTCGCTCCAACTGCAGGAGATGAGATGCGCGTAGCGGTGCCAGCTGAAGTTGTCGCCGGGGAAAAGAGGGTCTCCCTGGTTCCGGAGGTCATTCCGCAGCTGTTGCGACTCGGACATTCCGTTGCTGTCGAAGCTGGGGCGGGAGCGCGAGCAGGTTTTACGGATGAGGCATACGTCGCGGCAGGAGCAACGATTTCTCCAACAGCTCGGGCAACATACGACGGCGCGGACCTCGTGCTGAAGGTTCAGCGGCCGACGCCTGAAGAGATCGACATGATGCAGAGTGGCACCGCCCTGATCGGGCTGCTTCAGCCCGCTGCCGATCCTCAGCTCTTCGCGATTCTGGCCGAGCGTGGGGTCATCGCCTGCAGCATGGAGCTGGTGCCGCGCACTACACGAGCGCAGATGATGGACGCGCTTTCGTCCCAGAGCACCGTCGCCGGCTACAAAGCGGTCCTGCTGGCGGCAAACGCACTCCAGAAGTTCTTCCCGATGCTGATGACCGCTGCCGGGACGGTTCGCCCCGCCAGGGTTCTCGTGATAGGGGCCGGGGTTGCGGGACTACAGGCGATCGCGACAGCACGGCGGATTGGAGCAGTGGTCGAGGCATTCGATACGCGACCTGTCGTCAAGGAGCAGGTTCAGAGCCTTGGCGCAACGTTCGTCGAGCTGGAGCTCGGGTCGCACGATGCGCAGGACTCGGGCGGTTACGCGAAGGAGCTGGCCGAAGAGCACATCCGCAAGGAAAAGGAGCTCATCCACGAGCACGCAAAGAATGCCGACGTCGTGATAACTACCGCGCTGATTCCCGGAAAACGCGCGCCGTTGCTGGTGACCGCCGACACCGTCATGGCGATGAAGCCGGGTTCTGTGATCGTCGATCTCGCGGGGGAACAGGGCGGCAACTGCGAGCTGACAGAACCGGGCGCGACCGTCGAGCGCCACGGAGTCAGGATAATTTCGCCGCTCCACATCTCGAGCGACCTCGCTTATCACGCCAGCCAGATGTACGCGAAGAACATCGCCGCCCTTGTCGCGCTGATGGCCCCTGAAGGAGTTTTGAAGCTGGACACGGGCGACGATATCATCGATGCAGTCTGCGTCACCAACGCGGGGGAGATAAGGAACGCCGCGATAAGAGCGAAACTTCAGGAGGCAGCATCATGAGCGTCGAGCTCGTCCTTGGCATCTACGTCTTCATACTCGCCATGTTCGTCGGCTTCGAGGTCATATCGCGAGTGCCGTCAGTCCTTCACACCCCGCTCATGTCGGCGACAAACGCGATTCATGGCATCGTCGTGCTCGGCGCAATGCTCGTAGCCGGCGCCGCCGACACGCTCCTCCTGCAGGTTCTCGGGTTCATCGCTGTAGTGTTCGGAGCAGCGAACGTGTTCGGGGGTTTCGTCGTGACTGACAGGATGCTCGAAATGTTCAAGAAAAGAGGCGCGGAGCTGAACAGAGAGACGCAGAGAAAAACGAAAGATGCTTGATTACCGGGAATCAGTCGTCGCAGCCGCCTACATCGTTGCGGCGATCTTTTTCATCTTCGGGCTCAAGAAGCTGAGCTCGCCCGCCACGGCGCGGTCGGGCAACCAGCTCGCGGCGTTCGGTATGGGCCTCGCGCTCGCCGCCACTCTTCTCGACCGCCAGATCCTCTCGTTCTGGATCATCGGCGCAGGAACTCTGATCGGTGCGGGAATCGGGACATACTTCGCGCGCACGGTGCAGATGACCGCAATGCCGCAGATGGTGGCCCTGTTCAACGGAATGGGCGGAGCGACTGCGGCTCTCGTATCTGTCGCCGAATACATAAGGCTGGTCCGGATCGGCGAAACCGCCGGCGCCGGCGAGGCGACTTCGATTGTGCTCGGCACTATCATCGGAGCTGTGTCGTTCACCGGCAGTCTCGTCGCGTTCGGGAAGCTCCAGGAGCTGCTTTCGGGAAAGCCGCTGCAGTTCCCCCTTCAGCGGCTGGTCAATGCGCTGCTTCTCCTCGCGAGCTTCGCCCTCGCGGCGAGCATAGTCATCGGGGCAACCGGCATCACCGCACTCTGGGGGCTTTTCGTCCTCGCCCTGATACTCGGCGCGATGTTCGTTCTGCCGATCGGCGGCGGCGACATGCCTGTCGTAATCTCGATTCTGAATTCGCTCACCGGACTTGCCGCCGCACTTACCGGCTTCGTGCTTCACAATCAGATGCTCGTTGTCGCTGGAGTACTCGTGGGAGCATCGGGGACGATCCTCACGCTCCTCATGAGCCGGGCAATGAACCGATCTGTCGGCAACGTCCTGTTCGGGGCGTTCGGAGCGTCATCCGCGTCAGAAGCATCACCCGAGGACGGAGCCCAGAGGTCGATCCGCCAGACAACTGCAGAGGATACGGCCATCGCGCTTGCCTATGCCAGGAGTGTAGTGATCGTGCCGGGATACGGGCTCGCAGTGGCTGAGGCACAGCATACGGTGCGCGAGCTCGCGACTGACCTCGAGAAGCGAGGCGTTGATGTGAAATACGCGATCCATCCGGTCGCCGGCAGGATGCCGGGACACATGAACGTGCTTCTCGCCGAAGCGAACGTGCCATACGATCAGCTGCTGGAGATGGACCAGGTGAACGGACAGTTCGCTCAGACCGACGTCGTGCTCGTTGTGGGTGCAAACGATGTAGTGAACCCCGCCGCGCGCGACGACCCGTCGAGCCCGATTTACGGGATGCCGATCCTCGACGTTGACAGGGCGAGAAACATCATCGTGCTGAAGCGAAGCATGGGTCACGGGTTCGCCGGCATCGAGAACGCGCTATTTCATCACGAGAAAACGCGGATGCTTTTCGGCGACGCGCGGAAGTCTCTCACTCAGGTTGCAGAAGCGTTGAAACAGGCCTGACGCCGAGAGGGGGTGCGCTCACCCCTCGTACGGCTCCATGTGGACGAGTACGCCGGCGACTTCGGGGATTCGCGCCCTGATGGCGCTCTTCACTGCGCCACTCAGCTCGTGAGCTTCCCTGAGCGACATGCCGGGATCGGCCTGCACATGGATGTCGACGTAGTAGGCCATTCCCGCCTTCCGCGCAGTGAGCTTCTCGACGGCCATCACCGACGCGACCTCGGAAGCAGCAATCCTGACTATCCCGGTTATGTCACCTTCCGGCGTCTTGTCCATCAGGTCATGAATCGCCGGCCTGACAAGAAGAACCGCATTATAGAGAATCACTCCCGAGGCGAATAGCGCGGCCCAGTCGTCTGCGTCCTCCCAGCCTGGCCCACCCCATAGTGCGATCGAGATTCCGATAAACGCTGCCGCGGAGGTTATTGCATCGCTCGCATGGTGCCACGCATCGGCGCGAACTGCCGTGCTGCGGGACTCTTCGCCGATCGAACGCACACGCCTGAACATTCCGTACTTCACCACCAGCACGCCGATCAGAACGAGCAGCGTCCACGGCGCCGGCGTGTTGTGCGGGGTCCGGATCTCTCTCACGGCCTCGATCCCGATTCCCACGGCGGCAGCCATCAGCATCATCGACACAACCGCTGCGGCGACAGACTCTGCCTTCCCGTACCCGAAGGGATAGTCTGCATCGGGATCCCTGCTCGCGACACGAAGCCCACCCCAGACTACCAGAGATGCAAAGATGTCGGCAGTCGACTCGACGGCATCTGCCACAAGCGCGTAAGTGTTGCCGACAATCCCGGCCACGAGCTTGACGATCGCGAGGGCGGCGTTGACGAGCATTCCGAGCTGTGCGGAGCGGATTACCCGCGAGGATCGAGTCACCTGAGGAGCACCGGGTTGAGCTTTATCGTGCTGTTACGGCTGCTTGCATAAGCTATTCGCCCTGCCCACCCCCCGCGTCTGATCTATCTGTTTGCGCGGGCTGTGCTGGTGGGTACATTCCCCTCTCCCGTCATCGTCCGCCCGCGGAGGATTGTCAATTGCTGGCAGAACTGGAAACCAAGCAGCCAACACCTCCGGCACCCGTTCGGCGAACCCCGTTGCCTCGTGGCCTTATTCGAAGCGCCACCACGCCACGCAAGCTCGGGCCTGTTGCGCGCTACGCGATCGCCGTCGCGCTGGCGATCCTGGCGTTGGCCATCACGCTGCTGTTCCAGCCGTGGCTCGAGCGAACCCTCTTCATGATGTTCTGGCCGGCTGTGTTCGCCAGCGCGTGGTTCGGGGGCCTGCGACCGGCGCTCCTGACCGCATTGCTGGGGGTCATGGCAGTCGACGTCTTTCTCATTCCTCCTCCTTGGCAGCTCAAGACTGACAGCCCTGAGGAGTTCATGGGCCTCGTCGGATTCCTGGTAGTGGCTGGGTTGACCAGCTGGGCATTTTCGCGCGTCAGGGATACCCGGATCAGCGCGGCCGTGGCCGCCCAGGAGAACGCCACACTCGCGCAGCGACTCGACGACCAGGGAGCAGAGCTCGCCCAGCAACTCGAGGAAGCCCAGTCGATGCAGGAAGAGCTGGAGGCATCGACCGAGGAGCTGGCCGAGAGAACGCACGAGGCCGAAACTGCCGAACGTTTCACCCGGGGAATTCTCGACAGTATCTCGGATCCGTTCGTAGTTCACGATTCCGACTGGCGCTTCAGGTACATAAACCGGGCCGCCCGCGACCTGTTCGAGGGCGTTCGCCGGACCGGCGAAGACCTCATCGGCAGGAAAGTCTGGGACGTCTGGCCCGAGCTCGAGGGCACGAAGGTGCAGGCCGAAATGAAACGGGCTGCAGAGTCACGAACCCCCGTCTCGTTCGAGGCGTTCGACGTGGGTTCGAGCACGTGGTCCGACATGTACTGCTATCCCCTGCCCGACGGCGGCCTCGGAACGCAGTGGAAGGACATCACCCGCCGGAAGCTCGCGGAGGAGGCGACGGACTACCTGGCAAGGGCTAGCGAGGTTCTCGCCTCGTCGCTCGACTACGAGAGAACGCTAACCGATGTCGCTGCACTCATCGTTCCCGATTTCGCCGACTGGTGCGCAGTCAGCATCGTCGATGATTCAGGGGAACCGCGCCAGCTTGCAGTCGCTCACGTCGATCCTGAAAAGGTTAAATGGGCTCGCGAGCTCCACAAGCGATATCCCCCTGACTACTCCGAGAAGACTGGAGTCGGGCAGGTCATTCGCACCGGCAAGCCCGAATTGTACTCCGATATCCCCGACGAGCTTCTCGTTGCCGGAGCCAGGGACGAAGAGCACCTCAGGTTAATCCGTGAGATCGGCTTCAAGTCGGCGATGGTCGTGCCACTCTCGACGCTCGACCGGACCCTTGGCGCGATAACCATCGTCTCGGCGGAAACAGGACGGAGATACGCAGAGCACGATCTCGAATTCGCCATGGAGCTCGCGCGACGCGCGGCATTCGCCGTCGACAATGCGATGCATCACAAGGCCGAACTCGACGCACGACAGGTGGCGGAAGGCGCAAATGCGGCGAAAACGCAGTTCCTCGCGGTGATGAGTCACGAGCTTAGAACTCCGCTCAACGCGATCGGCGGATACGCCGAGCTTCTCCTCATGGGACTGCGCGGCCCCCTCACGCCGGACCAGCGGGGCGACCTCGAGAGAATCCAGAGGAGCCAGCGCAATCTGCTGTCGCTGATCAACGACATCCTCAACTATGCGAAGCTCGACGCGGGACGTGTCGAGTTCTCGATGGCGGTCGTGCCCCTTCACCCGCTCCTCCTCGAGCTCGAACCGCTCATCACGCCCCAGCTTCGCGCGAGGAAGCTGTCCTACGAGTATGCAGGATGCGCCGATTCCCTATCGGTATGGGCGGATTCGGAAAAAGTCAGGCAGGTGCTCCTCAACCTTCTGTCGAACGCGATAAAATTCACCGAGGCAGGCGGGGCGATCACCATCGACTGCGCGGGTGACGGCCCGGTAGCCCGGGTGATTGTCCGCGACACCGGACTCGGCATTCCCGACGACAAGCTCACCACGATATTCGAGCCGTTCGTCCAACTCGAGAGAAAGCTCACCAGCAGCAACCACGAGGGTACTGGCCTGGGGCTGGCGATCAGCCGCGACCTCGCCAGGGGCATGGGAGGGGAGCTGACGGTCGAGAGCAAGGTAGGGGACGGATCTGTCTTCCACCTGACACTTCCCCGCGAGAGGCCGCCGGAACGCGAGCCGGAACGCGAAGCGCAACCGGCCTGAGTCAGGCGGGCTAGTGGAGCAGGCCCTGCGCTAGGTCTATCGCCGCCCGGGCGATTCGGCCCCCCGGATCGACGATAGGGTCGTAAGCGGTCATCGACGCAGCAACAATGTCGAACCTCCGCCTCGCCGACTCCAGGAGGCCGAGTACGTCTTCGACGGTCATGCCGCCCGGGGTCGCGTAGCTGTTCGCCTTCCCCACGGCGGGGTCGAGGACATCGAGGTCGATGTGAAGGTAGAGCGACCTGGTGTCTGATGAGATCGCATCGAAGAGAGTGTCAGTTTCCTTCCACGTGGTGCGCCTCACACCCGATTCATCCAGCGCCGCGGCCTCGGCAACATCGAGATCCCGGGCGCCGATTAGAACTACCTGCCATTCAGGGGTAGGCACGAATCCCGGAATCGATGCGGCCAGTGATTTCCACGAACGCCCGGTGAGGGTGGCGACGGCCATACCGTCGAGGAAGCCGCTCTCAGTCGTGTCAGGAGTATTGAAGTCCGCATGTGCGTCGAGCCAGCAGACAGCAGAAGGTCTTCCTGCTGCTCGAAGGCCAGCGGTTACGCCGAGGGCGCTCATGCAGTTGCCCGACAACACGAGGGGAAAACTCCATTCGGAACACGCCGCCTTCACCGCCTTCGAAAGAGCGCGTTGAAGATCGAAGCTGATTCCTGCCTCGGAGGTGTCGGTTCCCTCGGGCTCGATGCGCTTCACCCGTACTGTGTGGCCGTTCGACTCGAGTCTTTCAGCCAATCCCCACTCAAGGAGACGCTGGGGCCCGGCGCCCATCCGGTAGCGGTGGTGTCCGGAATCGTATTCGACGAGGATCAGATCTATTTTCACGGCTACGCACGTTGAGTGAACAGACTCGGCGGCAAAAGAGGCACAGCGACCTTGGTCATTGTGCCTCCTCGAACCACGGACAGGGTGGGATTCGAACCCACGGTACGCTATTAACGTACACACACTTTCCAGGACTGCCAGAAATCAAGGCATTTCGGCTAACTCACCCGCAAGCAATCACTTAGCTAAATCGTGTAGCCGCTCTCAGAAGCAATCTAGCCGACTTTAGCCGCTACAAAGGGCACAAAAAAGGCACAATCACGTCGCGTGATAGAAGGCATAATGGGCAGCGGCTTACACAGTCCGCTGCCCCTTTCCGTTGCCACCTGGTTTTGCTTGGTGCTACGCCTGTGCTACCCGCGCATCGCCAGGGGATTAAGCCGCACGCGATCGCATGGACGTGAAGATCGGGTTCCGCAACCGCTTCGCGGCAGAAGTCGTGCTTGCCACGGGTACGAAATCTTCCGATAATGAAGCCCAGCGATGACAGGGATACCGGCTCCAGCACGACTGGTGGTAGCGGCGGGCGCAGCCCTTGCCTGCCTCCTTGTCGCGACCACCTGCGCGTTCGCGCAGTCCACCTCACGCCAGGTGCGGCGCACAACACTCGCCGAGCACACCACTCTCTTCTCGGCGCCCGAAGGCAACATGGTGATGTACAATGGCCCCGCTTCAGTGCTCGTGGCCGGCGTCCAGTCTCCGGCACTCGTGCGAGCCGCGCTTCGGGAGATGGGCCCGCGCCGCAACCGACAATTGTACGTCATCGCTCTCGCGGCTGAGGGTGCTGCAGGGTGGGGCG
>JBPPMU010000333.1:0-10434 GCA_051306215.1 Gemmatimonadaceae bacterium | reverse complement strand
GACGTACGACGCGCTCTTCAAGGTTCCCATTCTCGGCGCGCCATCATTCGACGGCACGCGCGCCGTAAGCCCCGGCTTCCAGATGGAAATCGACACGATGATAGACCGCCTCATCGAGTCATTCGGGGTGACGGTACATCCGCTGGACCCGGAAGACCGCGACGGGTGGATTGGAACCGTCCTTGAAAACCTCGGACTGCCTTCGCGCCCGCCGCAGATCGACCTCTTCACCACAGCATCCCAGGCCAACGGCTGACAACGCAAAATGAAACTTCTCGGCGCACTTCTTCTCGCGGTAATCCTGCCGGGCAGCGCACGCGCCCAGGCGCTCGATCCTGTGCAGCTACGGGCGTATCCGTTTCCCCAGAACCTCACCGCGGCGGCTACCGGCTCGCGGATCGCCTGGACGTTCAACGAGGAAGGGCGACGCAACATCTACGTTGCCGAAGGTCCTGACTTCACCGCGCGGAAGATCACCGGGTACGATCGCGACGACGGCCAGGAGCTTTCGAGCGTTTCCGTCTCCAGCGACGGGCAATACGTCGTTTTTGTCCGCGGCGGAGAGCACGGCAGCAACTGGGACGACGAAGTGATAGTGAACGCCGAGTCGCTGCCGGTTCCGCCTAAGCTCCAGATAATGTCTGTTCCGTTCGCCGCCGGCGAGCCGAAGCTTCTCAATGAGGGCGGCGACTACCCGGTGATCTCGCCTGACTCGAGAACCGTCGCCTTCCAGAGGGAGAGGCAGATCTGGACGGTGCCGATCGACGGATCATCAGCTGCGAAACGGCTTCGCTCCGCCCGTGGCAACAACGGCGACATCCGCTGGTCCCCCGACGGATCGCGACTCGCCTTCGTGTCGAACCGCGGCGACCATTCATTCATTGGGGTCTACGAATCGGAGTCGAAGCCGCTACTCTGGATCGCTCCCTCGACATCGCGCGACGTTTCCCCGCGATGGTCCCCCGATGGACGGCGCATCGCGTTCGTCAGGCGACCAGGCGCGGGTGGCGCGCCGGATTTGATCCTCGTGCGTCGCCACATTCCGTGGACGATCTGGGCCGGCGACGCAAATACCGGCGAGGCGCGTCAGATATGGAAAGCGCCGGAAACCCTGCCGGGATCGTCACCCTCGACGCAGGGTGGAACCAACCTCCACTGGGCAGCCGGTGGACGAGTTGTCTTCGTCAGCTACATGGACGGCTGGCCGCACATCTACTCAGTCAGCGATCAGGGAGGGGAAGCGCTTCTGCTTACCCCCGGGAACTACATGGCCGAGTTCATCACGATGAGCCCGGACCGGCGGCACATGGTGTTCATGGCGAACGCCGGCAGCGACCCGAACGACATCGACCGCCGTCACATCGTAAAGATCCCTGTTGACCGGGCAGCGCCCGAAGTGATGACGCCAGGATCAGGACTCGAGTTCACCCCGGTGGTGACCGGCGACGGGTCTCATATCGTATACCTCGGCGCAACGGCGCAACGGCCGCCGTTGCCCATGGCGATGGCCTTCGATGGGGGTCGTGCCCCCCAAAGAATAATTGCGGGAGAGATGCTCGCGCGATATCCGTCGTCGCAGCTCGTCACGCCGCGCAAAGTGACATTCCGTGCACCCGATGGCAAAATCGTGCACGGCCAGCTCTTCGAGCGCACGGGAGGAGGCCGCAAGCCCGCGATCCTCTACGTTCACGGCGGACCGTCACGGCAGATGCTCGTGGGGTGGCACTACTCCGACTACTACTCCAACGCTTACGCGATGAACCAGTACCTGGCGAGCAGGGGATTCGTCGTGCTCGCCGTCAACTACCGGCTGGGGATCGGCTACGGCTATGAGTTCCAGAATCCTGAAGCGGGAGGAATGCGCGGAGCGAGTGAATACCAGGACATTCGGGCAGCCGGTGAATATCTGCGCAACCTCGCGAGCGTCGACGGGGGGCGCATCGGAATTTACGGAGGATCCTACGGTGGCTACCTCACCGCCCTCGCGCTCGCGAGAGACTCGCACCTCTTTGCGGCAGGCGTGGACATCCACGGAGTTCACAACTACACGTCGGATGGCGGCCGCCGGCTGGGAATGGGAACCTGGCAATACGAGCCCACCGATCGTGACAGCGCGGCAGCAATCGCCTGGCGGTCATCACCGGTTTCATCCATCAGCACGTGGAAATCGCCGGTGCTCTTCATCCACGGCGACGACGACCGCAACGTGCGCTTCAGCGAGACAGTGGATCTGGTTCAGCGTGTCACCGCCGCCGGAGTTCCGTATGAGGAGATAGTGATTCCCGACGATACACATCACTGGATGCTCCACCGGAACAACCTGCGCGTGAACGCTGCAGTCACTGAATTCTTCCAGCGGAAGCTGATGAGCGGAAACTGACCGGCCTACGAATAAAGATCAGCTCGCGACAGCGGCGCATCAGTCCGCCCGCCATCGGGGCGGGCGAATAACGTCTGGTTGACGTTTATCCTGCCTATCCCGAACCGATAGGCGGAGGCGGCGAAGTAAAGTCTCCACGCGCGATACGTCGCCGCGCCGACGAGGCGCTTCGCCTCCGCCTCGTTCTCCTCGAGCCGGCGAATCCAGTGGCGAAGCGTCAGGTCGTAATGCTCGCGCAGGTTCTCGACGTCGCGCACCTCGAGCCCGGCTCTCTCGGCGGCAAGATTCACCTCGCTGAGCGGGATCAGCTCTGAATCTGGAAACACGTACTTGGTCATCGGTGAAGTTCCGACGAGGAGAGAGTTGAGCGGATCCCTTATCCGCGACGCAAGCGTGTTCTTCGGCGCATTCGCCTGGATCGAGATGCCGTGGTTGAGAAAAAGCCCGCCCGGCCGTAACGCCTCCCTGATCGAGGTGAAGTAAGCAGGCATCCGCCTGCGCCCGACATGTTCGAACATTCCGATGCTCGAGACACTGTCGAAAACTTCCCCGCCGAGCTTGCGGTAGTCCTGCAGCCGGATCTCGATTCGATCGCTCAACCCGGCATCTGTCACTCGACTGATCGCCAGCTCGCGTTGCCTGTCGCTCAGCGTGATGCCAACGCCGCGGACACCGTAGTTCGCGGCTGCGTAAATGAGCAGCCCTCCCCAGCCGCACCCGACGTCGAGCAAACTCTGCCCCGGACCGAGGCGAAGCTTCCGGCAGATCTGGTCGAGCTTGTATTCCTGCGCGGCTTCGAGATCATCATCTGCGCGGCGGAAGTAGGCACACGAGTAGATCATGCGGGAATCGAGGAAGAGCTGGAAGAAATCGTTCCCGAGATCGTAGTGATATACAATCGCCGCCCGGTCCCGCTCGGCAGAATGTTTTTCCCCGCGGAGTGCCGGCGCTTCACGCCGGATGTGTCGCCCGGCGTCCCCACGACCTGGCAGCGCGCGCCACAACTTCACGAGCTTCGCGACCGCGCGGGGAGATCGGGCCGCCCTCCGGCAGGCGTCAACAACCGGAAAAACCATGCAGACATCCCCTTCGACATCGAGATGCCCGTCGAGAAAGGCGTTCCCGAGGGAGGTCTCAACAGGGGGTCTGAAAAGGCCTCGAATCGACGCTGTCTCGCGGATCACCAGCGTAAAAACCTGATCACCGGCTGCGTCGAGAACCGTGATATTGCCAACGCGCACAGCAAAATTTCGCGGAGCCGGGAAAAGGCATTCAAGGAATTCCACCGCAGCGGCCAACCCGGGCTCCGCTGCTGCCGGTTCGGAAATGTGCCCTCCGTCGGTCCCGACTGTGCTTGTGGCTATCATCTGCCTCCGGGTGCCAGATCTCTGGAATTTTGTCTGCATCACGTGCGCCGCCAAGACTAATTTGAGCCGATATGAACCCACGCATTGGTACGGCAGCGGACATTCCTGAACTCGTCCGCGTGATAAACGCGGCTTATCGCGTCGAGGATTTTTTCATCGACGGCGATCGGACGTCGGCCGAAGACGTTGCTGCCCGGATAAAGGCACCAGGCGCGTGTTTCCTCGTAATCGATGGCGAGGTTTCCGGAACGCTCGCCGCATCGGTGTGGCTCGAGACGGTCGGAGATCGCGGACACTTCGTGATGCTCGCCGTAGATCCGGCGCATCAGGGCCGGGGGCTCGCGAGACGCCTGATCGAGGAAGTCGAAGATCACTGCCGCAACGCGGGGTGCTCCGCGCTCGACATCGAGGTGGTGAACCTCCGCGAGGAACTTCCACCACTATATGAAGCAGTGGGATTCCGCAGGACCGGAGTGGAAGAGTTCCTGGATACCGGGCAACTCAAGCGGCCGGCTCACCTCATCGTGATGTCCAAGCCCATCTGAGCGTCGCGTGCCGCCTCGACGGCGGTAAACCGCGGATTGAAGCCGAGCACCTTCACAGCTTTCTCGACGCTTGCGCATGGCGAATGGATCATGTGGTCCCGGGTAATTTCAGCATCGCGCTCGCTCACCCCAACTCTCCATTCATCCCACGGAACAAACTCGAGCGCAGCTTCGCGTCCATACCACGCCGCCGCCTGCTCCGCATACGACTTCATCGTAACCGGCTCCCGCGCTGCAACGTGGAAAACCTCGCCGATCGACTCATCAGGCCTGGCGATCGCAAGATCGAACGCCTGGGCCACATCATCGGCGTGAACGTGTTGCAGCGTAGCAGATCCGTCCTCCGGGAGCGCGACGGGCAGTCCGCCGGCAAGACGATCGAATATCGATGCATCGATGTTGCCGGCCGGGTTTATTGGTTTCCATCCCGGTCCCGTGATATGCCCAGGATGCAGGATTGTCGCAGGAAATCCAAGCTTCGACCCATCGAGGAGCAACCGCTCGATTTCGGCTTTGCGAATCCCGTAATCCCCGACTGGCTCTCTCGCGACTGTTTCATCGTACGGTCGCGACCGCGGAATGCCGTGAACCCACAATGTACCGCAATGAAGGAAGTGCCTGACCCGCCCGCGCAGCGCATCGATGAGGTGTCTGGCAGACGCGACGTCAAAGCATATGAGATCGACGACGACGTCAGGCGCCAGTGATGCGATTGCATCGCCGAACGATCCGTCGAGCTCCCGCGCCTCTCGATCGATCTCGACTCGGCGCACACGCTCCCAGCCGGGGAACGTGTGATACGGCTCGCGGGAACCACGTGATACGCCGATGACTTGGTGCCCGGCATTCGAGAGCCGGGGCGCGAGCCAGGTGCCGATGTGTCCGGTTGTGCCGATGATTACGACGCGCACGTCAGGGCGATGGCGTTACTGGCGGCAGCGCACGCGCGGACCCCTCGATGCGCGCCTTGAGCTGCAGAAGCTCCATCCTCGACTGCATTCTGAGCATCGACAACATGAGCTTCGAGGTAAGCCCGTAAACTCCGCCTTCCGGCCGGCCCTGCTCATCAGTCGCTACCTGGTCCATCAGCGGAGATACGAGCCTGCTCGTCACCCGCGTCGAGTCACCCTCGGCGCTGAGTGAATCCCGACGGATCGCAGCGACTCCCTGAGTTGAATCGGGCAGCAGGTTGAAAACGACAAGGCGATCCTGGATCACTTCCGCCACAACCCAGCTCGTGCTCTGATTGGCGATTCCGCCGGGCGTTCCCATCTCTATTCGAACGATGTCGCCCGTCACCAGCGGCCCGCGGCGGCTTGTTCTCACAGTGTTTCCCTGCGCCATCCATGTCGCCACCGAATCTCCATCGGCGAGCGATGCGAAGACCCGGCTCGGAGACGCTCCGATCTTGACCGAAGTCGATCCGTCCGGCTCGATCGAGGCCTGCATCGAGTTGTACCCCCACCAGAACGCAGCCACGATGAGCGCGAGCGCAACGAGAAGGCAGCCGCCGAGCCATTTCCACATGCTCAGGTTCTCACGTGGTCGATGGTCCGCTGCGGAATCCCATGGCGCGGTGAGTGTTGTCGCAGAACGGCATGTGGCCGGACTTACCGCATCTGCAGAGCGCGACGCGGGTGTCGCTGCGGATCTCGCCACCCTTCGAGTCGCTCACTTTCACCGGACCCCGGACGAAATACGGTCCGTCGGCGACCGCGATAATTTCGACAGTCTCCGGCTGTGGCTCACCCGGACCTCCATCGAGGCGGACGAACTGCAGCGCGCCGGTCGGGCATTTCATCACCGCCTCGGCGACAGCGTCCGCGGCTGCTGCATCGACGTCAACCCACGGCCGGCGCCCCGGATCGAACACCTGTGGCAGTGCGCGGATACATGCCGCGCTGTGAATGCAGCGTCTCGCGTACCACTCGACCTTTATCGCGTCGCTCGCGTACTCCCGCGTCAGCCGCGAGAACACGCGGTTTGGCGCGTCGGGCGGCGGAGGTGCACCCGTTCCTCCGTGAGCTGCGTCAGCATCCGCTGCGGCCTTTTCTTCCGCTGTCATATCCGGAGGATACCCAACCTGCGGCGGTCCGGCCAGCCACGCCCTTAGCTAGCTTATCGTGTGCTCGATTTTCCCGGCATCCTGCGAGAGATGAAGTGACTGACGAACAAGGCCAGATCGACCTGCTGATAGTCGGCGCCGGCCCGTGCGGCCTCGCGGCAGCCATCTCGGCGCAGAACGCCGGCCTCGAGGCAGTCGTTATCGAAGCTCATTCAATCGTCAGCACGATCACTCAGTATCCCACCTACGTCAGATTCTTTTCGACTGCCGAGAAGCTCTCGCTTGGCGGAATGCCCTTTGTCGTTGCGGCGGAGAAGCCCACCCGGCGCGATGCGCTCGCCTATTACCGCGAGGTGGTGAAACATTTCGGGATCCGCGTGCGGCAATACGAGCGCGTCGAGTCGATCGTGCGGAATGGCGCCGGATTTCTCGTGAGATCTCTCGCCCGAAGCGGAGCGTCCCGCGATACTCGCGCGAAGGCCGTGGTAGTCGCGACAGGATATTTCGGATCACCAAACCGGCTCGGAGTTCCCGGCGAGGACCTGCCGCATGTCGCGCACGTTTTCCGCGAAGGCCACGAGGCATTCGACCAGGACGTCGTGGTTGTCGGCGGTGGGAATTCCGCGGCCGAGGCGGCGCTGGATCTCTGGCGGTCAGGCGCGCGGGTGACGCTGACTCACTTCGGACCAACCTTCGACAAGCGGATCAAGCCGTGGGTTCTTCCCGACTTCGAGAATCGCGCGAAGGAGGGAAGCATTGGCGTGAGGTGGAACAGTCGTGTCCGGAGAATCGACGCGGACGCTGTTCACCTCGAAGGTCCGTCGGGCCAGGAGCTCCTGCCGGCCTCGTTCGTTTACGTGATGACCGGGTTTGCCCCGAACACCGACCTGCTTCGCGCAGCGGGTGTGGCGATCGATCCGGTTACCGGGATTCCCGCGCATGATCAGGAAACGCTGGAAACTCCGGTCCCGGGGCTTTTCATCGCCGGTGTCGTAGTCGCGGGTTTCGATGCGAACAAGGTGTTCATCGAGAACGGCAGATATCACGGTGACAAGATCGTCGCGCGCCTTCTTGGCCGGACTGCGCCGCCTGAGCCGACCATGAGCGCCGAGCTCGATAGCTGAGCAGGTCCGGCACATCCGCTCGCGGGAGCCGGTGTTACCTCATGACTTCCGGATCGTCATGGACGTAGGGGTGGTTTGCCATCGTCCAAGTGCGTCCAGCATACCCGAGGGTGTCAGTCATGAGGAAAGCGTTAGTCATCGCGGTGCCATTTGTCATCGCGGCCTGTGCGGAACCGACTTCTGTCAGCACGCCGTCATATGATTTTGGACTCAGGACCGTGTGGAGCTCTGAAACGCCGTCGGTCGTCGTTCCGGCCGGATACGACGCGATCATGGGTGCTTCAAACAATCAGTTTCCGCACTCAGTGGCTAACGCACGCTACCAGCAGGTCTTCCAGGGTGCCGATCTCAGCGATCCGATACTTGTCGGACTGTGCCTGCGGCGGGACGAGCAACTCGGCGGCACGGAGCGCACCCAGAGGCTCACGATAAAGCTCGGGCCCACCTCGCTTGACTACACGAACCTGGGAATGACGTTCGACGCCAACTACAACACGTCGGTGCCGCCCACAACCGTCTTCTCTGGTGACGTCCTTGTGCCGATAAACTTGGCTGGCGGCATCATCACTGACTTCGATCTCTGCATACCGTTTACGCAGTCGTACGAGCATGTCCCGGGCACCAACGTGATTCTCGAGGTGGTGAATACGAGCGAGGTTTCCGGCTTCACGCCGAAAGACGCCTGCACGAGTGCAGAGGCGGCATGCACGACCGCACGTGTTTACGCGCGTACCGCGGATGCGACGACCGCACTTCCCCGGGAAAGCCGGGGCCTGATCCTGAAGTTCATTTCTCCCGAGCCGGTCCGCCCGATCGAGCCGGTCGAAAAGGACGAATGCTTGAAGGGTGGCTGGGCGAACTTCTCGTTCAAGAACCAGGGTCAGTGCGTCAGGTTCATCGAGACCGGTGTTGACTCGAGGACCGAGGCCGCGCTTTAGGCTCAGCGCAGCCTGATCATCCCCGCCGTCGCTGCGTTGTTCAGGTACTGCAGCACGGCGGCGGGAGTCACCGTCCCGAAATAGTGCGCGCCCGCCTCGCGGGCTTCGGCCAAAGCGTAGCGGTATATGTCGAGTCCGCTGCGAGTGCCATCGACGAGGTTCAGCAGCTCGAACGCCATCAGCCCGTGCAACCCGGAAACCCCGGCGATCTGCCCCCGGCCATCCAGGAACTCGCGCGGACCTGCCGCCAGCGCCGGACGCAACGATGTGAGCTGGCGCTCAGTTTCGTTCGGGGCACGAGCACGGGGTGGAGCATCGCCAGTCACCGCGCGATAGTGTGATCCGAGCTCGAGCAATGCCTGGCCTTCACGCTGGCTTATCGATCTCTCGAGCGATCCCGATAACCCCGCCGCCGAGGTCGCGTGAATCGACGCGATCGAGGCCGCGGCCAGCCGCTCCCGCCCGGCAGCGTATTTCACCTGATCGACGGCGTCATGATACGCGGTTGCACGATCGGCCGACGTCGATATCCACTGCAGCCCAAGCCTGAGATTTCGCGCCATCCGCTCGGCTCCCCGTCCGGCAGTCTCCGCTGCAAGTGCGGGTGCGAGCGCAGCATCGGCCGCGGCCATCGTGTACGCGATCAGCGCGACAGCCGCTGCGTTCCGCCCCAGCTGCGTGGGGTCGAGCGCCTTGAGGTCGTCGTCCGACGAATGAATGAACCTGTCGGGCATGTTCGTGAAGGTTATGCCCGGGATCCCGATTGGCGCCTCGTTAAACGGGATATGATCAGTGTTGCCGTGAAAGAAAATCATCTCGGCGTTGTAGCGCTGCCGGGTGCCAAGCCGCGACAGGTGAGGGCGCGGATACACGGAGGTTATCCCGGCCTGGGCCTGCGCGAGCTCATACGTGTTGCCGCGAACCATGAATTCCACGACCGCCTCGGCAACATCATTGAGGAAATGAAAGCGCGATGCCGGAACTCGCGTGATACCCTGCTTCCGCATGATGTCCTGCGACTGGTCAGCGCCCACCATGTCCTGGTTCACGTTGACCCACATCTGCCTGTGTGCGTCGGGATTGTCGGCGAAGTACTGCCGCTGGCTTGAAAACTCGGTGACCCACCAGAAGCGGAGATTACGGCGAGGCCGCGGAATGCGGCCGTCGTTTATGAGCTTGTTGAGCGCCCGGGCAATCTCGAGAACGCTCCCCGTGCCGCTTGCGTCATCGTTTGCGCTTGTCGCTTCCTCCTGCATGTGCCCCGTCAGGACGATGTCCTGGCCCAGCCCCGGCTCGGTCCCGCGGATGAATCCTTCGACCATCACCTGCCACGGCCGCTCACCTTCCATCGACGAGAAGCCGGCGTCGACGAGCGCGCGAACAATGATCGGAGAAGTGGCAGCGGCAAGGCGATTGCGCAGCTCCACTCCCTGCCGCAGCGAGAGGATGAATGCAAACGTCGGCTCCCTGCCTTCAACCTGGCCGGAAGCCACCGAAGCCCATCGTACCTGGTCGGGCATGTTGAATCCCGAGCCGTCTGTTCCACTCCCTTCGTAGAACGGGCTTGGATACCAGACGATCCCGGCCGCTCCCCTGCCGGCGACGATCTGCTGCATCACTGTCCCCACAGGCGCGTAAGTGAGGACGATCTTTCCCGTGACGTTCTTTCCCTCGAGCTCAGCTGCGGTCGCGCCTCCGATGTCGACGAGCTCCGCGGTGACGTCAGCGGCCCTGCTGAAGTCGGCGAGGTGGAGGGGAGTCTGGATCGTGCTCGCAATCCGCTGCGGGTTTTCGCCGGTAGTCCAGAGCTCGGCGAGTTTCGCGTTCCATGGACGGGTTGCGCCATAAGCCTGCTTGATGAGCTTCACGTCGGCGAGTCCGTACTCGCGCGCTTTCTCCTCGTAGTACTGAGCAACTTTCCAGAGTCCGTTCGACCCGCCGCGCGGTCGGTGGAACTGGGAGTTGTGCCTGACGTGCGCATACGCCGCGTCCCCCGATATCTCTTCCGAAATGAG
>JBPPMU010000332.1:0-2200 GCA_051306215.1 Gemmatimonadaceae bacterium | reverse complement strand
ACCCGCTTCGATTCCGCCAATGCCCGCCGCAATCACGCCATGCTCGGCGCGGTCGCGATAGCCATCAACCTTGCGGCCTATCTGCTGATTCTCTGAACGAAGGTGCAGTGCTCGCATGGGAAGCTTAGGGGCCAAGCCCCCCCCCACTTGCCAGTCCCTCTCCCGTTGTTCATACTCGATGGAGCGCCGCCGCGAGCACGGTCCCCGGCAGGCAGCACCAGGATTCCCCCTCGCGGAGCACACCATCCATGCGCGAGTACAAGAGCGAAGACATTCGCAACATCGCCGTCGTCGGACACGGAGCGAGCGGAAAGACAACACTTGTCGATGCGCTCGCTTTTGTTTCCGGATCCTCCAAGCGCCACGGCTCCGTCAAGGACGGAACAGCGCTCACCGACTTCGATCCCGAAGAAACCCAGCGCGGCTTCTCCATCAGCCTGGCGTGCGCGCACGCCGAGTGGATGGATACGAAGATCAACCTGCTGGACACGCCGGGTTACTCCGACTTCCAGGGCGAGGCGATAGCCGGACTCCAGGCAGCCGACGGAGCCCTTGTCGTAGTCAGCGCCACCTCGGGAGTGGAAGTCGGCACCAAGCGGATGTTCGACGAAGCGATAGAGCGGCAGGATCCAGTTCTCTTCGTCATTTCAATGATGGACAAGGAGCACGCATCGTTCGACGGAGTCTTCGAGGCGATAAAGGCAGAGCTCACGCCTCGGGTTATTCCAGTCGAGGTACCGATCGGCGAAGGAGCCGACTTCCACGGCATTCTCAATCTCTTCGACCGCAAAGCGCACATCTTCAAGAAGGGAACGCGCAGCGGCGAGTACCAGGAGGTAGACGTTCCCGCGGAGCACCAGGAGCTCTTCGACAAATACTACGAGCAGCTCATCGAAGGAATCGCCGCGACAGACGACATCCTCCTCGAGAAATACCTGGGCGGCGAAGCGATAGAGCGCCCCGATGCGCTGAATGCGATGAAGGAAGCGATGAAGCGGCAGGAGTTGTTCCCGCTTTTCTGCTGCTCGTCAGACCTGACGTACGGAACACAGGCGCTGCTGACCAAGCTTGTCGAGCTCATGCCGTCGGCGTGGGATATGGAGGAGCTTCACGCCTTCACCGGGTCCGAAGGTGACGAGACAGTGGAGATTCGTGCCACCGACGACGGGCCTTTCACCGCTCTCGTGTTCAAGACGCACTCCGAGCCGCATGTCGGAGACGTGACTTTCTTCCGGACATTCTCGGGGAAGCTCAGCAATGGGCAGGAAGTCTACAACGCGACGCGCGGACACGCTGAAAAGCTCGCTCATCTCGCGATTCCGCAGGGAAAGGACCGCATCGAAGTTCCGTTCCTGCATCCCGGTGACATCGGATGCGTCGCGAAGCTCAAGAACACGCACACTAACGACACTCTCTCGACCCGCGAGCATCCGGTGCGGATGCCAGGGATAAACTTCCCCGACCCGCTCGTCGTCTATGCCGTTCACGCGACAGCGCGGGGTGAGGAGGAGAAGCTCCAGCAGGGACTTCATCGCCTTCACGATGAGGACGCGTGTTTCCAGTCACACTACAACGCCGAGACGCACGAGACGATCGTCGCGGGGCTCGGCGAGCGACACCTCGATGTCGTCATGGCGCGCCTCAAGCGGAACTTCGGCGTCGGCGGTGATCTCAGGAAACCGCAGATCGCATATCGGGAGACTATCACCGCGAAAGGCGAGGGACAGGGCCGGCACAGGAAGCAGAGCGGCGGAAAGGGTCAGTTCGGTGACTGCTGGATCAGGATGGCCCCGACGGCGCGCGGCGCGGGATACAACTTCATCAACAAAATCGTCGGCGGAACAATACCGTCGAAGTTCGTCCCCGCTGTCGATCGCGGAGTGCAGGAGTCGGCGGCACGGGGAGTGCTCGCGGGTTTCCCGATGGTCGATTTCGAGGTCGAGGTGTTCGACGGGTCTTATCACTCTGTCGACTCGAACGAAATGTCGTTCAAGCTCGCCGGAATTCTCGCATTCAAGACTGTCGCGCAGAAATGCAGGCCGATCCTGCTCGAGCCCCTCGACGAAATCGAGGTCACCACACCCGACCTCTACCTCGGCGACGTGCTTGGCGACATCTCGGCCCGCCGGGGACATATCCTGGGAACCGACACGGCGCCGGGCGGAAAGTCGCGGGTCAAGGCGGTGGTGCCGCAGGGCGA
>JBPPMU010000331.1:0-3887 GCA_051306215.1 Gemmatimonadaceae bacterium | reverse complement strand
CTCTCCGCGCGCCCCCGAGCTCATCCTCCCGCAACTCAGGGATGTCGCTGAAGTCAATCTGACTGTCGGGTAAGTGCCGCGCGCTCTTTCGAGCTCGCCTGCCGCGCGCTGATGATTCTGATGACTTCTTTCTCAAACTGCCTCCGGCGTGTATACGCAACCACGAGCGCGCGGCCCGTTGCGGATTTTCCGATCAGGATCCAGCGCTGCTCACGATCCGAATGTTTCGCGTCTTCAAGCTCGATCGCCTGAGCATCCTCGAAGCAGGAACTGGCCTCGGCGAACGAAACACCGTGCTTTCAGACGGTTACGCTCATCCTTGGCGATCCCTGGCGAACACTAGTTATGTATATACATAATTAGCCGAATTGTAGTGGATTGTAAAGCATGGAGAACATCGTTTTTCTGCTTCTGTCACCCTTTTCGAAGCCGTCTGAGTCAGCACACGTTCACGGACGCCAGACAGTGACCTCCGATGCCGAGCGGCGCGGCTTGGCGGGCGGCACGACAGCCGGTTCACCGACGTTCACTATTGCGATCACACGCTGCCCATCGGGTACGCCGATCGCCGCGCGGGCGGCTGGATCATCCATCACCGCGCCGGTTTTGATGTGCGTTCCGAGCCCCAACGCGGTTGCCGCGAGCGTAATGCTGTGAACTGCCATCATTCCTGCCGCAAAGTCCTCTTCCCGGATCTCGGGATTCTCGTTCTGAACGATGGCGACTGCGATCATCGCCGGCAGGTCAGCATGCTCGCTGGCGACCTTCTGCCGCGTCTGCTCCGCCGCAGCCGGATCCTCGATCTTGCGGGCCTTTCTTCCTCCAAGCACCAGTCCGAATTCCCTCCGCGACTGGGGACCGAGCACGTAGAAACGCCATGGCTGCGTAAGGCGGTGATTCGGAACCGTGACCGCGTGATCGAGCAGTGTCTCGATTTCGGCGCGTGTCGGCTCGCGGGAGCTGAACTCACGGATTGACCGGCGGTTCAACAGAAGATCAAGTGCGCTCATCGGGATGCCTGATTGGGGTTTTATAGCCTTACACGATTGTCCTGCGTGCACTGACCTCGAAAGTAACCCGCCACCGTCTCAACACTTGAAGAGCCAGACATATGTAATTACTGTTATTACATGAAACGTGTCGAGCTCAAGGTCACCCGCATAGGCAATTCCCGCGGGGTCAGGTTGCCCGCCGAGATTCTTCGACGCTTCGGGATTGGCGACAGCGTGATCATGGAAGAAACGCTCGAGGGAATCCTGCTCCGGCCACACGGACCTGCGGTCAGCAAACTCTCATGGGCGGAAACCGCGGTACAGATCGCGACAGCTCGCGAGAACTGGGACGAATGGGATACAGCCATTGGCGACGGCCTCGAGGAAATCCCCTGGGATGAAGAGGCGCCGAGGCGAGTGGCAGAGAAGAAGGCACGCTATCCAAAGAAGCCGGCAAAGTGAAACGGTACGAGATCCGCTGGGCAAATCTGGATTTGACGCTTGGCGCCGAAATGAAGAAGACTCGGCCCGTTGTGATCGTCGGTCTGGATGCACTGAATGAGCGTCTGGACACCGTCACTGTCTGCCCGCTCACAACCAGTCTGCACCCGGAGTGGAGAACCCGGCTTCCGGTCAAAGCCGGCAAGCGCGACGCCGAGATCGCAGTTGACCAGATTCGGACCGTCAGCAAGGCACGCGTGGGCAACAGGATCGGTCAGCTCACTGCCGAGGAGGCAGCGGCCCTTCGCCGACTCATCACGGCGATGTATGGTGAATAGAAGACAGGGACCGATGCGCATACTCACTGTGCTCGCGACGTTAGGCCTGCTCGGCTGCAAGACAGTCACCCTCTCCGAGCGCCAGTTCTTCGATCCCAGACCCGCTTCACTCCCCGACAGCGTTCGCGCTGCGAGCTATTGGCCTGCGCCTTATTCCTTCTCTGAAGGCTTTTTCACTTCCGGCGACGGCACCCGCCTTTTCAGGGTGACCGTCACCCGCCCGTCGGCAGACATAGCCGTCCTCTACTTCGGCGGATCCAACTTTCAGGTCGGCCAGGATTGGAGGCGCTTCACTCCTCTAATGAAGACCGGTGCCGCCATCTTCGCCGCCGACTATCCGGGATATGGACAGAGTGAGGGTGTCGCGACGCTCGACGCATTCGAGGTCGCCGCTCTGGCTGCCTACGACGAAGTGCTCCGCGTCACCGGCTTGCCAGCGGAGCGCATCGTGGTCCACGGCCATTCCCTGGGTACGATGCTGGCAACCTATGTGGCAGTGAATCGAAAAATTGGCGCACTGGTACTGGAGGGCCCGGCGACAAACGCGCGTGAGTGGGCAGGCACGTTCACGCCGTGGTTCGCGAAGCCATTCGTGCGGTTCGACATTCCCAAATCCCTTCTGGGGCGCGACAACCTTGCCCGAATCAGGAGCTACCGCGGCCCGCTCCTGGTGCTAGCGGGGGAGGAAGACCGCGAAACCCGGCCGGCGATGGCGCGCCGCCTCTACGCGGCATCGGCCACTCCCCCCGCTCTCAAACGTCTAGTGGTATTCCCCGCAACCGGGCACATGATTCTCCTGCGCGAACCGAAGTCGATCGACGCTTACTCCGCCTTCCTGGAACAGCTGCGCTAATCTTTGGCTGGCGGCCCGCTACACAGCAAGCCACATTGTCAGCCGAGTGAGCCACCCCCCGGATCGCCTCAGAGAAGTTCTCTCCGACCGCTACGAGATCGAGCGCGAGCTCGGCGCCGGCGGAATGGCGACCGTCTACCTCGCCCGCGACCTGAGACACGACCGCATGGTCGCGATCAAGGTCCTCAGGCCTGAGCTTGCAGCCGTGATCGGCGCAGATCGCTTCCTCGCCGAGATCCGCACCACCGCAAATCTCCAGCATCCGCACATCCTGCCGCTGTTCGAATCCGGGCAGGCAGACTCGTTCCTCTTCTACGTCATGCCCTTCGTCGAGGGAGAATCCCTCCGCGACCGGCTCCAGCGCGAAAAACAGCTCCCCGTCGGCGAAGCCGTGCGGATCGCGAAGGAAGTCGCGTCGGCGCTCGACTACGCGCACCGCCATGGCGTGATCCATCGCGACATCAAGCCCGAGAACATCCTCATTCACGACGGGCAGGCCCTGGTCGCCGACTTCGGAATCGCACTCGCCGCAAGCAAAGCCGGCGGCGGACGCATGACCGAGACGGGCATGTCACTCGGCACACCGCACTACATGAGCCCCGAGCAGGCGATGGGCGAGCGTGAGATCACCGCCCGCTCCGACGTCTACGCCCTCGGCGCAATCACGTACGAGATGTTGTCCGGAGAACCGCCGTTCACCGGCCCGACTGCCCAGGCAATCGTGGCGAAAGTGATGACGGAGGAACCCCGCGCGCTACACCTGGCGCGGAAGACTATACCTGAGGAAGTAGAAGACGCAGTCAGAAGGGCGCTGGAGAAACTTCCCGCCGACCGCTTCGAGAGCGCCGCTGAATTCGCGGCAGCGCTGACGCAGCCTGCTGTCGCGACTGGAAAACGAACCGCGTCGGGCCGCACAACAGCGAAGCGAGGGCGTCTCGAGCCGTGGCGCGACTGGCGCGTTCTTGCCGCAGCCGCTGCCCTGCTACTCGTGGGCGGAGCGGCAGGATGGACGTCGCGGCCTGCGCCGGAAACGAGCCGGCCGGTCGCGCGATTCAGGATTCCCGTGCCCGAGGGAATCTCGCCTGTCCCGGCCAACGTGCTCGCTCTTTCGCCGGATGGTAGCGCGATCGTATACGCGGGCAGAACCGGCACCGGCGACCGGCAACTCTACATCCGCCGCCTCGATGCGCTGGTGTCAAATCCGATTCCGGGAACGCGCGGAGCGACCTTCCCGGTGATGTCACCGGACGGAAAACATGTCGG
>JBPPMU010000330.1:0-30182 GCA_051306215.1 Gemmatimonadaceae bacterium | reverse complement strand
CAAGCCTGTATCGCTTGCCGGCGGAACCCTGAGGTTCGAGACGGCGGCGGTCGCCGGCCTCGCGATCGTGCGGTCGCTTCTCGGGATCGTGGCAACCGGAGAAAATCGATGAGCAATAGCTGCATATTCTGCCGGATCGGGCGGGGGGATATCAGCACGGCGTTCGTTGCCGAATCGGAGCGGATTGTTGCTTTTCGCGACATAGCTCCGAAGGCGCCGCTGCACGTCCTCGTAATACCGCGCGCGCACATCGACTCCCTTGCGAGCGCGGAGGACGAATCGCTGCTCGGCGAGATGCTGGGAATGGCCGCCCGTATCGCGCGCGATGAAGGGTACTCAGCGAGCGGCTACAGGGTGGTCGTCAACACCGGGTCAGATGGAGGACAGTCGGTTCCGCATCTGCATTTGCATGTTCTAGCGGGGAGGCACCTCGGCTGGCCGCCCGGCTAGGGAAACCCAGAGGGGGAAGGGGTTGGCCATCCTCAGTCCTCACTTAGTCGCGACTCTGCAATGGCTCCGAGTCCTGAGGCCGCAAAGTCCTCGGACCTGAGTCGAGTTACCCTCAGTACATCACACCTGTTCGCTTGCCTGCCTCCTGCCGCCCGGCTAAATTCAACGGTCTATCCATGCCGGCGTCAAAAACGCCACGAAGGGGGGAAGCAGATTTTGTCGGAAGTCATAATCCATGACGACGAGAACTTTGAACGCGCGCTGAAGCGCTTCAAGAAGAAGTGCGAGAAAGCGGGCATCCTCTCCGATCTTCGCAAGCATCGTCATTACGAAAAGCCGAGTGAGCGCCGCAAGCGCAAGCTTAACACGGCGATGCGCAAGAACCGCCGTACCAGGCGGGTCTAAATGTCCGAGCTTCTCGCGCGGCTGCAGGGAGACCTGAACGCCTCGCGAAAAGCGCAGGACAAGCAGGGCACGCTCCTCCTCGGAACCGTGCTTTCGGAAATCAAGAACCGTCGCATCGAGCTCAGGCGCGACCCGGAAGACACTGAAGTCGTGGACGTGCTCAGAAAGGCAATAAAAAAGCGCCGTGAGTCGGTCGAGATGTATGACAAGGCCGGCCGCGGCGATCTTGCAGACAGGGAGCGCGCGGAAGCCGGCGCGCTCGAGAAATATCTTCCCCCCGCAGTCGATGACGCCGAGATAAGAGCGGCAGTTCGCGTCGCAATCGAAGGTGGCGCAGTCACGATCGGCCCCCTGATGGGCAAGGTTCTCCCGCAGTTCAAGGGCAGAGCTGAGGGCGGGACCATCAACGCGATCGCTCGCGAGGAGCTCGGCAAGCAGGGGTGATCAGTCGGCCTCCGCAGCATCGAACCCGAACCGGCGACGACATTCGCGGGTTCGGGTTTTTGCATTCATGAATCGGCACGCTCTCGGAGTACTCGATTTCGATTCGGCGCTGGCGCTCGCGGCAGGATACTCGAGCTCCGCGCTTGGAGCGGAGCGCGTCCGCGGGCTCGAGCCGCGCTCCGACCGGGACTGGATCGAGCGCGAGCACGCTCGCGTCGCAATGATGCGGACCCTGGCCGAGGGTGATGCTGCCTGGCATCCTCAGCAGCTCTTCGACGTCCGGCCGGCGCTCTCGCGCCTGCGCGTCGAAGGAGCCTCCCTGTCACTCCAGGAACTGCTCGGGATCCGCAACCTCTTGAAATCCTCGCGTCTCTCGAACGAGAGCTTCGGCCATGACGCGATTCCGCCGATTGCAACCGCAATGCTCCGCAGCGAGATAGATGCGCACGTCATCGCGCGAGCTGAAGAGAAGGCGCTGGAAGGAGCGATGGATGACGACGGCGCGATGCGCGACGACGCTTCGCCGCAGCTGCGCCGCATAAGGCGCGAGCTGCGCGGTGCGCAGGGTGAGATAGTGAAGATGCTCGACCGTGCCGTGGCAAAACTTGACGCGAGATTTCAGGTCCCCGACATGTCGGTAAGCGTCCGCAACGGGCGCTTCGTGATTCCCATACGGCGCGAGGGTCGCACAGCCGTCGGCGGAATCGTTCACGACACATCGAGCACCGGCGGCACGCTCTTCGTCGAGCCACCCGCCGCTATCGAAGCCGGCAACCGGCTGAGGGAGCTCGAGGCGGATGAGCTGCGCGAGATCGACCGCATCCTCGCCGCTCTCACCGAGCTGATTCGGCCGATCCGCGTGGAAATCGGCGCCGCGCTCGAGGCGATGATTGTCCTCGACTCCCTCTACGCGCGCGCCCGCTTTGCCCGGGCGCTCGGCTGCGGCACGATCGAATTCTGTGCTGCCCGGGATGGATTCTCGGTGCTTGGCGGACGACATCCGCTTCTGATCGCGCAGGGGATCGCGGTCGTCCCGTTCGACCTCGCACTCGAGCCCGCCGAGCGCACGCTCCTCATCTCCGGTCCGAACACCGGTGGCAAGACGGTCCTCCTGAAGTCGCTCGGACTTTTCGCGGCGATGGCACAGTCGGGCGTGCCCGTGCCCGTTAGAGATGAATCACGGCTCGCGATATTCGACGATGTTTTCGCGGACGTAGGTGATGAGCAGTCGATAAGCTCGAGCCTCTCGACCTTCAGCGCACACCTGAAGAATCTCGCGGAGGTGCTGAGGCAGGCGACGTCGGATTCGCTGGTGCTGATCGACGAGCTTGGCTCAGGCACCGACCCGGTCGAGGGCGCGGCACTCGGCGGGGCAATTCTCGAGGCCCTTACGAGCCGCGGAAGTCTGTCAGTTGCGACCACCCACCTCGGTGCGCTGAAGGAGCTCGCGAGCGAAGTCGAGGGCGTGGTCAACGCGTCACTTCAGTTCGACTCCGTCGCCCTCGCGCCGACCTACCGTCTCATCAAGGGAATCCCGGGACGCTCCTACGGCATTAGCATCGCCCGGCGCCTCGCACTCCCGGATGCGGTCCTGGAACGCGCTGAAGCGCGGCTCCCGACAGGCGAACGTGATGTCAACGCGCTCCTCGCCGAGCTCGAGCAACGCCAGACCAGGCTCGCCGAGCGCGAGAAGGAAGCTGCGGCGATCGCCGAGGATGCGGCGTCGCGGGCGCGCCACGTCGCAGAGCGTGAAGTGGCGGTTCGCGAGAAGGAGCGCACCGCCGAGAGGGACGCGCGGCGGGAAGCGAGGCGGCTGCTTCTCGACGCGCGATCGGAAGTCGACAGGACAATTCGCGAGCTCCGTGAAGCCGCATCAGCCGCGGCAGATGATTCTGCGAGAGAAGCACGGCGGCGAATGGAGCAGCTTGCGGCAGCGGAGAGCGAGGCTCTCGCGGCGCTCGAGGCCGAGCCGGTTCTGGAGCGCGGCAGCAGAGGCAATTCGCGCGCTGTAACGGGGCCAGTTGGCGAAGGCGACTACGTGGTAGTCAGCACGCTTGGAGGGCGAACGGCCCGCGTGGTGGAATTTCGCGACGAGTCGGCGGTCGTCGCGTTCGGCTCAGTGAAGATGACAGTTCCGCGCACCGCGCTCGAGAAAGCCGCGCCGCCCGAGGGAAGCGAGCGCATCGGCGTTACGATACGCGGCGACATTCCGGAGGTCGAAGCGAAAAGCGAGATAGACCTGCGAGGCCTTCGTGCCGGGGAGATTGAAGACCTTTTGATGCAGGCTGTCGACTCAGCTGTTCGCGCTGACCTCAAGTCGCTTCGCATTATTCACGGCAAGGGAACCGGGGCGCTCCGGGAAAGAGTGTCGGAGATGCTGCGAAAGGAGTCGCGAGTCGCCAGCTTTCGCCTTGGTGCGTGGAATGAGGGCGGTGCCGGGGTTACTGTCGTGGAGCTCGCATGATCCCTGACGAAGTGATCGAGCAGGTGCGCGAGGCGGCGGATATCGTCGCGATTATCGGCGAATACGTTTCGCTGAAGAAGACGGGCTCTGATTTTCGCGGACCATGTCCTTTCCACCAGGGCACGCGCAGGAATTTCTCCGTCGTTCCCAACAAGCGGTTATACCACTGTTTCGTGTGCGGCGAGAGCGGCGACGTCTTCAAGTTCCTGCAGAAGCGGCTCGGAATGGAGTGGCCCGAGGCTGTCAGGTTCGTCGGCGAGAAGACAGGCATCGATGTCCCTGATACGAAGGTCAAGCGCGAGGGGCCTGATCCGCGTGAGCCATACTGGGAGATTCAGGCGACCGTTGCCGCCTACTTCCAGAAGGTTCTCTGGGAGGAGCCGATAGGCGCTCAGGCCCGCGAGTACCTGGTGGAGCGTGACGTTTCGCGCGCAGTGGCCGAGGAGTTCGGAATCGGCTTCGCGCCGCGCGAGATCGGCCTGATGCGGGTGTACATGAATGCGCTCGGATTCGACGACACCCGGCTCATCGAGAGCGGACTGCTTGTCGCGAACGACCAGGAGTCGGAGCCGCGTCCGCGGTTCCGGAACCGGCTCATGTTCCCGATTCACGACGCGCAGGGACGCAACATCGGATTCGGCGGGCGACTTCTCGGCCCGGGCGAGCCGAAATACCTCAACTCGCCCGAGTCGCCCGTGTTCTCCAAGGGGAAAATGCTTTACGGGCTCAACCGTTCTCGCAACGCGATACGCCGCGCCGACCGGGTTCTCGTGGTGGAAGGGTATTTCGACGCACTTCGCCTTATGTCATCGGGCATCGAGGAAGTAGTCGCCCCAATGGGCACAGCTTTGACCGAAGCGCAGGCGGGCCTGCTCAAGAAGTACTCGCGTAACGTGTTTCTTCTCTACGACAGTGACGCCGCCGGCCTCAAGGCGACCTTCCGCGCCGGGGACGAGCTCCTGAGCCAGGGATTTTCGGTCAGAGTCGTCACCCTCCCGTCAGGCCAGGATCCTGATACCTATACGCGTGAGCACGGCGCTGAAGGCATGGAAGTCCAGCTCTCGGCGGCGATCGACGTGTTCGAGCGAAAGATCCAGATCCTCGAGCGCGCGGGATGGTTTGCAGAGCTTCAGAAGAAGCGCCGGGCTCTCGACCGCCTCCTGCCGACGATTCGCGCGACATCCGACGAGATAATGCGCGACCTTTACGTAGGCCGCGCGAGCGAGATAACGGGAGTGGACAGGGCAATCCTTCTTCGCGAGCTCGGCGCGGTGCGGCGGGTCGCGGCGTCACCTGAACCGATAGTTGCGCCGCCAGAGGCGATCCCGGTCAGGCAGGCTTCAGGCGAACGCCGAAGGCCGCGACGCGGGGGTGGAAATGCCGCCGAGCGTGAGCTCGTGCGCGCTATGCTTCAGCAGAGGACTCGAGTCGAGGGGATCGCCGAGAGGATCGGGCCCGATTCCTTCAGGGATCCTGTATTCAAGGCGATTTTTTCGGCGCTTCTCGCAGCAGGGCCCGATGCGCAGTTCGAGAACCTTTCCAACGGGCTCGAGGTCGAAGCCCTCGAGACCGCGCAGGAGCTGATGGGCGGCGATGAAGAGCTGATGAATGTTCAGAGGACGATCGACGACTCGATCGCGCGGCTCAATGTGCGCGACATGGAGGAAAGGGTGAACGAGATCGACAGGCTGCTCCCGCTGGCGGATGAGCGGGAGAGGGAAAGCCTGAATGAGGAGAGGCACAAGCTCGTGGTCAGGATGAGGGCTTCGGGCAAGATGAGATGGAAGGCACTCGGCCGGGGAGGATCACGCTGAATGGAGACGGGGAAAATGCAAAGCGAAGTTGAAGCGCTGCTCGCGTTACAGGAAGACGACACACGGATCAAGGAGCTGGAGGCTCGGCTTCACGCGCTCGACCCGAGAATGGCTGCGCTGGACAGGAAGCGGGAGAACGCGCAGACCGCGGTGTCCCGCTCAGCCGCCGCCGTTGAGGCAGAAGAGCGGAGGCAGCGCGAGCTTCAGGGCAAGATTGCGCAGCACAAGCAGATGCAGGAGAAGAATCTCGCACAGCTCGATGCGGTGAAGCGGCTCAAGGAGGCGACAGCCGCGATGGCGCAGGTCGAATCCGCCAGGAGAATCATCGCCGAAGACGAAAGCGAGCTGCAGGCGCTCAACCGCCGGATAGGCGAAATGAGAACAGCTGTCATCTCCAGCGAGACTACGCTGGCGGCCGTTGAAGAAGAGCAGGCCGCGGCGCGCGAGGAGATTTCGAAGGAGAGATCGGAGATCGAGGAATCGCTTACCGGGGCGCGCGCGGAACGCAACAGCAAGACGGGCAATGTTCCCCGGCAGCTGCTCGGAAAGTACGACAGGATCCGGACCCGCCGAACCCAGGCCCTTTATCCATTGCGCGGTGAGTCGTGCGGGAACTGTGATACCGCAATCCCTATGCAGCGGCGAAACCATATGGCGGTTGACGGGCCGATAGATGTATGTGAGGCCTGCGGGGTATTGCTGTATCGTGCAGCCGGGGCATAGGGACCTGACAGCTCGCGGTGTTATCGTTTTTGTTGTGCCCTCTTTTCGTTTCGACGTCGTGAACGGCAGACCCGGTTGAGACACACGAGACTCAGGTCCCGCTGGGTAGTCCCGGAACCGCCGGATCCTGATGCCGTTGCAGCTCTTTGCGGGAGCCTCAAGCTCTCGGAGCAGGTTGCGAGGCTCCTCCTAATAAGGCGTCACGCCGACGACGAATCGGCGAGGCGCTTCCTCAGGCCTCGCCTCGAGCAGCTGCGCGATGCAAGCATGATGAAGGGAGCGGAAGTCGCCGTCGAGCGGCTTGCGCGCGCCGCTCTCGCAGGCGAGACGGTTCTGGTCCACGGCGACTACGATGTCGACGGGATCTGCTCGACGACGATTCTCACACGCACGCTCCGCCAGTTTGGCGCGACAGTCGTTCCGTTCATACCAAATCGCATGGATGACGGCTACGACCTCGGTCCGGCCGGCGTGAAAGCGGCAATCGGGGCGAACGCAAACATCGTAGTGACGTGTGACTGCGGCACCACGGCGCTCGCGCCGGTGGCGGAACTGTGCGCGGCGGGGATCGACGTGATAATCACCGACCATCATCTGCCGGGGAGTGAGCTCCCGGCGTGTCTTGCGGTGATAAACCCCAACCAGGACCCGGGAGTGGATCCCGACAAGGATCTCGCCGCCGTCGGCGTGGTATTCAAGCTCGCGCTCGCCCTCGCGAAGCGGCTTGGCCATAACGACGCGTTCATCTGGCGGATGCTCGACCTCGTCGCCCTCGCAACCATTGCGGATGTTGCACCGCTCACCGGGGAGAACCGGATTCTCGTCCGCTATGGTCTCCGCATGCTCACCAACACCGAGAACGTCGGGCTGCGCGCGATGATAAGGGCGGCTGGCCTCGACACGAAGCAGATAACGGCGGGGCGCGTGGGATTTATTCTCGCTCCGCGACTAAATGCCGCCGGCCGCATCGGCAACGCCCTGATCGGCGTCGAGCTGCTGCTGACGGACGACAAGCATCGGGCGAATGTGATCGCCCGTCAGCTCGAGGAGCTCAATGAAAAGCGCCAGGAGCTCGACCGCGCCGCGCTCGAGGAAGCCCGCGAGATGGTGGCGCAGCTCGATCTCGACAGGACTTTCGGAATCGTGCTGGCCAACGAAGGCTGGCATCCAGGCGTTATCGGAATTGTCGCGTCGAGGCTCGTCGAGGAATTCGGCCGCCCGACCTTCCTCATCGCGCTCGAGGGGGACACCGGCAAGGGATCCGGCCGCAGCATCTCGAGGTTCCACCTCCGCGATGCTCTCGAGAAATGCGAGGACCTGCTGCTCCGTTACGGGGGACACAGGATGGCCGCCGGCGTGACGATCGACCGGGGCCAGGTTGCTGACTTTGCGCGCCGGTTCAACGAGGTCGCCGCGTCACAGCTGACACCTGACGACCTCGTCCCCGATGTTCACATAGACCTCGAGGTCGCGATTGAATGCGCGAACGATGATCTCGAGAAGATGCTTCGCCACTTCGAGCCGTTCGGTGTGGGTAATCCGACGCCAGTTCTGGTTGCGCGCGGGGTGAGGCTCGCAGCGGCGCCCAAAGTCGTCGGGAAGGATGGGCTCAAGCTCAGGCTCGATACCGGGTCAGGTGTTCTCGAGGCGATCGGGTGGGGGATGGCGGACCGTTCCGGCGAGTTCGACACAGCTGTGCCGGTGGATATCGCGTTCCGCCTCGAGCGGGACGAGTACCGGGGAGAAAGCCGGTTGCAGGCGAGGATCGCCGACATCACTTCCCGCAGCTCGGAAAACTAGATGCGAATCGTTGCGGGGCAGTGGCGAGGCAGAAAAATCGCGGCGCCACCGGGGTCCGCGGTGCGGCCGACCCTCGACCGGGTTCGTGAGGCATGGATGAGCATACTCCAGCGGGAGATCCCCAACGCGCGCGTTCTCGACCTTTTCGCCGGCTCCGGTGCCCTCGGCCTCGAGTGTTTATCGAGAGGCGCAAAGTCAGCAGACTTCGTCGAGAATGACCCCCGAGTGCTGAGGACGCTAACCGGTAACATCGAAACCCTCGGCGCGACTGACGTCGCGACAGTCCACCGGACTGAGGCGGTGAAGTTCGCGGAGAAGCTCGACCGGGGTGCGTTCGACCTTGCTTTCGCCGACCCGCCCTACGCCGGCGAAACGGCCCAAAGACTGGCCGAGGTCTGGCTGGCGAAGCCATTCTCGTCGATACTCAGTGTTGAGCACGACTCGCGTATCCGGTTGCCGGGTGCGCACGACACTCGCCGCTACGGCACCAGCTCGATCACCTTCTTTCGCAACGGGGAATAGCTTGGGAACGGTCGCCATCTACGCGGGCAGCTTCGATCCGATCACGCGGGGCCATGAGGACCTGATCCACCGAAGCTGCGCGTTCGTCGACAAGCTCGTCGTAGCGGTTGCGAACAACAGCTCGAAGAAGCCGCTCTTCACACCCGATGAGCGGGTGGCGATGATCCGCAACGCAACCATCGACAACCAATGCGTCGAGGTGAGGCAGTTCCAGGGACTGCTCGTCGATTTTGCGCGGGAGGTCGGGGCGTCGCTGATCATCCGCGGGCTCAGGGCCGTGGCAGACTTCGAGTACGAATTCCAGATGGCTCTCATGAACCGGAATCTTTCACCGGGCCTCGAGACGGTCTTCATGGTTCCTTCCGTGGAGACTACATACATCAGCTCGAGCATCATCCGCGAGGTGGCGCAGTTCGGCGGAAACCTCGACGGGCTCGTTCACCCGGCCGTGGCGGCTGCCCTCAAGTCCAAGTTCGAGGGCGGGCAAAGGAAAGAATGACAGGTTTCATCGACAGCCTGCGCGATCGCGCTTCCGCGGCGGGTTGCTCGATAATGTTTCCGGAGTCGCACGACGCAAGAGTTCTCGAGGCCGCGCGGCAGCTCGTGTCGAATGGCGTGGTCCGCCCGGTTCTCGTTCTCGATCCCGCCCGGCCGGAAACCCACAAAGGCGCACGCGCTACCGGCGCCGCGGTGCTCGAGGCCGATGGCGGCAGTCCTCTCGACTTCGCAAACACGCTCGTAGCATCCGGCGACTTCGACGGATGCGTGGCAGGAGCCTCGTACACGACGGCTGAGGTGCTGCGCTCCGCCCTCAGGATCATCGGCGTGAAACCGGGTCTTCGCACCGTCTCGAGCGCATTCTACATGGTGGCCGGCAGGGGCTGGGAGGCGGCCTCGCCTGTTCTTACCTTCACCGACTGCGCGGTCGTGCCTTATCCGTCTGCCGACCAGCTCGCCGACATCGCAATCTCCGCGGCGGAGGACAGGGTTGTAGTTGTCGGTGACGTTCCGCGCGTGGCACTTCTCTCCTTCAGCACGGCGGGAAGCGCCGCGGGCCCGAGCGTCGAGATCGTGCGGGAGGCGCTCGCGATAATCCGCGCTCGCGAGCCGTCGCTTGCCGTGGACGGAGAATTGCAAGGTGACGCCGCGCTGGTGCCGTCGGTCGCAGCCCGGAAATCCCCGGGCTCGATCATCGCTGGAGACGCTAACGTACTGGTGTTTCCAACGCTCGACGCGGGGAACATCGCGTACAAGCTTGTTCAGCGCCTGGCGGGGGCGAGTGCGATCGGGCCGGTGCTGCAGGGACTCGCAAGACCGGCCGCCGATCTCTCGCGCGGTGCGCAGCCGGAGGACATTATTAACGTCGCCGCGATCACGGCGCTTCAATCGCTCGCCGGGCCGGTTCAGAACTAATCGGAGACAAGAATGAGTTTCGCAATCAGCAAGCAGGGTGACGTCCCCGTTGTGGATGTGGAGGGCCAGTTGATAGTCGGCAATCGCCAGGAGCTGAAGCAGAAGGTGCTCGACGAGCTCGAGAAGGGTGAGAAGAAATTTCTCATAGACTTCAGCCAGACCGGCTACATCGACAGCTCCGGACTTGGCGTCCTCGTTTCGCTTTCGAAGAAGATCCGCGAGCAGGGAGGGGAGCTCCGCCTCGCCAACCTGAATGACGACCTCCAGACGCTGTTCGAGCTGACGAAGCTCGATACGCTTTTCCAGATCTCTGACACGCGGGAGCGCGCGCTCGAGAGCTTCTGATGGGACGGTCGCGCGTCGCGATGGACGTAGAAATCCCGAGCGACGTCAAATACATAGAAGGAGTTGTGGAGCTCGCGACGCGCAAGTGTCGCGAGCTCAGCGTTCCCGCCTCGAAATGCTCGCTCAATGTGCGGGTGGCCCTCGCGGAGGCGCTCTCCAACGCGATCCTGCGGGGCAACGCGAACACCAAAGGAGCCCACGTTCGCGTAAGAGCGACAGTAACCGACGACCGGATAGTGTTCGACATCGTCGACGACGGTCCGGGCTTCGACCTCGACGCCGAGCGCCCTGACCCGACTGAGCCCGAGAATCTGCTGATGGAGGACGGCCGGGGTCTCTTCCTGATGCACCGGCTGATGGACGATGTCGAGCAGTTCAGGAAGAACGGCAATGTAGTCCGCCTTACTCTCAGGCTCGAATGAAGGAGCTCGACGCGGTTCTCGCTGCTTTCCGTGAATCGACCCGCTGCGATGCCGCGGTGTGGACCGCGCGTGACGAGGCCGGGGGGCTCTCACCGGTCGCCCGCTCCAGCGCGCGAGTCCAGCCACCTGATAACGTGCCCGCGGCAAACGCAACAGCTCCCGTACGGTCGAACGACGGGGCGATGCTGGTCGCCGCAGTGCCCGGTGTCCGGCGTACCTGGCTTTCGGTTTCACCGGGTGACGACGATCCCGCGCGCGGAGAGAGCCACCTCCGGATGCTTCTCCCGTTCATCTCTCACGTTCTGCGCGGGGCGCAGGAAGTCGAGCACGCCGCGATAGAGCTCGCGGAACGCTACGAGGAGATAAACCTCCTCTACACGATCGGCGAGATACTCGGTCGCACTGTCACGCTCGAGGAGGCTGCGGCAACAATCCTGACGGAGATCTCCGAGACCGTTGGCGCCCGGCACGCTTCGATCCTCGTGCACGAGCCTTCGACGAACTTCCTTCACGTTGTTGCAGCGATCGGGACCGATGCGGCGAACGCCCCGTCGATCGATGTCGACGATCCCGACTGCGTGTCGTCGCGGGTGTTCCGCACGCAGCATCCGGTCATTGTCGAGGCGGGCGTAATGGAGTGCGAGCTCGAGCGACCGTACAGGCACGGCGAGATGCTCTCCGTTCCCATCATGTGGACGACACCCTCCGGAGGCGAGCCCCTCGGCGTCGTGAATCTCTCGGATCGCCGGTCGCGACAGCCGTACAGCGCGGGCGATCAGAAGCTGGTCGCGGCGATCGCCACGCAGATCGGAACGGCGATTCAGAACGCGCGGATGGTCCGCGCGTCACTCGACCAGCAGCGGCTCCTTCAGGAGATGTATCTCGCGCACGATCTCCAGATGAAGCTCCTGCCGAAGACGTCGATCGTCGCGCCTGAAGCCCAGGTCGCGGCGCGCGTAGTGCCGGCTGAAAGCGTGGGCGGCGACTTCTATCATCTCTTCAGGATGCCACGGAACCGGACCGGCGTGATGATCGGCGACGTGTCGGGCCATGGATACCGGGCCGCGTTGATCATGGCGCTCGCAATGAGTGCCGCGGCGATTCACGCCCAGAGCGCGCGCGATCCCGGGGACATGCTGTCGATGCTCATCGGCTCACTCCGCGAGGAGCTTGCGACGACGGAGATGTACATCTCTGTCTTCTTCGGGGTGATCGACCACGGGGCAGGCAAGCTTCGATTCGCGAACATGGGTCACCCGCACGCCTTCGTGATCGGCGAGAGCGGTAAACCTGAGCGGCTCCATGCGAACTCGCCTCCTCTCGGGTTGTCGGACACGCTGCCCGTCGCGGGGTCGATGAGCTGGCAGAAGGGTACGAACCTTCTCGTGCTCTTCACCGACGGCATCGTCGATGCGCGAAACGCGGAGGGCGCGCGGATAGGGGAGAACGTGGTGCTCCAGCACATTGCGAAGAACCGGGCGAAGACGCCCGCGAAGATCGTCGAGTCAGTTTTCAACCTGCTTCACGCGCACAGCGGAGACACGCCGAGTCCCGACGATCTCACGCTCGTCATCCTCAGAACCTGAGAGTGCGCGGTTCGCGCTCGAAGCCGCCGGTCCTGAAGCGCTTCGGACAGCACTTCCTCCACGACCAGGCCGTCCTTGGCGCGATTGCCGAAGCTGCGTCGCCGGCCGAAGGTGAGGTAATCGTCGAAATCGGGCCGGGAAGGGGAGCACTCACAGATCTTCTCGCACAGCGCCCGAATCGTCTCATCGCGATCGAAATAGATCGCGCACTGTCGGAATCACTGCGGGAGCATTATGCGGGAAACCCGAAGGTGACGATAGTCGAGCAGGATGTGCTTCAGGTCGATATCGCCACTCTCGCGGGGGCGCCATTCGTCGTGGTTGGAAACGTCCCTTATTACATCACGACGCCGATTCTCTTCCATGTCCTGAAGCCGCCGTATCCTCGACATGCCGTGTTCCTGGTTCAGCGCGAAGTCGCCGAGAGGATCGTCGCAGGACCAGGGTCGAAGACATACGGTGCACTTAGCGCAAACGTGCAGGCCGTAGCATCCGCTGAAATCATCAGACTCGTTCCGCCCGGAGCTTTCCGGCCGCCGCCAAAGGTCGATTCGGCGGTCGTGAGAGTGGTTCCGCGCGCGGACCCGATAATCGCGACCGACGAAGTGGCTGCCTACAGGGGATTCGTGCAGGCCCTGTTCGGAATGCGGCGGAAGCAGATAGGCAATTCGCTGAGGTCTGCATCACAGCTCACCGCCGAGGCGGCTGCTGCGGTTCTCGCAGGACTTGGAATGGACCCTGCGGCGAGAGCCGAATCACTCTCCCCAGGCGAGCTTGCGACACTGATGCGGGCATCCAGGCAACAGGCTCAATAACGTACTGTTTGATTTCGGACCGAGGACCTTGCGTCCTGAGCCCGCAATCGCGCTGCCTCTAGCGGTCCCGATTCGTGAGTGCGAAAGTGAGCGCCTCGAGCTCCATTGCCATGTTCACCGTGCGAAGCTCTACATCGGCCGGCACCGTGAGCTGAGTCGGCGCAAAGCTGAGTATCGCCTTCGTGCCGGCGCGAACCACAAGGTCGACAATGTCCTGGGCATTCTCCGGCGGTACCGTGAGGACAACTATCTCGTATTCCCCGGCCTCGACATCCGACTCGAGAGTTGTCGTATCCCTGACGGTGAGGCCGGCAAGGCGCGACCCTACCTTGGCGCGATCGCTGTCATAGACGCCGGCGACAATAAATCCGCGGTCAGCGAAGCCGGCGTATTGGGCCAGCGCTGAGCCGATCTTTCCAGCCCCGACTATACAGACATTCCAGCTGCGGCCGAGGCCGAGGATCTCGCGAATGTGGGAAGAGAGCTCGGGCACCGAATATCCCAGGCCCCGCTTGCCGAAGGACCCGAAGAATGAGAGGTCCTTGCGCACCTGCGCCGAGGTGGTGCCGCCAAGTTTCGCGAGGTCACCACTCGAGGTGGTGAGTACACCCCGCTGCTCTGCCTCCTCGAGAAAGCCGAGGTATATGGAAAGTCGCCTGACAGTTGATTCAGCTATCCTTTTCACGTCTTTGGGGAGCTTGTGAATTTCTTCACAAGGTAGCTGGGCAGGCCGTGACGGGCAACAAATAATCGCTGTTCGGTTTCTGTTCTACCACTTAGGTTGGGTACAATGGCAGTCCAGGTCACATCAGAGATCGGCAGGCTTCACGAAGTCCTGATCCACCCCCCGGGGGCTGAGCTGCTCGCCGTAACTCCTTCAACGCGAGCTGACTACCTCTACGACGACATAATGGAGGTCACCCGCGCCCAGCGGGAGCACCGGCGATTCGTGGCGGTCCTCGAGCGGTTCGCCCGCGTGCATCACGTCCGCGACCTCCTGGCCGAGGTCCTCGCCGACGACGAGACGAGAAAGAGCTTCATCAAGGAGACCCTGGACATAATCCCGTCCGAGCCGTTGTCGCGGGAGCTGAACGAGATGACCCCGTTCGATCTCGTCAGGACGCTCATCGAGGGAAAAGAGGAAACGCCGGGCCAGTTAACGAGAACCCTCAATGAATGCGGCTACACGCTTCCGCCGCTACCCAACCTGTTCTTCACGCGCGACGTGGCGATGGCGATAAACGACCACGTAATGATAGGCGCGATGCGTTACGGCGTGCGGTGGACTGAAGAGCTCATCATGAAGGCGATCTTCAGGTACAATCCGCGGGTCGCGAACAAGGGAATCCTTTACGACGGATCGCGCGAGCACCGGATGAACTACACCCTCGAGGGCGGCGACGTGCACCCGATCAGGAACGACGTCCTGATGATCGGCTTCAGCGAGCGATCGAGTCCGGCGGCCATCGACAACCTTTCGAGCGTGCTGTTCGAGAAGACCCCCGTCACCGACCTGATAATCGTGATCATGCCCGGTGAGGAGAGCGCGATTCACCTCGACATGATCTTCACGCAGGTTGACCGCGAGCTTTGCGTTGTTCACCCGCCGCATTTCATGGGGCCCGAGCGGCTGCCGATTCTTCACTGGAAGAAAAGCACGAGCTCGATGAAGGAGATGCCGGGAATATTCCATGCCCTCGAGGCGTGCGGCACTCCGATGGAGCCGGTGCTCTGCGGCGGCGAGCGCCGTATCGTGCAGGAAAGGGAGCAATGGTCCTCGGGCTGCAATTTCGTCGCGATGCGCCCGGGGGTCGTGCTCTCGTATGCCCGCAACGAGGCGACACTGGCCGAGATGGAGAAGACTGGATTCAGGATCGTGACAGCGTCTGACTTTCTGGAGGACGAGACGCTGATCGGCGAGAGCGACCGCGCCGTCATCACCTTCGACGGTGCAGAGCTCGTGCGCGGCGGTGGCGGTCCAAGGTGCATGACGTGCCCGATTTCGAGGGACGACCCCTGGACGTGACATATGGCGGGATCAGCCGCCGAGAGCAGACGACTCTACTTACGGAGAAGGCGGCGAAATATCTCGCTACCGGCCCGGCGGACGTAGTCGACCTGATCGGCCATGTCTGCAATCTTCCGGGCGCGCCGCGCATAGTCGCCGAGCATATGGCTCAGGTGATCCTTTCGGGGCGGCCGGAATTCGAGCTCGACGGAATTGGACGATGGGCACTCGCGCCCCGTGCCCCGATGCCTGTCGTGGCGGCCATTCCGGGGCATGCCAATATCGGCGCGCTCTCATACGTTGTCGTCGATGTCGAGACAACCGGAGGCAGGTTTCCTCTGCACCGGGTCACCGAATTCGCGGCCGTGATCGTAAAAAACGGCGAGATTGCCGAGGTGTTCGAGACGCTCGTGAATCCGGAGCGGTCGATTCCTCCCTTCGTTTCGCGACTGACGCGAATCACCTGGGACATGGTGAAGCACAAGCCGAACTTCAGGGGAATCGCCCCCAGGGTTCTCGATCTTCTCGAGGGAAACGTTTTCGCAGCGCACAACGCGGCATTCGACTGGAGCTTTGTCGTCGACGAAGTCCGTCGCGCTACCGGAGCCGAGCTTGTCGGCCGGCAGGTGTGCACGGTTCGCCTGGCGCGCCAGCTTCTGCCTCACCTGCCGCGCAGGTCGCTCGACTACGTCGCGAGCCATTACGGAGTAGAGATCACTCAGCGGCATCGCGCTGGAGGAGACGCCCTCGCAACTGCGCACTGTCTCATCAGGCTGCTCGACGATGCGGCTCAGCGGGGATGCAACACGTGGGAGGATCTCGATGACCTCATGCGCAAGCGGAAGCCGAAAAAGAGAAAGAAGCGGCGGAGTGCGCTCCCATCTCCCGTTACGAAGGACACGACCGCGTGAACCCGACTCCACTCGTCCAGACGCGCCGGCTCGGCGGATTGACAATCCATGCGCTCCAGGCGGGCGGGCAAAGGCTCGACGGGGGCGCGATGTTCGGTGTCGTTCCCAAGCCGTTATGGGAAAAACGTATTCCCGCCGACGAGCGGAACCGCATCCAGCTAGGCATGCGATGCCTCCTGGTCGAGCATCCGTCGGGCCTCGTCCTTATCGACACCGGCGCGGGTAACAAGGAAGAGCAGAAGTTCAAGGACATCTACGGCATCGAGAACGAAGGGGCAGACGGCCGCACATCACTCGAGGATGCGCTGCGACAGGTTGGGGCGACGCCCGATGACGTCTCGATCGTAATCAACACACACCTTCACTTCGATCACGCCGGCGGAAATACATACCACGACGAAAAGGGCGAGGTGCAGATCTCCTTCCCAAAGGCGAGGTACATCGTCAAGCGGGGTGAGTACGACTATGCGACTCACCCCAACGAGCGAACGGCAGCGAGTTATTTCGACCGGAACTACGCGCAGGTAGTCAAGGCACACAAGTTCGAATTCGTGGTGCGTGAGAAGGAGATAGTTAAGGGCATCCGCGTGGTGCCAACGCCCGGCCACACTCCCTTTCACCAGAGCGTGATGGTCGAGTCAGGCGGTGAGCTGGCGTTCTTCCTCGCCGACATGTGTCCAACGAGCGCACACGTACCGCTGCCGTGGATAATGGGCTACGACGTCGAGCCGCTTGTGACGCTTGAGACGAAGCGCCGGATCTTCCATCAGGCAGAGGCCGAAGGGTGGCTGCTCGTCTTCGAGCACGACGCGACGGTGCCGTGGGGGCACGTGGAGCATGACGGGAAAGGATTTCGCTTCAAGGAACTCGCTGACTGAGTCGAGGATGTTGCCCTTCTGGGCAGCTTCGGGGCATTCAGCAAGCAGCTCGAAGCTTTCAGCTACGACGCAACGGAACAAAGGAAGAGGTGCCAGCTTCGAGCTTAGTCAGGCCCGAGCCGGGAGCTCGTACTTGCGAGGCCTCAAGGGCAGACGCCTCAACCGGTCATATCGCCAGTCACCAGGGTACTGAGCTCCAGGCTCGACGCTCGCAAAGCTGGCTGCTGGCACCTCTTCCGTTGTTCAATTGCGACGTAGCTGACAGCTTCGAAGCTGGGCATTGCTGAATGCTACAAGCTCCGCAACCCGTGTAGCCACCAGGCGGGGCGTTGCGTCGGCCCTCCAAGTCGTTTACAATTCATGAGTTACAATACGAAAAGCGGTCGTCCCGGGCGGGCCGGCTCACCCTCTGGCCCTCGTCACGATGACGGGGAGTGCTGCAGGAGTTCAAGCCACCCGGCGCCGAAGGTGTATTTCGGACCCGGATGAGCGCGGACTCCTTCGAGGGTCCGCTTTTGTTTTTTATGGGCTTCTTTCCTACGAGGTAGACGAGTATTCAGGACACAACAAAACGCGTGCGCGTGAACCGGCAGATTCGCATCAGCCCGCTCCGCGTCATAGCAGCCGACGGTGCGCAGCTTGGAATCATGGATGTCGAAACCGCTCTTGCCGCCGCCGTGGACCAGGGACTTGATCTGGTCGAAGTCGCGCCCCTCGCCCGCCCGCCTGTCGTCCGGATCATGGACTACGGCAAGTTCAAGTTCGAGCAGGCGAAGATGGCGCGACAGGCAAAGAAGAAGCAGCACGTGATTCACCTCAAGGAAGTGAAGTTCCGCCCGGGAATCGAGGAGCATGACTTCGCCACGAAAGTGCGGCACGCCCGCGCCTTCCTGGCCGAGGGTAACAAAGTGAAGGTGACGCTGATGTTCAGAGGGCGTCAGATCGCGCATCCGGAGCTCGGGCGCGTGGTCGTCAACAGGGTCGCTACGGACTTAGCCGACGTCGCGAAGATAGAGGCAGAGCCGAAGTTCGAAGGAAAGTTCATGACGATGATTCTCGCGCCGAAGTAAGCGGAACCACCGTCGATACAATCAATAGAGACAGACAATGCCGAAGATGAAGAGCCACAGGGGCGCGAGAAAGCGCTTCTCGATCACTGGCACCGGAAAGGTGAAGCGGTCGAAGGCCGGAAAAAGCCACATTCTCACGAAGAAGACGTCGAAGCGGAAGCGCCGCCTGCGTCAGTCAACCACGATGACCGTGCGTGGTGAAGAGAAGAACATCAAGCGCCTCTTGCAGGCATAAGGGAGAAACACAATGCCTCGCGTAAGATCGAATGTGGTGCGCCTGAAGCGCAAAAAGCAGGTGATGAAGGCTGCCCGCGGCGCGTTCGGCGCACGGAGCAAGCTGTGGAAGGCAGCGAAGGAGAACGTCGAGCGCGGATGGAAGTATGCGTACCGCGATCGCAAGAACAAGAAGCGCGACTTCCGCCGCCTGTGGATCGTGCGCATCAACGCCGGCGCGCACCAGCACGACATGAGCTACAGCGTGTTCATGAACGGCCTCAAGCATGCCGGCATCGAGATAGACCGCAAGGTTCTCTCCGACCTCGCAATCAACGACCCGGCCGCATTCGGTGCACTCGCCGAGAAGGCACGGGAAGCACTCAACACCGCAGCGTGAGAATAGCGGGCGCAGGGCGGCACCTCCCCCTGCGCCCGGTTTCAGCATGACGATCGAAGAGTTCGTCCAGGCAGCCGAAGCACTTGAAGCGCGGGCCTCGGTCCTGATATCTGAGGTCAGGGCGGCGGCTGATCTCGAGGCAACACGCACCCAGCTCCTCGGACGAAAAAGCGGCCAGCTTGTCGCCCTCATGAAGGAGCTGCCCGCACTCCCGCAGGAATCGAGAAAATCCGCAGGCGCAGCTGTCAACCGCGCCAAGGAGGCGATCGAAGCGGGCCTGTCAGCAAAAGCTCTCGCCATCACGACAACAAGGGTGCAAGGTGATGACCGCGACCTGACCATGCCCGCAAGGCGCCGCTGGAAAGGCGGCAGGCACCCGGTGACGGTCGTGATCGAAGAGATCGAGGACATCTTCCGCGAGATCGGCTTCACAGTCGCTCTCGGCCCCGAAGCCGAGTCGGAGTGGTACAACTTCGGCGCGCTGAATTTCCCCGCCGAGCACCCGGCGATGGACATGCACGACACGCTCTACCTCACTGACGACGTGCTTCTCAGGACCCACACGTCGCCGGTACAAATCAGGACACTCCAGAATCACGCGCCGCCGATCCGCATCCTCGCCCCGGGGAACGTCTATCGGCGGGATTTCTTCGACGCCTCGCACGCGCCGATGTTCGCCCAGATAGAGGGGCTCTCGGTTGACGAAGGCATAAGCTTCGTTGATCTCAAGGCGACGCTCACCCGCTTCGCCAACGAGTTCTTCGGCGACACGCGCACCCGTTTCCGCCCGAGCTATTTCCCGTTCACCGAACCGTCCGCCGAAATGGATGTCGAGTGCCGCATCTGCCGTGGCTCTGGCTGCGCGGGCTGCAAGAACACTGGCTGGATGGAGATACTCGGCTCCGGTATGGTGCATCCCGAGGTGCTCCATGCCGCCGGTGTCGATTCGGAGAAATACACTGGCTGGGCTTTCGGCATGGGACCGGCGCGAATCGCGATGCTGCGGTACGCGCTGCCGGACATAAGGCTTCTCTACGATTCGGACATGCGCTTCCTCAGCCAGATGGCCGAATGAACGCATCCTTGAAATGGCTGAGCGATTTCGTCGACATCGAAATGTCGCCGGCTGAGCTGCGTGATCTTCTCACGATGCGATGCGCCACGGTCGATGATGTAGTTGCACTCCGCGATGATCTTGCTGGAATCGTCATCGGGCGAGTAGTGGAAGCTGCGCGGCATCCCGACTCGGATCACCTGTGGGTGACGAAGGTCGACGCGGGCGGCGGAGCGCTCCACGACGTAGTTTGCGGAGCCCCGAACGTGACTGCTGGCACTCTCTACCCGTTTGCGTCGGTAGGAACCACGCTTCCCGGTGGACTGAAGATCGAAAAGAGAAAGATCCGAGGCGCAGTCTCCGCCGGCATGCTCTGCTCGGCGCGCGAGCTCGGACTCGGCACGGATCACGAGGGAATCCTCGCGCTCGACGTCGATGCCGAGCCGGGGGCGAGATTTCTCGACGTGATGCCGGTGGGTGATACGCGATTCGTGATAGACGTTCTTCCGAACCGGCCGGACCTCCTCTCGCATGAAGGTCTTGCCCGCGAGATCGCGGCTGCAACCGGAAAAGGGCTTCACCGCCCGCAGCACCCGCCGGCTTCACTTTATCGGGCACCCGTCGACGGGCCGGGCGGAAAGATTGACGTCGAAGTCGATGACCTCGAAGGCGCACCTCGATACATGACTGCAGTCATCCGAGGCGTGCAAGTCGGACCTTCGCCTGAATGGCTTGCATCGAGGGTCGAGGCGGCGGGCGCGCGGTCGATCAGCAATGTTGTGGACGTTACCAACTACATGCTTCACGGCTTCGGCCAGCCCATGCACGCGTTCGATCTCTCGAAGCTCGAGGGTGGCAAGGTAATCGTGAGGCGCGCACGAAGCGGTGAGAAGATCACAACTCTCGACGGCGCTGACAGGACTCTCGACGACTCGATGACCGTGATCGCTGACGCGGTAAAGGCACAGGCGATCGCCGGTGTGATCGGTGGGAAGGGAAGCGAGGTCAGCGAGGTAACGACCGACATCCTCCTCGAGATAGCGGCATTCGACCCGCGTCGCGTAAGGGCTACCCGCCGCAAGCTCGGCGTCGCGACAGACGCGAGCTACAGGTTCGAGCGGGGGGTCGATGTGGCGGCTGTTGCGGACAGGCTCGCGTACGCGGTTGAGCTGATGATCAGGATTGCGGGCGGTGCCGCTGACGGCGACCCGACCGATGCCTACCAACCTTCGCTCCCGACCGGCGCGATTCGCGTAAGGCCTTCGCGCGTCGCCCGCGTGCTCGGCGATGAGATCGAGTCGGGTGCGATTGTGAAATATCTCGAGTCGGTAGAGTTCGTCGTGAATCACGACGCCGGCGAGCTCCTCGTCACTCCACCCAGTTTCAGGCAGGATATCGCGGGCGAGGTCGAGGTGATCGAGGAGATCGCGCGCCTCCACGGCTACGAGAAGTTCTCTTCGGAGATCAGGCCGTTCCGGCCAGGCAACCTCCGGGATGCGCCGATGGAGATCATCTCGCGGCGCGTGAGATCGTCGTGCGTCGCCGCGGGTTTCCTCGAGGCCCGGCCGATGCCGTTCGTGAGGTCCGGGCACGAGTCGCACAGGGTCAGGAACCCGCTCGCCGAAGACGAGGCGTATCTGCGCTCGACAATACTCGACACTCTCGCGAGAAGGGTCGAGTACAACTTCTCGCACATGCAGGGCAACGTGCGCCTGTTCGAGATCGGCACAGTGTTCATGGCCGAGCGGGAGGAATCAGGCGCGCCTGTGGAACGAGTGCGCGCGGCGATGGTTTTGTCGGGCCACAGAGCTCCGGCGCATTTCACCGAGCCGCATCCGTCGCTGTTCGACGAGTGGGATGCCAAAGGCCTTGCTGAGGGGCTTGCCGCGGCCGCGTATCCTGGCGAACAGGTTGAGTGCGTGCCCACCGTTGGCGGTGCGCTCTGGACGGTGACGGTCAGCGGAAGGGCAGTTGGCTCGGTCAGGCGGCTCGACCTCGATGCACCGGTCTGGGCACCGCCGGCATTCGGGATCGAGGTTGATCTCGAGAGCCCAAGGCAGGTCGGGTCCACGGGCGACAGGACGGCAAAGGTCTACCAGCCAGTCCCGACCTTGCCTGCAATGGAAGTCGATCTCGCGCTCATCGTGCCTGACGCAGTTTCCGCGCAACAGGTCGCCGCGGCAATCCGCAGGAGCGCAGGCGAGCTGCTCGAGTCGCTCGACGTGTTCGACGAGTTCCGCGGACCTGGCATTCCTGACGGGCATCGAAGCCTTGCCTGGAGATTGACGTTCAGGCATCCTGAGCGCACACTACGCGACCGGGAGATTCAGGGTCGAACGGCGAAAATTCTAGGCACGCTCGAGGGCGAACTTGGCATCAGACAACGAACGGCCTGAGGAAGAAGCGCTCGCCGAGCTACAGCAGCTCGTGAGGCATCTCGGGGACGAGCTCGCCGGGTTCAGGCGCAGGGCGCTTCAGGCCGAGGCACGGGTCAAAGCAATCGACGCGTCATCAGGGAGCGGGAAAGTGACCCCCGAGCGCCTTGAAAAGCTCGAGATGGAGAACGCCGACCTGAAAAAACGTCTCGAGGCCGCGAAATCCCGCACGCGCCAGGTTCTCGACCGGGTGAGGTTTCTCCGCCAGCAGCATGAGGAGGCGACCCGATGAGCGCGAAGAAGAACGTCGTGAACCTCACGATCCAGGGTGCCGAGTACACCCTTCGCACCGAAAGCTCTCCCGAGCACGCCCACGCTGTCGGGGCCTATGTCGAGCAGGTGATAAATGAGACGATGGATTCGGGTGCAAGGATCGAGAGCCACAAGGCGGCGATCCTCGCGGCCCTCAGGATCGCCGGGGAGCTGTTCGAGGCCCGTGAGCAGGCCGGGTCGATGGCGGCCGAAATGCGCGCCCTGAGCGACGAAATCCGCCCCTGGCTCCCCCCGGCGAAGCGTAACGGTTAGTTTAAGCCCCAGACACGCGACGACTTTTCGGCGCGATTGGGGCCGCCTGTGGCTTGCCGCGGGCTCTACATAGATCCGTGAAATGACTGCTACGGCATTGCTTGCCGCGGTTGGCTCAGGACTCATAGTTGTAGCCGCTGCGGCTTTTTTCTTTCTGGGTAGGCGTGCGGGGAGGAAATCCGAGGTCGAGCGCCAGCTCCAGGCGCGGGCCACCGCTGAAGAAACCGCGAGGCGCGTCCTGGAGGACGCGGCCCGCGAAGCTGACTCCCTCCGCAAGACCGCCGTTCTAACCGGCAAGGAAGAGCTGATCGGGCTCCGCGAGGAATGGGAGCTCGAGGCTCGTAAGCGTCGCGAAGACGTCGAGTCGGAGGAGAAGCGCGTCCTCGATCGGGAAGGGCTCCTCAACCGAAAATACGACCTCATCGAGCAGCGCGAGAAGGAAGCCGCTGCCCGCGTCGCAGACGTCGGGCGCCGCCAGGAGGCCCTCGCATCTCGCGAGCAGGAGCTCGACCGGTTGCTTGCCGAGGAGCGCCGCCGGCTCGAGCAGCTCGCCGGACTCTCCGCGCAGGAAGCAAAGGCCGAGCTCGTTCAGCGCCTGGCCGACGAGGCCCAGGCCGACGCCGCGAACAAGATCCGGGACATCCGGGAGACGGCCCGCCGGAACGCCGACCGGGAGGCCAAGAAGATTATCGCGCTCGCGATTCAGCGGATCGCTGCAGAGCAGACCGCGGAGACCACGGTTTCAGCGGTAGCGCTTCCGAACGACGAGATGAAGGGGCGGATCATCGGCCGCGAGGGGCGTAACATCAGGGCGTTCGAGCTCGCCACGGGCGTTGACGTGATCATCGACGACACGCCCGATACTGTCGTCGTCTCGTGTTTCGATCCTGTCCGCCGCGAGGTCGCGCGCCTGTCGCTCGAGAAGCTCGTTGCCGATGGCCGCATTCATCCCGGCCGCATCGAGGAAGTTGTTGCCAAGTCCCGCGAGGAAGTAGACACCGGAATCATTGATACAGGTGAGCGCGCGGCATACGCCAGCGGCGTTCACGGCCTCCACCAGGAGTTAATCCGCCTGATCGGCCGGATGAGATGGCGCACGAGTTACGGCCAGAACATCCTCAATCACTCGCAGGAAGTTGCGTGGCTGGCGGGAATCATGGCTGCCGAGCTGGGTCTCGATGTGGCGATGGCGAGGCGCGGCGCGCTGCTTCACGACATCGGCAAGGTCCTCACCCATGAGCACGAGGGCACACACGTCCAGCTCGGCGTCGAGATGGCAACGCGTTACGGCGAGCATCCGCTCGTGATCAACTGCATTGCCGCACACCACGACGACGTTCCCCACGAGAGCGAGATATCGGTTCTCGTGCAAGCCGCGGATGCGATCTCCGGCTCACGCCCGGGAGCGCGGCGCGAGGCGTTCGAGACATACGTGAAGCGGCTCGAGGGACTGGAGAAAATCGCGTCGAGTTATCGAGGGGTTGAGAAGGTTTTCGCGATCCAGGCAGGCCGCGAGGTGCGCGTGATCGTCACGCCCGACGATGTCGACGATGCTCGCATGACGACACTCAGCGAGGAGATCGCGCGGCGCATCGAGGCTGAGCTCCAGTATCCGGGTCAGATCAAGGTTGTCCTGATCCGCGAGACACGCGCGGTGGATTTTGCCCGCTGAAATTATCGATGGCGTAGCCGTAGCCCGGCAGATTCGCGAGGAAATCGCTCGGGAGTCGGCTTTGCTGATCGAGAATGGAACCCGGCCCGGTCTTGCCGTAGTGCTGGTTGGGGAAGATCCGGCGAGCACGGTCTACGTTCGGTCAAAGGAGAGAGCGTGCATCGAGGCGAGGATGCACAGCGCGAAGGTGCAGCTCCCCGAATCGACTTCGCAGGCGGAACTGGTGAGCGTGGTACGTGTCCTCAACGAGGATCCGCTGATTCACGGGATACTCGTCCAGATGCCTCTCCCGAAGCACATCGATGCTGACGCGGTGATAAGAACGATAGATCCTCGCAAGGACGTCGATGGCTTCCATCCGGTGAACGTCGGAAAGCTTCTTACCGGCCAGCGCGACGGATTCGTCCCATGCACGCCCGCGGGAATCATCGAGCTTCTCCGCAGGTCGAGTGTCGATACACGCGGGGCCGAGTGCGTTATTGTCGGCCGAAGCAACATCGTGGGGAAGCCGATCGCCGCGCTCCTGATGCAGGACTCAGACGGAGCAAACGCGACAGTCACAGTGTGTCATAGGCATACCCGCGACCTGCAGTTTCACACGAAGCGTGCAGACATCCTGATAGTTGCGACCGGGCGGGCCGGCCTTGTAACCGGCGACATGATGAAGCCGGGTGCGGTTGTGATAGACGTCGGCGTAAACAGGATCGACGATCCTTCATCACCGAAGCGGTACCGCCTCGTCGGCGACGTCGACTTCGATTCCGCGAGCGAGGTTGCGTCGCGCATCACGCCTGTGCCTGGCGGTGTAGGTCCGATGACAATCGCGATGCTGCTGTCGAACACACTTCGCGCGGCGAAGGCATGAAGGCGGGCACGACACGCGAGGCGCCACTCTCGATCACCGATCTCAACGACCGGATGCGCGGACTGATCGAGCGGCACGTGCCCGCGCGCCTGTGGGTCAGTGGAGAAGTCACCGACTTCAAGCGCAACCGCAACGGCCACTGGTATTTCACACTTCGCGATTCTGCCGCGCAGATGTCGTGCGTCGTATGGAGCAGCGACCAGTGGAAGATTCCCGCATCGCCAGACGACGGGATGGCCGTCGTAGCGCTGGTCCAGATGACGTTCTGGCCAGGCCGCGGGACGCTTCAGCTTCGTGTCACTCGAATTGAAGCATCGGGAGACGGGCTGTGGCGCAAGGCGATGGAGGAGACTGTCGCCCGGCTGACCGCTGACGGGCTGCTGGCTCCAGAGCGGAAGCGCGAGATCCCTCGCTACCCGCGATGTATCGCTGTCGTGACGAGCCACACAGGTGCGGCATTCACCGACATCGTTTCGGTGGCGCAGCGGCGTCGCCCGGGTATGCGGATTGTTCTCTCACCGGCAATCGTTCAGGGTGACGGAGCGCCGCTCTCGATATGCAGAGCGATCGAGCGAGTGGCGCGGTGGCGATATGCCGATGTCCTTATCGTCGGTCGCGGTGGAGGATCGCGGGAGGATCTGTGGGCATTCAACGACGAGCGCGTCGCCCGCGCGATCGCTTCCTGTGAAATCCCCGTGATATCGGCCGTCGGCCACGAGATCGACGTAACAGTCTGCGACCTCGTTGCCGACCTTCGCGCCGCGACGCCCTCGGCGGCCGCTGAATCGGCGGTGCCGTCTCTCGGCGACCTTCATGCCGCGCTCGAGCGCCAGCGGCGGCGGCTGAGAGCCGCAATCCTCCAGCGGCGGCAATCCGCAGTGACAGAATTGAGAACAACTGCGCGCGCCATGAAGAATGCTTCAATGCGCGCAGCGGAGCGCCGACGTTCACTCGTAACGAGTGCCGCAGGCCGGCTTAACGCGCTCAGCCCGCTTGCGACACTTTCGCGCGGTTATGCGGTAGCGCGCGCGAAAGACGGGCAGACGCTTTCTTCGACATCCCAGTTTTCACCGGGCCAGACGTTCGAATTGCTGGTTCAGGATGGCCAGATCGAAGCGATCGTTCAGGAGCCTGTGGCTCGCACGATGCAGGGATAATCCGGAGCGGGGCCTGAGCAGCGGCCTGGAATTCTGGATCTGGAAGGAGGAACCATGAACATGATCAGGGGAAGACTTGGAATGCTCGCGGGCGTCGGACTTGGCGCTGCGCTGATGTACTTCATGGATGCGGGACGTGGCGGGCGCAGGCGCGCGCTTGTGCGGGACAAGTCGGCCAAGGCCACCCGCAAGACGAGTGAGTCACTGCAGGGAAGGGCAGAGGACGTGCGAAACCGGGCGAAGGGAAAGGCGGCCGAGGCGCGCGCTCAACTCAACGACAAGGAGCCTACGAACCACCAGCTCGAGGCGAGGATTCGCGCCCGTCTGGGTCATAGCGTTGACAATCCCCGTTCCATCAAGGTCGTGGCGGATGGCGGAAACGTCACGCTGCGCGGCGTGGCCCTTCGGGACGAGCTCGATGATGTTTTCGAGACCGTCCGCGGCGTAAACGGCGTGAAGGAGGTGCGCAGCGAGCTGCAGATCGAGGACACGCCGGGGGATATCGCTTCACTTCAGGATTGATCCCGACACCGTATGACGCAGATGAACCAGGTTTCCCGGGCCAGAATCGGCTGTCCCGGGGGCTCGGATGAGGCTTTCTCTCGACGCCTGCACCCCCATTTCCCCTCGTGCGGGGCGTGGCATCGTCGAATCCCGGATGCCTCTATTATGCGTCGGCGGCCGAGAACCTCGTCGCGCTGACAATCGACGACGGGCCTGACTCGACAACCACTCATTACCCCAGGGTTTACCCCCCTCAGTCCTGTTGAGGCCCCTTTACCTGAGGCCCTAAGCTGGGTATTTTTAAAGGCTTAGCAAGAATCAAAGAAACCAAGCGCGCACGCGCGCGGAGATCACAGCAACATGGCATTTCAGAAGACCGCAACAGTCGAGAAGTACCGCACGCACGAAACCGATACCGGTTCCGCGCAGGTCCAGGTCGCGATTCTCACCGAGAACATCAACTACCTGACCGACCACTTCCGCAAGCACCACAAGGACCATCACAGCCGGCAGGGCCTGCTGAAGATGGTCGGAAGGCGTCGTAGACTGCTCGACTACCTGAAGCGGACCGACCTCGAAGGGTATCGCAAGATCATCGCGGCCCTTGGTCTCCGCCATTAACCCGAACTTCTGAAGCTGTCCCGCGCGCGGGCGCACTTTCGTGCCCGCGCGCGTTTTGTGTTCTCTCCAGAACAAGCAAAGGCAAAGAAACCGATGGAAAGAATTGAACGCGAATTCGCCGGACGGAAGCTCGTAATCGAGACCGGACGCATGGCGAAACAGGCATCAGGCTCCGCCCTGGTGCAGTACGGCGACACTGTCATTCTCGCCGCAGTGACAGTCAGCGACAAGGAAAGCTCGCTGCCCTTTTTCCCCCTCCTCGTAGAGTACAAGGACAAGGCGTACGCGGCCGGGAAGATCCCCGGCGGCTTCATCAAGCGTGAAGGCCGCCCCCACGACTCCGAGATAATCAAGGCGCGCATCATCGATCGCTCGATTCGCCCTCTCTTCCCGGAAGGATTCCAGAATGAGGTCCAGGTCTACATCTACGTCCTCTCCGCAGACCAGGAGAACGATGCAGACGTGATGGCACTCGTCGCGGCATCGTACGCCATCAACGCATCGAAGATTCCCTTCATGGGACCGATCGCCGGCGTCCGGGTTGGACGAGTCCAGGAGAACTGGATCCTCAATCCAACGTTCCAGCAGCTCCCATACAGCGACATGGATATCGTTGTGGCTGGATCGAAGGACTCGATAATGATGGTCGAGGGCGGAGCGATCGAAGTCGGCGAAGACGACGTACTCGACGCCCTCAACGTTGCGCAGGGTGGCCTGCGTGAGCTGATCGACATGCAGGAAGAGCTGCTATCCCGCGGCCGCGCTGAGAAAATGTCGTGGAAGAAGGCCGAGCCGAACGCAGCGCTCGTCGCCCGCGTCAACGAGCTCGGAGTATCGAAGATCTCCGATGCCATCAATCAGGAAGAAAAGCACACCCGCATCGAGGCAGTCGAGCGCGTCAAGAGAGAACTCGCCGAGCTGCTAGCCCTGGAGTTCCCCGATAACCCGAAGGATATCGGCATCCACGTAGGCGACGTCGAGTACAACGCGCTCCGCTCCCAGGTCCTTGACTCGGGCAAGCGGGTTGACGGCAGGGGGCCGAAGGACGTCCGGGCAATCAGCATCGACACGACTGTACTTCCACGCACGCATGGCTCCGCTCTTTTCACGCGAGGCCAGACCCAGGCGCTCGTCACCGCAACTCTCGGCACCGCGCGGGACGTGCAGCGGCTCGACTCGATCGACGAGAAGGGCGAGACCACCAGGTCTTTCATGCTGCATTACAACTTCCCGCCGTTCTGCACCGGTGAGGTCCGCCCAATGCGCGGAACCAGCCGTCGCGAGATCGGCCACGGAAATCTTGCCGAGCGCGCGCTTCAGAGCGTGTTGCCGCCGTTCGACGAGTTCCCGTACACGATCCGCATCGTATCCGAAGTTCTGGAGTCGAACGGATCATCATCGATGGCCTCGGTCTGCGGTGGATCGCTCGCCCTGTTCGACGCGGGTGTTCCGATTCGCCAGGCAGTCGCCGGCGTCGCGATGGGACTCATCAAGGAAGGCGACAAGTACGCGATCCTCACCGACATCCTTGGAACCGAAGATCACCTCGGCGACATGGACTTCAAGGTCGCAGGAACCGAGACAGGCATCACGTCCATTCAGATGGACATCAAGGTCATGGGTCTCTCGATAGAGATAATGAAGGAAGCCCTCGACCAGGCACGTGAAGGCCGCCTCCACATCCTCGGCGAGATGAAGAAGGCGCTCGACGCGCCGCGTGCCGACCTGTCGGCTTACGCTCCGCGCATCGTCACAATTTCGATCAGCCCCGAGAAGATCGGCGAGCTCATCGGACCGAAGGGCAAGACGATCCGTGGAATCCAGGAAGAGACAGGCGCCGAGCTGACCGTTGACGATGCAGGACTCGTCACGATCGCAGCAGTCGGTGGCGAGGCGATGGAGCGCGCGCGCCAGATGGTTCAGGCGCTCACAGCCGAGCCGATCATTGGCGACACGTACGAGGGAACGGTCAAGAGCACGACCGCCTTCGGCGCTTTCGTCGAGATCATGCCGGGAACTGAAGGACTCGTTCACATCTCCGAGCTCAAGCACGGCCGCACCGAGAAGACTGAGGACGTCGTGAGCAAGGGCGACCGCGTGAAGGTGAAGCTGCTCGAGCGCGATGAGCGCGGACGCCTTCGGCTGTCGATGAAGGCGCTGGTACCGAAGCCTGAGGCAGACGGCGGATCTCCGTTCGAGGCCTCGTCGGCGGCGCCCGCTGCGGCGACCGATTCGAGCGAAGAAGGCGAGGCGGTTGCGGTGGAAAGTGGCGAATCGCGTGAGCGCAGCGATCGTCCGCGCCGCCCGCGCAGCCGGTCGCCCCGCAGTGGCGGAGGCCGCAGCAAAGAGTGAGCGCATTCGCGACGAAGGATGAGCTAGCTCTTCGCCGCACTGTCCTCTCGAACGGACTGACCGTACTCTCGGAGCACATGCCGGGAGTGCGGTCGGTTGCTTTGGGGGCATGGGTGCGCGCGGCTTCGCTCAACGAGCCGCCGCAGGTGATGGGCGTCTCGCACATGCTGGAGCACATGGTGTTCAAGGGGACACCGACGAGAACGACGAAAGATCTCGCCCTTGCCCTCGAGACACTCGGCGGTTCGCTCGACGCCTGGACCTCACGGGAGCACACATCGTATCAGGCCCGCGTCCTCGACGAGCACGTTGCC
>JBPPMU010000329.1:0-7128 GCA_051306215.1 Gemmatimonadaceae bacterium | reverse complement strand
CTCCGCGAGGTGCTGCTGGCGCAGCGCGGCAGTTCGGCCTCGGAGCTGGTGCGCGCGGTGCTCGACGAGGTGCAGACATTCGGGGGGCACTCTGACGCGCACGATGACCTGACGATGCTGGCCGCTCGGCTGGTGTGATCGGATGACAACGGCAGCGGCGCTTCTCACCCTAAACTCACCCCCGAGGCCCAAGCCCTGGCAGCCCCGTATCCGTTCCTTTTCGTCCACGATCATTGGCGCAGCCAGCGGCGCTCGAAGAGTACCTTGCTCCAGTGCCACCAGCGACTTGGGGATTTGAGCTTGATCTGTGGCACGGGCTCTCCGTAGAAGTCGCCGTATCCCAGACCGGCCCGCCCATCGCCAATCTCGAGAAAGCACTGGCCGTGCCCATCGAACTTCCTCACGTTTCCGCTCCCCGTCCAGTTGCTTGCTATGTTCGCTGCAACGACCTCCGCCTGCGCGTGCGCGAAAACACCAGCCTTGGGGAGTGGTTTCCCCATTGTCAGCGGAACGCTCGTGACGTCTCCGATCGCATACACGTTTGCAAATGATGTTTCGAACGTCTCGCGATTCACCGGTATCCAGCCCGATCCGTCAGCGAGCCCGGAATCCCGAGCGACCGCGGGCGCGCGATGAGGAGGAACGTAGATCAGAAGATCGAAGTCGGCGGATGCGCCGTTAGCAAACGAGATTTGTCGCGAAGTCGCATCAACCGCCGTCACCTGGTGCGAGGGGTGATAGTTGATGCCTTTCGACTCGACGAGTTGTCGCACGGCAAGTGAAACCGCCGGGCCAGCTACCCCCATCGGCCCAGGCTCGGCCGCGTACAGGTCGATCGCAACTGCCGAGCGTACACCCTGTCGGCGGAGCGCAGACTCAATGAGCATCGCTGCCTCATACGGGGCGGCCGGGCACTTGTAAGCCGGTGCCGCTGTGAGGACGACTACTCTGCCCGATTTCATGCGGGCAAGAGCGTTACGCATCGCAGTCGCGCCGCCTACGCTGTACAGGTTGTGGCCCGCTGCTGCCAGTCCAGGTATTGCTTCAGGCGCGAGCTCTGCCCCGAGCGACACGATCACCGCATCGCCGTGATGTACGCTACCGTCGACTCGGACTGAGCCCACCGACGGGTCGAACGCGTCGATGTCGCCTGTTATCACCTCGACGCCCCGTCTGACTAGTCGTGTGAGAGGGCGCTGGATGTCACTTGGTGATCTGTCGCCGATGGCGAGCCAGAGCAGCGACGGCTGGAAAACATGCTGCGACTCGCGATCGATCAGGACGACGCGGTCCGCGGGCGCCAGCTGTTTTCTGAGATGATTGGCTGCGACGATGCCACCCACGCCGCCGCCGAGCACCAATACTGTTTTGGGCCTGCCTGTGGAGCTGTTCACGTTTTTCCTCGAGTTAGTAACACCTGATTACCTCGTTTCGTGGTTTCAGTTCGGGGTGTCGTGCCCGGTGCATCAGAACACGATTACTTTGTCAGCCCCGACGGTCCAGTCAGCGAGTTCCTCCATCGTGCTGCGATGGGTGCCTTCGATGAGCTCGCTTTCCTGAAGTCCGCGTGCATCCATGCAGCTGCCGCATACGCCGATCTCTGCTCCCTTCGAGCGGATCACCCTGAGCATGCGCTCGACGCTGTAATAGCCGGACGGAACCACTTGTCCGGCCTTGCTTTCTGAGGCCGCGTCGGCCAGCAGGAAGACCTTCAGGTCTTCGTTACCGCGCTTGAGCAGCGTCGTCGCAAGACGCAGGGCGTTGTAAATACGCTCGGTTCCGTAGGGCGGGTCGTTGATAATGAGCAAAGTCTTCATGGTGACCTGGGAAAAGGGCGCCCGTCGCTTTCTCGATGATGTCGAAGTGTTTCAGGCATCCGGATAGCGACGCTGAGGCCTGACGCGGCGGTGACACCGGCGACCGCCAGAATCGCTGTGTTCATGCCAAAGGCGTCAGCGAGCATTCCTGCTGCAATCGCTCCGACGGCGTACCCGAGGTCACGCGACAGGCGGTAAATGCCCACAGCCGAGGCACGCCATGCAGGATTCGCTACGTCTGCCACCGCCGCCAACAGAGTCGGATAAACCATTGCCGTGCCAATACCGAGTGCGAAGCCGGGAAATCATCCAAACGCCGAGTCCGCGCCCGGCGCCGAGACTCCCGAGGGCTGCGGCCTCCAAGGCGCCCGGCAATGAGATTGGTGAGCGCCTTTAAAACTCCGAACGTAGCGATGAACGAGAGCGCCGCACTCTTTCGTAGCGAGCCCAAACTCCTGCTCACCGAGAAGTGGAAGAATGCTTCGCTCGAAGCCGACAGATGCATCGACGAAGGCATTAATCAGAACGAGAAGCGGAGATTGTTGCCAGTTTTTGCGAAGCCCAAGAGCGGGCGCTCCGATTGATCGCCTGTCGCGTTCGAACGATGCAGCGTTTGTCACGTCAATTACTCGTCCGTGCTTTTCGGGACGTATCGGCGCTGGCGTGTCGTTCAGGCCTTCGCCGTGGCTCGGGACCGTAAACAACAGGCAAGCCCGCCACACGCCACATGGGAAGGCCATCGGCAAAGCGTCGCGCCTCATACCCCTTCGCCCGAAGCTGCTCAACTGCGTCGATTGCGAGGACGCAGTACGGTCCGCGACAATACGCTACGACTGGCCGATCCTTTGGAATTTCCCGAAGTCGGTTTTTCAGTTCGCTCAGCGGCAGGGAATGAGCACCTTCGATGTGCCCGGCGTCGTACTCGAGCGCAGGTCGTACATCGATCAGGGTGACATCTCCGTTCTTGAGCCTGCGCAGCAACTCGGGGGCGTCGATTGGCTCGAGGCCGTCCCGCCCCTCCAGGTAAGCGTCCGCGAGTTCACTGACTTCGTGGCGCCGACGTCGCGCGACCTGCTGGATGCCGTCCAGCAGGGAAACGACCGCATTGTCGGCGAGCCTGTAGAAGACAAACTGCGCCTCTTTCCTTGTTTCGACGAGTCGTGCGGCTTTCAGCACCTTCAGGTGAGAGCTTGTGTTGTTGACGGTGAGGCCTGACTCCCGCGCCAGCGCATCTACAGTTCGTTCGCTTTGGGCGAGAATATCAACCAGCTCGATGCGCTTGGGGCTGGCGAGTGCCTGAGCGGTCTCAGCCCAAGTTGCGTAAAGTGTGTCCTTCACGACGCGAGGTCTCATATTTGGCATTCCAGTATTCCGAAGAATACTGGAATAAATGCCACGTGCGTCAGATTTGCAAGGCGGTACGCCGTCGGGGCCAGGGCTCAATTTGACGCCGCAGCACCCGCACGCCGTTCGCAATTGCCAGCGACGATGCCCCACATTGGGCCTTAACGACCCCGTCGGGTCGTTGCGCGGGCGCGTGCGATCGAGAGATAGGCCGGTTTGGGTGGTGATGGAAAACGCGATGTTCTGCTCGATCATCCGCGAAGCGCGCCGGACCGTTCGATGGCATCTTCTAGCTCCGCAAAACTTGGGGAGAAGCTCACCCCCAAACTCACCCCCGACTCGGGACAGCAAAAAGCCCCTGCAATGCAAAGCATTGGAGGGGCTCTATTCAATAAGTCGGGGCGACTGGATTTGAACCAGCGACCTCCTGCTCCCGAAGCAGGGCAAAACACTAACCACTACTACATTCTGCCGGACTCTAGAGGGAAACCGGGCGTCGGTGCCGAAGTGTCCCGACATCAATGCCGTACTCTCCCGGAAGAAACTCATCCCCAAACTCACCCTCAGGGCTAGGCACCGACACCTAACTTACTGGCCTCGACGCTGCAGCCCTTCCTTCATCCCGTCCTGGGCTTCGGCGATTCGCTCCAATGAGCCATCGAAGAGACCTCTACGCAGAAAAAGCCAGTTCAATCGTCCCCGCTGTGCAGCGAACGGATCGGCGATTCGCCCTTACGAGGGCAAACCAACAGCTCGGTAATTCCTAAAAAGATGGTATTCCGGCCTGCTAACAGCCGGCGCAGCCTGCGGCATCAAAAGCCCCCACTGCTCGGTGGCAGTGGGGGTCCGCCCTGAGTTGGTAGTCCTACTGGCCGAGGTTGTAGGTCGAGGAGGAATAGCCTCCGTCCTTCAACGTTTGGATCTCGAGCGATGGCTGGTACCCCCCGCAGACGCCCTCTTCGAGCACTAGTCCGTGTGCGGGGATTCGGACAGCCGTGCTGTTGGCTGGCAGCCCAGCGGAAATCAAGTCGGATTCGCTCCAGCCCGACTCATATCCACACACCAGCGTGAACATCTGGAACCACACCAAGTATCCGTCCTCGACCGCGGAGTTGTCGATCCACTTGATCTCAATTGTCTCGGCATCGATCTGTGTCACGGTTATGCTGGCTACCGCCGCGGGAGGAGTCGTACACGCCGTGTTCGAAGGCACTGCATCACCGCCCACGTTGAAGCTGACCACACGATAGCATACCCGTTGCTCGGTCTGCGCATGATCAGTGAAGTACACGATGTTACTGGCAACGCCGGCCACGCTCCACGACGCTCCGTTGTCCAGCGATTTCTCGATGCGGAAGTCCAGCCCCACTGCTGTCCACTGAACGAAAACCGACGAACTGGAAAGGGGTCTGACGGTCGTTTGGGATGCGCTCAACGGAGGGGAGGCTGGCGGCGGCGGAGGTGCCGGAATCGTCGCGCACGCAGTGTTGGAGAACGCGGATACGAGTACACTCTTGCCGCTTGCCTGGATGGCGCGGACTTCGTAGCAGTACTCTTGTCCTGCCAAAACCGCGGAGTCAGTTGCGGTTCTTGCGTCGCGCCTCGCCGTGCCGATCAGGGAAACCACGCCCTCGGCTCCGGTTGTTGAGCGATACACTTCAAACGCTGTCTCCTTGCTCGAGTTGTCGTCCCATCGGACATCGATGCTATTGTCCGAGGTCGATGGGAGGGCAACCATGTTGGATGGGGCGGCGAGTTGCGTTTCCGGGACCCTTGTTGCGGAAGTTGCGGCTTCACTGGAAGGGGACGGATCCAGAGCACTGTCGCTCTCGCAGCCTGACAGAAGGCCGCATGAAAAAAGCAGTGAAGATGTGACTGAGCGAAACCTCAGCATGGGTTCTCCTGTTAAGTGAGTTGAAGCCGCAGAGGTTAAATCCGCGCCCTCACAGCGTCTGGATATGAACGCGGGAAGAGGTCCCGGAAACGGACACGCAATAGAATACGCCGCGGTCAAAGGCATCTAACTGGAGGAAGCGCGCTACCACCCCTCGATTGCACTCACTTAGCAGATTGCGCAGATGCCCGAGAACATCTGCAGAGGCGACGTGCGATTCACGTCGTCTGAGCTCCGCAACGGCTTTCAAAAAAGCCCCACTGCCAAATGACAGCGGGGCTTGAGTCGGGGCGACTGGATTTGAACCAGCATGGCCATCAGGCTTTGTCTTACCATGTCACTGTTCAGGAGCTCCGCCGTTCACGATTCGCTGAACTGCGATCGACCGCCGTTATAGGCGCTGCATCCAGTATGCCCAGACCCTCGCTGTCCGTCTCCCTGATGCAGAGCTCGCGCTGCAGATCCTGAACGACCAAGCCGATTCGTCAGGTAATGTCGACGACATCTACTGGGCGCGCTGGACCGCCGCACAGTTCGCGCTGAATACGGGGGGGCCGTCGCGAGCAGTCGCCGCAGACAAGCTTTTCCGGTGGGGCGCTGGAGATCTGAATTTGCCAGATCTGCGCAACTGATAGTGTGATCCTCGACACTCAGCTCGCTTTTGCGCGCGAATCGGGTCAGCGCATGGAAAAGCTCGAGCTGCTGGATTCTGCGCTGCAGCGGGTCGCCAACATTCCACCCGCGATGTGGGGACAGCTGGTCGCGGCACAATTATGGGAGCTGAGCGGCCAACCGGAGCGCGCCCTCGCCGCCGTCCTGCGCCGAAACGCTTCCGTTCTCGGTGTGGCGTGGGTTTCGCTCGTGCGCGAAGAGGCGCGGCTGGCAGACAAAACTGGCGACATCCGGGGTGCCATCAGAGCGTACCGGCAATACCTCGCTCTAAACTACGATCCCGAGCCGGCGCTACGGCCGGAGGTTGTGAGGGTTCGAGCCAGCCTTGTCCGGCTGGAGCGCAGGCGTTCACCCTACGGTCCCGGAGCCCCGCAAGTGGAAGCGCCGGCGTCTGAATGACGCCGGCGCCTGGATCGTCGGTGCGGAGCGAAAAACCAACGGTCAAATCGGACGATACCAGTCCTCGACGGCGGTGCCGTTCTGCACGCCGCTGCCCTGGCCGGTATACACGAGACGGAAGCCGATCACGGTCACAACCGACACCGGCCCGAAGGGCAGGACAAAGTCACCTGAGCTATTCAGACTTCCTTTTGCCAGCGTGACCCAGTGCCCTGAGTGATCTGCACATGCGCTGCTCGCCGCTTCATCGGGTTGCGTGATGTCGTTAGTTGGCGGGCCGAGCGAGCAATACTGGAGGGTTACCGTTCCACCCTCGGGGGCCGCGTTGTTTGCATCCCTCACGTGCGCGATGATCGTCAACTCAGTCCCGCTCCATGAGAACTCGAGGTCGTAAAAGCCGGGGATGGCTCGGGCGAGCCGCAGTTCGACATCGTCTGCCCTTGTGCCATCGCGGGGCGCGAGGGGCGACTGGCTGGAACAGGCAATCAGAGCGGCGGCGGGGACAATCTTGGCGATGAGAATCGCCAGCGGGCGTTGTGCCATGTGTACCCTCCTTTTGAGGGATGGTGGGCGGGTATCCCGCCCGGGAAAGGAGCCACCTAATAACGATATAGGCGGCAAATCGGACGGAAAGCGGACATCGGCCTCTGTGTTTAGAGGCGCGATCGTCAACGGGGGGCGTGCACCGAAGCGCTCAGGAAGCTGGCTTCACTTACCTGCGGGTTTAAGCCGAGCCAGTCACCCTTCAGTCCGAAGCTCGTTCCGGCATGAGCTAAACGAGTCCGGAGTTCTGCAATTAGGCTGATAAAGCTGATGGCAGGAAAGCGGCGATCTTCGCGATTGTCTGGACTACCGCATTACGTACAAGGCAGCCATCACGATTGCGACGGTGGTGGATACGCCCGCAATCGTCCACGGCACCCATCGTGGCGCGTTGGCAAGGGATTCGACGATCAGCCCGCCGCCGGCATGTCGCGGCGCGACCGTGATGCTCAAGGCTTT
>JBPPMU010000328.1:0-2147 GCA_051306215.1 Gemmatimonadaceae bacterium | reverse complement strand
AACACAACCAACCACGCCGCAGCGCGGACCAGCCGCCGAACGTTGTAGCTCTGCTGTGGGTCCTCGAAGGCTCGGCTCGCACCGCGGCCAAGACCCCAGGCCACCACCAGCACGACCACGGCGATCGCAACGGAAAGCGCCCCCCTCCCCCACCCGGAGTCGAAGTCCAGCGTGGCGGCGAGCATACAGTGACCGGCAGCGAAGGCCGTTGGTCCAACAACACGGCGTTCCGCAACACAGGGGTGAAGTTCCTCGTCACCTCGTCCATCAGGTTGTACACGTGGCTGAGCCCCTCCGCACTCCGAGTCCCCCAACCTAGCTGCTCATTCCCAGGATCGCGATCGTCGCCTTGCCCTCCCTGGGTTGCGCGTGAGGTAGGTGGACGTCCCGAGCGCCAGCCATCCGAGCCGGATCGAGTGCAGGGTCCAACGCCATCGGAGCATTCAGCGCACTGGCAACCGTTTCGCTCGTCAGCCATCTCTCCCGCCATGGTCCACCGCAACATGTCGGAGAATCCACGGCCGGCCGAAGATCGCCAAAGCCACCATCGCCACCAAGATGGCCAGGGTGATGGGCTCCTCGAAGGCCAGCCGGCCGGTGAGGACAAGGGTGGCCATCCCGGCAGCGGCGGCCCCGAGCCAGCTCAGCCAACGCCGGTGCTCCACCCGCAGCGCCGCCAGGACGTTGACCGTGCTGAACGTGAACAGGAACGCGAGGCTCGCCGCCTGGACGAGCGTGCTCAGTCCGCCGATGACTGCGAGCACCGCGCCGGAGGCGCCCAGCGTGATCACGGCGCGGTCGGGAATGCCACTCGTGTTCTGCTTCTCGAAGAACTTGGGCAGCTCGCCGTCGTGAGCGACGCGCTTGGACAGCCGCGCTGTGGCGAACAGCGTGGCGTTGATCGCCGAGGCGGTACTGAAAGCCGCGGCGATCGAAACCAGCACCTTGCCGGTCGTGCCCATGGCCGCCTCCCCAGCGAGGGCGAGCGCGACCTCTTTCTCCTCGACGATCTGCGACGCGCCCACGAGCGACGAGGCGCCGAGCGTGACGATGACGTACACGCCGATGACCGCGACGATGGCAGTGAGTGTCGCGACGAACAACGTGCGGTCGGGGTTCTCGATCTCGTCGTAGTCATAGGTGAGTAGCTGAAAACCCTCGTAGGCCATGAAGATCGAGGCAGCCCCGATGAGGCAGCCGACAGCCCCGCCGGGAGATGCCTGGACGTAGTGGATCGACTCGGGATGGAACCGCCACAGTCCGATACACGCCAGCCCCACCAGCACCGCGAGCTTTGCCCAGACAGTGACGACCTCCACGCCCGACGCTTCGCCCACACCCACGAGGTTCACGCCGACCAACACCGCGATGATGGTCAACGCGGCAGCGCGGTTGAACCAGCCGCCCAGTCCGACCACGTCGCCGAGGTAGCTGCCGAACGTGTAGGCGTAGACCGACAGCGTGAGCACGTAGCCGAGGATGAGCACCCACGACAGCGACCCCGCGAAACCTTCATGTCCCGCCTCCCGCAAGAACGTGAATGCGCCCCCGCCCTCGCCGTAGGTGCGCACCAGCCCGACGTAGCTGTACCCGGTGACCAGCGCAATCAGTCCGGCGATGACAAAGCTCAACCACGCCCACCAGCCCGCGAGCTCGATCACGACACCGAGCACGGAGAAGATGCCACCGCCGACCATGCCACCCACGGCCATCGACCACGTGGCGTTGAACCCCATCTTCGATTGATGTGTGCGTTCGCTCATGTATCCACGCCTCGGGTGACTCCTGGTCGGACGCCAGATCACCGCACGTCTCGGAACGCAGACTAGAGCGCCGAGGCCCCCGGTCGGGTGTTGGTAGACTCCGAGGATGTTTTGATGAACCTGGCAGATGTGGGCGTAGGTGCGCTGCAAGTAGATGTCGTTCTGACGGAGCCAGTCGCCGTCGCTTGACTTCCCTCGACTGGACTCCCGATCCCGCCCGGTGCATGGAAGCACGGTCTACGACACAATGTCCTCTGAACACTGGAAAAACCGGCACGTCCACGAGACGGAAGGAACGATGGCGTGAGTCAGGAGTCAGGCGACCAGAAGGGCTCTGCGGACTCCAAGATCACACTGTCAGGTGCCGTGTCGATGGGCACCGGT
>JBPPMU010000327.1:0-3003 GCA_051306215.1 Gemmatimonadaceae bacterium | reverse complement strand
CGGTCTTCTGGGCCGCCACTGACGACTCGGATTTTGCCGAGGCGTCGAGCACAGTCTTAGCGACTCCCGATGGCGCGGTGCGCATTACGATGGCTGAGCCGGAGGGGACGGGCGTCGCGCTGGCGCAGGTGCCTCTAGGTGACGTCACCGAACAGATCGGCCTTCTGGAGGCGGCAGCCGGGTCGGCCTCTGCAGCCCGCGTTCTTGAACTGGTGCGAAGCGCGTATGCCGGCGAGCGAACGGTTGGCGGCGCTTACGTTCAGCTCCTCCGAGCGATCCTCGAGCCACTCGGCGTCTCGGTGCTCGACGCAGCGCATCCCGCCGTCAGGACTGCGGCGCATCCGCTGCTCGTGAGGTCACTGGAGTGCGCCGGAGAGATCGAAGCTACGCTGGCCGAGCGGTCCCGCGCGCTCAAGGTCGCCGGTCACGCCGCGCAGGTAAAGCTCGTCGCCGGGAGGAGCCTTGCTTTTGCGGAATCGAACGGCAGGCGCGAGCGGATCATGATTCGCGACGCGAAGTCTGCTGCCACAGGATCCGCACCGGGCACTCTCGGACCGAACGTTCTCCTTCGCCCGATCGTTGAGCGCTCGATACTCCCGACCGTCGCCTACGTGGGAGGCCCGGCGGAAGTTGCGTACTTCGCGCAGGTGACGGCAGTCGCTGAGGCACTCGATGTCGCGGCACCGCTTGTTCTGCCCCGCTGGTCAGGTTTCGTCATCGAGCCGAGGATCAAGCGGATACTCGACAGGCACGCATTGAAGGTGGAGGACTTCAGCGATCCACATGCAGTTGAGACTCGGCTTGCCAGGGAATCGATTCCGCAGGCGGTGACCGAAGCAATCGAAACGCTGCGCTCGTCGGTTGACAAGTCGATCGCCGACATTGGAAGCGCGGGCGCAGACGATCTGGTTCCGAACGGAGTTCTGGAGGGCCTCGAGAGAAATGTCGTGCATCGGATCGAGCGACTCGAGAGACGGATTGCCGCGGGGATAAAACGCCGTGGCACCGACGCGCTCAACGACGCAGCAATAGCCCGCGGCGCGCTCTATCCCTTTGGATCGCCGCAGGAGCGGAGCCTCAACTTCGTTCCACTTCTCGCGCGTTACGGTGACGACCTCGTTGAGCAACTGCTGACCGAAATCCGCGCCCACGTAGCCCGGTTCGCATGAGCTCGGATCGCTCGCGCGGCGCGGCATTCCTCGTCGGCGCCGGGATTCTGCTGAGCCGCGTTGCGGGGTTGATCCGCCAGAAGGTCTTCGCTCACTACTTCAGCACCTCGCTGGCGGCTGACGCGTTCAACGCGGCCTTCCGCATCCCGAACATGCTGCAGAACCTGTTCGGTGAGGGAGTTCTCTCCGCTTCGTTCATACCGGGATACAGCGGACTGCTGGCGCGCAAGCAGGACGAGGATGCAAACCGGCTGGCCGGCGCGGTGATAAGCGCGCTCGCGCTTGTCGCATCGGTCGTTGTCCTGCTCGGTGTTGTGCTGGCACCTCTTCTCGTCGGGCTCATTGCGCCCGGATTCACCGGGGAGAAGCGCGAGCTGACGATTCACCTCGTGCAGATTCTTTTCCCCGGCGCCGCGCTTCTCGTTTTCTCGGCATGGTGTCTCGGAATACTCAACAGCCATCGCCGGTTCTTCATGAGTTATGCGGCGCCGGTCGCGTGGAACCTGGCGATGATCGTCGCGCTCGTCGGGTTTGGCCCGCGAACTTCACAGGCCAGCCTCGCGGTGATACTCGCCTGGGCGTCGGTGGCCGGAAGCGCGCTGCAATTCGTCGTGCAGCTCCCGCTGGTTCTCCGGCTCGCGAAGGGAATGCGCCCGAATCTCGATTTCGGATCGGTTCATTCGCGGGGCGTGTTCCGCAGCTTCGTTCCGGTGTTTGTCGGTCGCGGCGTCATCCAGATAAGTGCGTTCATCGACTCGTTCATCGCCAGCTGGCTTCCAACGGGCGCAGTCGCCGTCGTCTCGTACGCGCAGGTCCTCTACACCCTGCCGGTAAGCCTGTTCGGCATGGCGGTTTCGGCGGCCGAGCTGCCGCTGATGTCGAGCGCGCTTGGTACCGCGGAGGAAATCGCCGCGTACCTGAGAGGGCGACTCGATGCCGGCCTCGAGAGGATCGCCTACTTCATCGTGCCATCAGCGATCGCCTTTCTCGCCCTCGGCGACGTAATCGCGGGAATCCTGTTCCAGTCCGGGAGGTTCACGCGGGACGATACGGTCTGGGTGTGGCAGGTTCTCGCCGGGTCGACGATCGGGTTGCTCGCGGCGACCTGGGGACGGCTCTACTCATCGACCTTCTACGCACTGCGCGACACGCGCACGCCGCTCCGTTTCGCCCTTGTCCGCGTGACGATCAACCTTGCACTAGGGGCATTCTTCGCTCTGTATCTTCCGGGCGCGCTGGGGATCGACCCCAGGATCGGAGTTGCGGGATTGACTGCCGCCTCTGGCATTGCAGCGTGGGTCGAGTTTTTCCTGCTGCGGCGTGCGCTCGCCGAGCGGATCGGTCGCACGTCGGTCACCAGGGCCTATACGCTTCGGCTGTGGGCCGCCGGAAGCGTTGCTGCGCTTGCCGCGTGGGGCGTGAAGCTTCTCCTCGCTGGCGGGCCAACCCTCTCGACGGGCCTTGTCGTGATCATTGTATTCGGTGTCGTCTACGTCGCGATCACGGCGTGGATGGGGATCAAGGAGGCCCGCGGGATGACGGGTATGCTCAGGCGGGTAGCTGGGGGGCACTGAGTTACTGACTGCGGACTGCGGACGTACTGCGGACTACTGACTGCGGACTACTGCGGACTGCGGACTAAAAGAGGCGCGGCGGGTATAATTAGAAAGCATGCGTAACATACCCGAGAGCGTCGCATCGAAGCTCCCACACCTGCCCGATGGCCCGGGAGTTTACCTCTGGAAGGGCGGCGACGGCAGGATTCTCTACGTTGGCAAGGCCAAGCGGCTGCGCTCGCGCGTAAGGAGCTACTTCGGGCAGGACCATTACGAGA
>JBPPMU010000326.1:0-9483 GCA_051306215.1 Gemmatimonadaceae bacterium | reverse complement strand
CTGAAGCCGTACTCGAATCCCATCACAGCCGTCTCGGAAAGCGGGCTGTTGTAGATCTCGAACTTCGCGCTGGCATCAGGCAGGTTCTGGAGCGGAGTGAACATCTCGCCCGTCTCTGCATCGTGAATCACTGCCTGGCGGTGCGAGAAGGTGCCCCGTTCTATGTCCTGCCCGGACATCCTCACCGAGGTTCCCTGTACAAGCAGCGATGCGAATGCGAGAGCTTCGGCATGGCCCCAGTCTATCCCGCCTGCATCGCCCATCGTCTCCCGCCGGCGGCGAAGCGTCTTAGCCAGCTTTGAGTTCGGCTTGAAAGACTGCGGCCACGCCAGCAACTGCTCATTCAGCGCGACGAGTTTTTCGGCGGGAACGTTCTCGCTGCGGCTCGGCCCGCCGGCGTCGAATGCCTTCGCCGTCTCACCTGGCGTCGGCCCCTCTCCGTCACGCGCCGACGCCCCACTCTGGATCCGCTCGTAGTTCTGAGTGATCTCGGAGTCGAGCGCCTCGACCTCTTCGGCCGTCATTACGCCTTCTTCGACAAGGCGGGCACCCCACACCTCGCGCGGGGAAGGATGCGACCGTATCTGAGCGTACATCGCCGGCTGCGTGAACGCGGGCTCGTCTGTCTCATTGTGCCCATGCCGCCGGTACCCGACGAGATCGACGAGAAAATCCTTGCCGAATTTCGCTCGATATTCGACGGCCAGCTGCATCACGCGCACGCACGTGTTGGCGTCCTCCGCATTCACGTGGACGATGGGCACTTCGAAACCCTTTGCCAGGTCGCTCGAGTAATGCGTCGAGCGGCCATCGGTGGGATCGGTCGTGAAGCCCACCTGGTTGTTGGCGATGATGTGAAGCGTTCCGCCAACCCGATATCCGCGCAGCCGCGACATGTTGAACGTCTCGGCGACGACACCTTCGCCTGGAAACGCTGCATCACCGTGAATACAGACGGGAACGACCGTTGATTCATCACGCTCGCCATCTCCGGCCAGAATGGTCTGCCTCGCGCGGGCCATCCCCTGAAGCACGGGATTCGCGAGCTCGAGATGGCTGGGATTCGGAATCAGCGACACCGTGACGCTCGAGTCGCCCACCTCTCTCGTCCCCACGAAACCAAGATGGTATTTGACATCACCCGTGCCGCTTTCGGCATTGGCTTCAGCGTGTTTTCCCTCGAACTCCCCGAAGATCGTCTTGTAGGGCTTCTGGAGAATGTGAGCGAGCACGTTGATGCGGCCACGGTGCGCCATCGCGATGCTGACCTCTGTCGCGCCATGCGATGCAGCCGACTCGATCGCGGTGTCGAGCATGGGGACCATCATGTCGGTGCCTTCTATCGAGAAGCGCTTGTACCCCTGGTAAACCCTGCCCAGGAAACGTTCGAGTCCGTCGACCTCGGTGAGGCGGCGGAGAATTGCCTTCTTCTCATCAGGCGAAAGCGGCTCGTGAATCCTCCCGCTCTCGATCTGCGACTTGATCCACGCGCGCTCCTCGAACTTCGACACATGGTCGAACTCGAAGCCGACATTGCTCGAGTACAGCGATCGCAGCCGCTTCACGACATCCGCCGCGGTGGGCTCCGGCGACCGCAGAACCTCCCCCGGAATCGTCTCGAGATCGGCTTCGGAAAGACCGTGGAAGTCGGGTGTGAGCTCCGCCGTCCCCGGCGGCGTGTTGCCAAGCGGATCTATCTGCGCGGCAAGGTGACCGTAGACGCGGATCGAATCGACAAGTGAAGCCGCTCCAGCAGCCTTCGCGAGGAGAGACGAATCGGGCTGGCCCCCTGCCGGAGGCGCAAAAGAGCCGGGAAGCGCGCCGCCAAGTTTTTCGGCGAAACGGAAGAACTGGCGCCACGACTCGTCGACCGACGAAGGGTCGCGCCGATATGATTCGAAGACTTCAGCGATATAACCATCGTTGAAGACACTCGTGATTGGATCGCTCGACATGCCCCAATTTAAGGGATCGCGCGGCTTGTGTCGCTAGCGCTGGACTACGGCCGCCTCCTCAGGGGAGAACAGCGACGGAGTGGAAGGGACATATCGCCGCGGGGACGAAGCGGCCGCCGCAGCGATGATTTTCCCCGCCAACCCGGCATCGAGACGGGGGAGGTAGAGGAATCCGGCAATGCCGCTTATGTCGAGGAGGTGCGCGTCGTCCGGCCGTCGCGAAAGGCTCACTGCGACTACCGCGGTGCGGGACAGAAGCTCGTCAGCCTCCCACGCCTCGAGCGAAAGCATCGCCAGCAGCTCATACTCGGCGATCACCACATCGGGCTTGAAGTCACGTGAGACTCGGAGAGCCTGCTCGAGGCCCGCCGCATGCCGCGTATCGATTCCCAGCGACCCGAAGAATCTTGCTATATGGTCGGATAGAAACTGGTGCCGGCCAACACACAGTGCGCGGAGACGGACGGGTTCATCTTTCACGGCCTCATCCTACGGCCGGTGCGGCACCAGAACAATAGGGGAAACCCCCAAGGTCCTGTCTCGCTCAGGTGACGATTCGGCGAGACGAAAGGACAGGCCGGAAAATATCGATATCACAAATATGCTCTCAATCTCGTGTGCCAATGCTGCAGCAAAAAGCCCCCCGCGCCTTCCGGCACGGGGGGCTCGCTCGTCAACAGGCCTATCGCCTTGTAACGTCGACGTTGTTTCCGATCACTCCGCCGAGCACTGCGCCGGCGACACCGCCGATCACTGCACCCTTGAGCTTGTCGCGGCTCGTTACGGCGCCGATCGCCGCACCCGCGGCCGCACCAATCGCGGCGTCACGTTTCGTGTGCTTGATGACGGTCGTCCTGCGCGGCGCAGGCGTCGAAGCACTGGTCGTCCGGTATACAGGGCGATCCCTGTAGACTACCCTCTGCTGAACCGGCTGTGCCTGCGGCTGGCTGTAAACCGGCGCATAACCGGCAGGCGCGTAACCGACGGGAGCAAGCCCCTGAGCCGCGTAAGCGCGCTCCATGGCCGAAATGCTGTCCATGGCCGTATACGGCCGAGCCTGGGCCGCCAGCGTGAGGTCGGCGTTAAGCGCCTCATCTATCTTGCTGCTGTCTTCCCGTCCGCAAGCGGCTAATGCCAGAATGGCCGCCGGAACCAGAATGAACGTTTTGATCTTTCTCATTGCTTCCTCCCGAATGACGGCCGCGATACGCGGCCAGATACCCTCAGGAGGCAGGGTCTATGCCACCTGGACCCCTTTCCCGGCCGACTCCGGGCCGGCTTTCGGGACCTTCACAGCCGACTCCTTTTCCGACCCCATTTTGGGGCTTGCAGGACCCTTCGCGGGAGGGGCCTCGCTGTCCTCGACAAGCTCGTCTGGATCGACAAGCTCGTCTGGATCATAGATCCGCGGCTTCCCCTCGGCCGGCAGATTCAGCGTGAACACGCTTCCCGAATCGGGGCGCGAGGTCACCTCGAGTGACCCATCGAGAAGTGTCGCGAGGCGGCGCGAGATCGGGAGGCCCAGCCCGGTGCCCATCTGCTGGTGGGGCGACACCTGCACGAACTCCTCGAATATGCGCTGCTGGTCCTCAGTCGAAATGCCTTCGCCCTCGTCGATCACCGAAATACTGACGCCCCCATCATCGCGTGGCCTGCACTCGACCCTGATCGGTTTCTGGCGCCCGAATTTTATTGCGTTCGAGAGAAGGTTGAGGAGGATCTGCCGGACGCGCCGCGGGTCCGTCACGATGGTGATTTCTTCCGGGGGACGGTCGAAGCTGAGCTCACTGCCATGTTCGTCGGCAAGCGGGCGGACGGTCACGAAAAGATCGTCGATAAGGTTCGGCACGTTCACGGGAGCCAGGGCCAGCTCGATCTTGCCCGCCTCGATCTTCGAGAGGTCGAGCACGTCGTTCACCAGCTCGAGAAGGTGTCGCGCAGCGCGGAGGGTGCGCTGCAGGCCCTCGCGCTGCTTTTCGTTGAGCGGACCGTAGATGTTGTCGATCATCAGCGTGCTGTAGCCGATCACTGCGTTGATCGGCGTGCGAAGCTCGTGGCTCATCGACGCGTAAAACCTGTTGCGCACACCCATCGCCTGCTCGAGCTCTTCCTGCCGCTCCTTCAGCTTGATGTTGAGCTCGGTGAGTTTTGCCGCCGACTTCGCCTCGGTCTCGAACAGTTCGGCACGATGCTCGAGCTCCAGCTCGCGGCGCTGGCTGTCGGCCAGCAGTTCCGCCTGCTCCATCAGCTGCTGCTGTTTTATGTAAAGGTCTACGAATACCGCGACCTTCGACCTCAACACGTCGGGATTGAAGGGCTTGAAGACATAGTCGACCGCGCCCATCGAGTAGCCCTTGAAGACGTACGAGTCCTCCTTGCTGATGGCACTGAGGAAGATGATCGGGATGTATCTCGACTTCTCGCGCGACTTGATTATCTGCGCCACATCGAAACCGTTCATGTCGGGCATCTGAACGTCCAGAAGTATGCAGGCGAACTCGTGCTGGAGGACATGCTTGAGGGCCTCCTCTCCCGACTGAGCCGAAATCAGCGTCTGGCCGAGCGGCTCGAGAATCGCCTGGAGCGCAAGGAGGTTCTCGGGCCTGTCGTCCACGAGAAGGAGGTTGACGCGGCGATCCTCGGTCACTCCGCTTCCTCCACTGGAGCGTACGGATCCGCGTTTCGGCTCCTGAACTTCGCCTCCTTCGTCGACATCGCCACCAGCCGCGCAGGAATCTCCGAGAGCGGAAGCACCTCCGCTTCCGGAACAGCCAGCGTTGCCGCCAGCGGCATCGTTGGACTTTCCGCTGTCGCAGGATCCTGGATGATCGCCCTGCCACCACAATCGACGATATGGCGCAACCCTAGCGACCCGTCGTCGTTGGCTCCGGTGAGCACGACGCCGAGTGTCCCCTCGCGATATGCGTCAGCAGCCGAGATGAATGTCACGTCGATCGAAGGCCTGCTGAACCTCACAAGGGGGTCAGTGGTTAGCGAGAGATGTCCCTTCTCCACCATCATATGATAGTTCGCCGGGGCAATGTACACATTACCCGGCTCGAGCGGCTCCTTGTCCTCGACGTCGATGACCCGCAACGGGGTAATGTCCTGGAGCAGCGTGGCAAGGAGGTTGTCGGAATGCCTGCTCCTGTGTTGAACTATCGCGAGCGGAACGGGAAAGTTCCGTGGCAGGGCCGCGATCAGCTCGCTGAGCGCCGCAAGCCCGCCCCAGGAAGCACCGACTACCGCAATCGCGATGTCACTCACCGGGCCTTCCTGTAGATCTTCTCCTGCCCGTTTATCTGCTCGTAATTCTCCTCGTACGGCGAAAACCGCAGCGACTCCTTGCTGCCGAGCGCGAGCACCCCGAACATCGCAAGGCTGTCGTAGAAAAGCCCGTGCACGCGTGCCTGGAGGTTCTTGTCGAAGTAGATGAGCACGTTTCTGCAGAGAATTACGTTGAACTCCGAGAACGAGCGGTCGGTGACGAGGTTGTGAAGCGAGAAGACGACGTTCTTCGTGAGCGAGTCGTTGAAGATCGCGCCTCCATACTTTGCCAGGTAGTAGTCGGAGAATGCGCGCTTGCCGCCTGCGGCGATGTAGTTCTCCGTATACTCCTGCATCCTGTCCAGCGGAAAGATTCCCTCCTTCGCTTTCTGGAGCACCACCTCATTGATGTCTGTCGCGTATATGCGGCAGCGGTCATACAGGCCCTCCTCCTGGAGCAGGATCGCCATCGAGTAGACTTCCTCGCCCGTCGCGCAGCCCGCGTGCCAGAGCCTGATGAATGGATATGTTCTCAGGATCGGGACCACATTCTCGCGAAATGCACGGTAGAACCCCGGATCGCGGAACATCGCCGTTACGTTGATCGAAAGGTCGAGCAGCAGCTTCTCCATCAGCTGCGGCTCGTGGAGCACCCTCGCCTGGAGGGCGCTCACAGTCGTGATCCCGTCCGCTTCCATTCGCTTCCACAGCCGCCGCCGTATCGAGGCATAGGCGTACGACCGGAAATCGAATCCGTAATGCCTGTATATCCCCTCCAGCAGGAGTTCGATCTCCACTCGCTCGAGCTCCGGATCGTACGGCGGCACGTCAGTCGCCGCCGAAGGAGTGGCATCGTCTACTTGTAAAGCCACACGCGCAACAGTGACAGGAGCTGCTCGGTGTCGACAGGCTTCGTGATGTAGTCTGACGCACCGGCAGCGATGCACTTCTCCCGGTCTCCCTTCATCGCCTTCGCCGTGAGGGCAATTATCGGGAGCGACTTGAACGCAGTCATCTCGCGTATCGCCTTCGTTGTCTGGTACCCGTCCATCTCCGGCATCATCACGTCCATCAGGATCGCGTCGACTTCCGGATCCTCCTTCAGCGCTTCGAGCGCATCCTTCCCGTTCTCCGCGAAGCGGACGACCATCCCGTGATCCTCGAGGACGCTCGTGAGCGAGAAGATGTTCCGTACGTCGTCGTCGACCACGAGCACCTTCTTGCCGGCGATCACGGCGTCAGCATCGTGAAGCTGCTCGAGCATTTTCCGCTTCTGCTCGGGAAGTTTCGCCTCGACGCGATGGAGGAAGAGTGCGGTCTCGTCGAGGAGCCGCTCAGGGGAGCGCACGTCCTTCACGATTATGGTTTCCGCATAGCGCCTGATCTTCGTCTCTTCGGCCTGCGTCAACTCCTTGCCTGTGTAGACGATGATCGGGAGGTCAGCCTTCGCCGGATCCGATTTCACCTTCTCGAGGAAGTCGAACCCGCTCATGTCGCGAAGCCCGAGGTCGAGCACTACGCAGTCGTAATGTTTTGCAGAGCCGAGCTCCTCGAGAGCATGCTCGGCCGAGGCAACCGGCGTGATCTCGACATCCTCGTGGCCTATCAATTCAACAATCGCATTCCGCTGCGCCTCATCGTCCTCGACTACCAGCAGGTGTTTCGGCACAGTGTCGATGAACGTCGCGATTCGCGAAAATGCCTCATCGAGTGCGTCCTTGCTCACCGGCTTGGCGAGATACGCGAGCGCCCCCGCCTTGAGCCCCTGCTGGCGGCGCTCGACTCCGCTGATGATGTGAACGGGGATGTGCCGCGTTGCTGGATGATGCTTCAATCGCTCCAGCACCTTCCAGCCGTCGAGGCCAGGCATGTCAATGTCCAGCGTTATCGCGTCGGGCCTGTACTCGTGCGCCGCCGCAAGCCCGCTGTCGCCGTCGAGGCATACGACACCCTTGAATCCCTTTTCCCGCCCCATCCCCAGCAGGACCCTCGCGAACGTTGCGTCATTCTCGATGATGAGAACAGTGCGATCACCGGGCTCGATTTGCTCGTGGTCGTCCTCGACCACGTATTGCGCGGCACGCCTTTCCGGAACCCTCACCGGTGCCGTCGCCGCAGGTGTGCTGCGCGCGGGTGTCGGCCGCCAGGTCGGATTCGGGGTAATTCGCGGCGTCCGCGGCGTCTCTTCCTGCTGCGGGCTCTTCCGCTGCGGTGCATCCGGGTGCTCGCGGTAACGCACCGGCAGGAACAGGGTGAACGTGCTTCCCATCCCGGGCGAGCTTTCCACCTTTATCTCGCCACCCAGCAGGCGCGCTATCTCCCGGCTGATCGAGAGCCCGAGCCCCGTTCCGCCGAATTTGCGGCTCGTAGTGCCGTCAGCCTGCTGAAACGCCTCGAAGATCAGGCGCTGCTTGTCGGTAGCAATTCCCATCCCTGTATCAGTCACTGCGAACGCGACGATCCCTTCAGCGTGATTCAACGATGGCTGCAGGAAGCGCCTGCTCTTCTCGGCCCTCCCGACGCGAAGTGACACGCTGCCTTCGGTAGTGAACTTGAATGCGTTGGAGAGAAGATTCTTCAGAACCTGCTCGAGCCGCTGGGCGTCGGTGTAGATCGTCGCCGGAAGGTCCGCGTCGATCGCGACGCTGAAGCTGAGGCCCTTCTCCTCCGCGACCGCGCGGAAGCTCTTCTCGATCGACCCGTTGACCTCGGCGAGCGGAGTATCCGCGGGATTCACTTCCATCTTGCCGGCTTCGACCTTCGACAGGTCGAGCACGTCGTTGATCAGCGACAGGAGGTCGCTGCCCGAGGAATGAATCGTCTGGGCGTATTCCACCTGCTTCGGGTTGAGATTGGAATCCTTGTTGTCGGCAAGGAGCTTCGACAGGATCAGCAGGCTGTTGAGCGGCGTTCTCAGCTCGTGGGACATGTTCGCCAGGAATTCCGACTTGTACTTCGAGCTGAGGGCGAGCTGCTCCGCCTTTTCCTCGAGGGCAAGTCTCGCCGCTTCCACCTCGTCGTTCTTCTGCTCTACCTTCCGGTTCTGCTCGGCGAGCAATGAGGCCTTTTCCTCCAGCTCCTCGTTGACCTGCTGGAGCTCGACCTGCTGGTCCCTCAGCAGCTCCTCCGAGCTCCTGAGCGATTTCGTCTGTGCCTCGAGCTCGGCGTTCGACTTCTTCAGCTCCTGCTGCTGCTGCTGAAGCTCCTGCGACTGGCTCTGGAGCTCCTGCGTGAGCTGCTGCGACTGCTCGAGCAGCTCGCTCGTCCGCATGTTGGCGGAGATCATATTCAGCACGACACCAACGCTCTCTGCAAGCTGGTCGAGGAAGATCTGGTGGATCTGGCTGAACGGCAGGAACGACGCGAGCTCGACAACCGCCTTCACTTCTCCCTCGAACAGGATCGGCAGCACGAGAATGTTCCGCGGCGCCGCTTCGCCGAGACCCGATGTTATCCTGATGTAGTCGTCGGGCACGCTGGTGAGGAGAATAGGTTTCTTCTCCAGAGCCGCCTGCCCGACGAGGCCCTCTCCCAGCTGGAAGCGGTTCGCGACGTGTTTCCTCTCCTTGTAGGCGTAGCTCGCGATGAGCTTGAGAACCGGGGAGCTGTCCTCGTTCTCCATTATGTAGAACGCGCCGTAGTTCGCGGTGACGAGAGGCGTTAGCTCGGACATGATGAGGCGAGACACCGCTTCGAGATCCTTCTGACCCTGCATCATCCGCGAGAACTTCGCGAGATTCGTCTTCAACCAGTCCTGCTCGTTGTTCTTGTCTGTCGTGTCCTTCAGGTTCGCGATCATCTGGTTGAGGTTGTTCTTCAGCTCGTCGAGCTCGCCCTGTGTCTCCACCGTGATCTGGCCCGACAGGTCTCCCCTCGTAACCGCAGTGGCAACCTCGGCGATCGCGCGCACCTGGAGCGTGAGGCTGTTGGCCATTGCGTTCACGTTGTCTGTGAGCGCCCTCCATGTGCCGGCGGCATTCGGCACCTCCGCCTGTCCGCCGAGCTTCCCTTCGGTTCCCACTTCCTTCGCAACGCGTGTCACTTCGTCTGCGAACACTCGCAGCGAGTCGACCATCGCATTGATCGTGTTCTTGAGCTCCAGAATTTCTCCGAGCACCTCGACCGTGATCTTCTGCGAGAGATCTCCGTTTGCCACGGCAGTCGTGACCAGCGCGATGTTGCGGATCTGGCTCGTGAGGTTTCCGGCAAGCGTGTTCACGTTGTCGGTGAGATCCTTCCATGTACCGGCAACTCCCGGCAC
>JBPPMU010000325.1:0-3655 GCA_051306215.1 Gemmatimonadaceae bacterium | reverse complement strand
GCGTCGCCCGGGTCGGCCGCCTGTTCAAGGAACAGGGCGCCCCGCTCAGCATCGCGCTCAACGCGCAGTTTCCCGAACAGCATCCGGAGATCTGGCAGCAGCTCCGCGCCCTGGTGCCCAAGGCGCCGATCGTGGCCCACGGCATCAACAACTCGACCGAGCAGCTGCCGCTCGACAAGGGCATCGATGCGCAGAGGGCCTATGTGCGCCGCACACTCGACATGATCCAGACCAGCACAGGGGTGCGTCCGACCGGCTGGTCGAGCCCCAGCGTCAATCCCAACGCCGAGACATTCCCCGCGACGGCGGCCGAAGGCATCAAATACACGCTCGACGGCATGGACTCAGACGTGCTGTCGCGGCTCGTCACGCCCTTGGGCAAGCTGGTCATGGTCCCCTACCCCGCCGTCACGGTCGACATGGGCCACTATCTCGCGCGCTTCAAGGAGCCGCTAGACCTGGAGCGATTCTGGATCGACTACATCTCCGAGTTGGCGCGCGAGGCGGAAAAGGACCCGGGCCGTCCCGCCACCGTCGTGGCGATCGGCATCCATCCGTTCGTCGTCGGCACGCCCGCCGGCGCCGCCTCGCTGCGCCGCGTGCTCGACGTCATCGGGAAACAGAAGCTCGTCTGGGTGACCGACGTCGAAGCCGTCGTCACGGCAGCCGGCGGAAAACCCTAGGCCACCGACTCATTAAAGCGCATCCAGATTCGAATGGAAGCCAGTTTGACGCTGGCGATGAAGTTGTCGTCGCGTTTGTCATATCGGGTGGCGACGGCGCGAAAGTGCTTGAGTTTGTTGAAAAAGCGCTCGACCAGATTACGCCGGCGATAGAGTAGCCTATTGAAGCGATGCGGCTTGAGCCTGTTGGGCATGGGCTTGACGTTGGCCCGTGCTCCGCGCGCGGCGAGTGTTTCATGCAGGATGTTGGAATCGTAGGCGGCGTCGGCCAGCAGCACGTCGCCGCGCTCGACGGAACCCAGCATGTCTTCGGCGCTGCGACCATCATGGGCCTGGCCTTCAGTGAGCTTGAGGAGGATCGGCAGGCCACAGGCGTCGACCAGGGCGTGGATCTTGGTGGTCAACCCGCCGCGCGAGCGACCCATGCAACGGGATCGCGTCGCTTTTTTTTGCCATTGGCGGCGTGCTGATGGACGCGGATCGACGACGAGTCGATCATCTGGATATCGCCGTCATAGGCCTTTGAAACAGCCGTCAGGAGGCGATCCCACACCCCCGCCCGCCGCCACCGGTTGAAGCGGTTGACGCAGGTCGTGTGCGGGCCGTAGCGCTCCGGAATGTCCGCCCACGGCGCGCCCGTCCGCAGCCGCCAGAAGATCCCGTTCAGCACTCGCCGGTCATCGACACGCGGCACGCCACGCGGCTTGTTCGGCAGCAACGGCTGGATCACTGACCACTCGTAGTCCGTCAGGTCAAAGCGCGCCATCTCAACCTCCACAGTTTCCTGAGATTGAATCAGACCGCCTCAAACTTGAGAATCTGATTTATGGGTCTATGACCTAGCATTACAGTTGCGTTTTTGCTTTGAGGTGCGCGGTCTGAGCGGCAGCCTGGTGAGCTCTACGCCAGAGTGACCATGCGAAGATATGTGCAGGTTTGATCCGCTTTCGAGCGAGTCTGATGGCGATGCGGCGGACTTCCTGGATTGACCAACGGATCAATGACGGCGTGGCGATGCTTTGGCTTTTGCCGTGGTTTGGCGGTTGGTTTTTTTGGGTGGCGGCGGATTGGCGCGATGGCGGATCACGGCCATCATGGTGAAGGCGAGCATCACCAGGGAAACGTGACGATGCCAGCCATGCCAGGATCTGCTCTCGTTGTGATCGAGCCCGAACTCGTTTTTCGCGGTTTCAAAACTGTCCTCGATGGCCCACCGACGGCCTTCGACCGCCACCAGCATTTCGATGGATGTTCCCGCTGGACACCAGGTGGTGAAGAAGGCGAGATCGCCATCGGCGATATGACGACGGATCAGCAGACCGCGTGTCCACAGACCTTGATTTGCGCTGTTGAATTCGTCGACCTCGAGATCGGCCAATTCGAGATAACACCAATCATGCAGGCGCGGTCCTTTGGTTCCGTCCCCTGCCGACAGACGTTTCCAGTCGGACGGACGCCGCGTCCGGGCGATGTCTGCGGCCTTGCCGGCGACTGATCGTCGCTTGCCCCAGGATTGAAACACATGAGCGCTGCTGACCCCGAGGACATAGCCTTTGCCGGCCCGGCGTAGTTGCTGTTCGATGTCGCCAACACCGTAGACGGTATCACCGGCAACCCACTTGAATGGTACAGACGCGGCTATCGCGCGTGCGATCATTCTCGTCGCAAGCTTTGGTTTGGTTGCAAAGCCGATATCGGCAGGCACGTATGCCGCTTCCAGGCGATCCGGATCGTCGGTCCATTCCTTCGGAAGATACAGCGTACGATCGATGAATGCATGACCGTGGCGCGAAACGTAGGCAGCGAAGACGCCGATCTGGCAGTTCGTGATCTTGCCCGCCGAACCGGTGTACTGCCGCGCCACTCCGCACGACGCCTTGCCCTGCTTGAGAAAGCCGGTCTCGTCGATCACGAGGACCGCATCGTCATCCGCCAAATGCTCGATGACATAATCGCGTACGATATCGCGCAGGGCATCAGCGTCCCAATCCCCGCGACCCAGGATCGCCTGCTGCCGCCATGGGCCGGGATCGCCAGCCGCCTCCGCACGCATCCAACCGGTCTTGCGCTGCTCATCTCCGAGCAGACCTTCCAGGAACAGACCTGCATTCGTCGCAACACGCTCTTGCGTGAACAACGGACGTATCCGCTTCTTGATCTCTCGAAGCGACGCCGCCCACAACGCAAGCGTCTCTTCAATCGACGCTGCCCGCATCCACGATCTCCGAATCATGGTTGCCCATAGATTCAGAAACCTCCCGATAAAGCACCTGTAATGCTAGGCCGCGAGCATACGCTCTCGATTGCGTTCACGCAGGAGCGGCATCACCCATTTGCCGAAACGCTCAGCCTCCTCGTCGTGCAGGTAGCCCGAGAGACAAAAGGAGTGGCAACCGAGGTCGATGAACTTCTGCAAGGTGTCGGCGCACTGCCCGGGATCGCCAACGACAGCGATGCCGGCGCCTGGCCGCACCTGGGTGATGCCGGTCCACAGATGCGGCTCGATGGTCTCGCCGATTGCCGCCAGTTCGCGCACGCGACGATTGGCTTCCGAGGTCGCGAAGCGTTCCTTCACGAAGGCCTTCTGCGCCTCGCTGGCATGCGCCACCAGTCCATGGGCGAAGTCCCAGGCCTCCTTCTCGGTCGGCCGGCAGACGATCTGCAGGCGCATGCCGAAGCCGATGTCGTTCTCGCGGCCGTGGCGCGCCGCCATGCCCTTGATCTCCGCCATGTTGGCGCGAATGCGTTCGTAGGTATCGCCCCAGAACAGATGCACGTCGGAGTGCTTGGCCGATATCTCCCAGGCCTGCCTGGAACCGCCACCGAGGTAAAAGCGCGGATAGGGCTGCTGCAGCGGATAGGGCCGGATCTGCGCGCCCTTCAATTGATAGAACTTGCCCTCGAAGTCGACCGGGCCGCGCGTCGTCCACAGCGCCTTCAGGATCGAGACCTCCTCGTCCATGATCTCGTAG
>JBPPMU010000324.1:0-4428 GCA_051306215.1 Gemmatimonadaceae bacterium | reverse complement strand
TACGCGCGGACACTCTGTGTCGGAATCTTCTTTATCGCCGCGACTTCTTTCGCAGTAAGCACGACCTTCAGCGCATTTACGATGGCGGTCGCGATCTCGTCCTGAATCGCGAAGACGTCCTCCATCTCCCTATCGTATCGCTCCGACCAGAGCTGGAAACTCGTCGCAACGTCGATGAGCTGGGTCGAGATGCGAAGACGGTTGCCCGCCTTGCGAACGCTTCCCTCCAGAACCGTATGCACCTTGAGCTTGCGTCCTATGGCCCCGATGTCCTCCTTGTTTCCCTTGAATGCAAATGCCGACGTCCGCGAGGCGACATCGAGCGCCCTTACCTTCGTTAGCGCGTTGATTATCTCTTCAGTGATTCCATCGGTGAAGAACTCGTTTTCCGCATCCGTGCTCATGTTCGTGAACGGTAGCACCGCGATCGACCTCCGCCCTGTCTCGGTGCTCGAGGCCACGGGAATCACGTTTACCAGGGCCGACGCGAAGTCAGTGACTGTCGCGTACCTGTCGGCGGGATCGAGCGAGAGCGCGCGAAGCAGAACATCAGACGCCGCCGCGGGCGCGCCGGAGCTGGACGGAAGCGGCGCCGGGCGCTCGCTGAATCGCTTTGCGATCACACCTTGAGCGGTGTTCGCAACGAATGGAGGAGAACCGCACATCATCTCGTACGCAACGCAGGCAAGGCTGTACTGGTCGCTTCGCCCGTCTACGTTCGTCTCGCCGCTTGCCTGCTCAGGGCTCAGATATGCGGGAGTGCCTATGGCGATGCCGGTTGCCGTGAGGGTCTTGCCGCCGGCAGCGCTGATTGCCTTCGCTATGCCGAAGTCGAGAATCAGCGGCTCGCCCTCGAACAGCATCACGTTCTCCGGTTTTATGTCCCGGTGAACGACCCCGCTGCGGTGAGCGAAGTCGAGGGCCGCAGCGAGCTGCCGCGTTATCCTCGCCGCCTCGCTTGCCGGAATGCGTTCGCGGGTCATCCTGCCGCGGAGTGTCTCACCTTCGATGTGCGGCATCACGTAGAACAACATTCCGCCGGTTTCGCCTGAATCATGCACCGGCACGATGTGCGGGTGAGTGAGCCCGGCGACAGTCTTTATCTCCTGAAGAAATCGCTCTGTGCCGAGGGCGGCTGCGACGTCGGAGTTGAGGACTTTTACCGCGACGCTTCGGCCGTGCCGGGGATCCCTGGCGCGATACACAGTCGCCATTCCGCCGCGCCCGATCTCATTCTCGATCGTATAGCGGTCACCAAGGGCTTTTTGAGGGGCTGGAGCAGTCAACGGGGAGGGATTGGGGTTAGACCCCTGATATTCCATCACGGAGACGACTAAGTCAACCAGAGTTGGCGAGTCAGAGTCCGGACTGAGGACTTTGCGGCCTCAGGACTAAGAGCCATTGCAGAGTCGCGACTAAGGGAGGACGGAGGACCGGACGCGGCAACGGGGACCGAGGACTGAAGACCCCGCCTTTGTCCTCAATCCTCACTTTGTCGCGACTCTGCAATGGCCGTTAGTCCTGAGCCCGTAATCGCATGTCAAAGCGACTGAACTGACCTCTATTGCGGACCGAGGACAAGTCCCCAGTGATTTAACAGAAACTGCTGGAGCACTGTCGCAGTTACGTCCCCGAACCGATCGCGATTTACTGCATTGTCCCGGACACCGGTGAAATTCGCTTCGAGCTGCACCCCGCACACGTTCCCCCCAGACACTCCGCCAAACGGTGTCGCCTCGGCGCCGCACGTGTGACGCCGCGTGTTGTCTCCTCCCGAGAAATACGCTTCACCGGCCGGGCGCGGGTCGGCTGAGCTCGGGATCGAGCGGAATCCTCCCGCCGCGTAGATAGTGCCGAGGCTGTTTGGTCCGCGCAGCAGCTCGGAGAATGAAGCAGGAGCGGCGCGGGAGAGCGTTGTGACGCTGGCTATATCCTCGTACGTCGCGCCCGCATTGAGCGAATCATCGCTCAGGTCGAGCTGCGCACGGGTGAGGAGATATCCAAGCTCCAGCCGGTCGATCGCATGCCGGTGGCCGTGAACGTCCATGTACCAGGCTTTTGGCGATGAAGCGAGCGCAACATTCTTCGCGGCATCTATGAAAGCGTGCCACTGTGCAAGCGTGGCTCCCGCCGCTGCGTTACCGCAGCTCGCTTCGGGATCAGTGCGATTAGCGTCGAGCTTTCGCCGCGCGAGGTGCATTATCACAACGTGCGGATACTTGCCGAACTTCGCGAAGTATCGCTGCTGCATCGACCGCGCTAGCTCAGCGGTATTGAGATCGGTATTAATGGTCGCCGTGCCGCCGCATGCTGCGGGTGTGCGGTCGGGAATCCCTGCCGGATTCAGCGAGCCACCATGCGGCGCGGTGAAGATGACCGGTGCGTTGCCAGCGATGTACTCGATGTAGTCGTCCCGCCCGAAGTACGACTCGCCGGGAGTATAGGGCCCCGACGGGATTGCCTGCTCGGGCACCGGGGTTGGAGCCACCGGCTCTGTCGGGCGCGGGGCACAACCGATGAGCAGGGTTGCCAGGAGCAGCAGTCTTGGAGAGGGCATCACTTGTCTCAGTCAGAGTTCAGGACTAATTGCGGACTGCGGACGTATTGCGGACTCGGATTGCGGACTCGGATTGCGGACCACTGCGGACCAGTCACAGTCCGTAGTAGTCAGAGTCTGAGTCCGAAGTACGTCCGCAGTCCGCAATTAGGTAAGACTACTTCGGACCTGTCTCCACCCACTTCCCCAGCCAGTCCGCAACTTCCCGGTAGAACAGCCGCGAATTCTCGGCGTTCAGAATCCAGTGATTCTCCTCCGGCCACACAAGCAGCCGGCTCGGCACCTTCATCCGCTGGAGAAGCGACCACATCTCGATCGTGTTGTTGAGCGGAACGCGATAATCCCGCTCCCCGACCGAGAGCAGCATGGGAGTCCTGAACTGGTTCGCGTAACGCGCCGGGCTGTGAGTGCGCCACACCTCGTTCTGCTCCCATACCGGGCCGAGTGACTGGATCTCGCGGTGGTAGATCACGTCAGACGTCCCCCACTGCGATTCGAGACTTGCCAGCCCCGCGTGACCGATGAGCGCCTTGAAGCGAGTGCCCGACCAGGCCTGGAGCGCATTCGCCAGATGCCCGCCGTAACTGGCACCCCCGGCGACCTGCCTCGAGCCGTCGACGAAAGAAAAACGGCGAATCGCCTCGTCAGCTGCCTCAATCAACTCGTCAGCGGGACCGCGTAGCGGATCGCCCTGGATGCTCTGCGCGAACTCCTCCCCGAAGCCCGTCGAGCCGGTGTAGTTGGTCATCAGCAGCACGTAACCCGGCTTCGCGAGGAGGTGATAGTTCCACCTCAGCGATATCTGGTCGGTCCACATATTGTGCGCGCCGCCGTGAATCAGAACGAACAGCGGATACTTTTTCGTCGAGTCGAAACCGGCAGGCAGCACAATGAAGTTGTGGATCGGCCTGCCGCGGCTCGACGTGAACGTGAAATGGCGGGGCGGACTCCAGTCGATCCTCCTCGCGTCGGCCACAGCGAACTCTGTCAGGTTGCGGTGAGTCCGAGCCGCGAGATCTATCCGCACTACCTCTGACGGATCGATCGACGATCCCCACGAGGCGACGATGACCGGCGATCCATCCGCTGTCTGAAGTCCCGAGTACGCACCGCGACCGAAATCGAGAGCGACCCGGGCGTCGCCCCCGCTCGTTTGAACGGAGAAGATTTTCACGAGGCCGGCATCTTCAGCGGTGAAATATGCTGTTCTTCCATCGCGCGAGATCGCATAACTGCCGACAGAGCGATCTGTCCGCGCGACGACACGCTCGTTCGACATCGACGGCCAGTCGAACGCGACGAGGCGTGTCAGGTTGTAGACCTTCCCGTTGTTCGGGTTCCACTTTGCGAACAGCGTGCGCCCGTCCGGGCTGAACATGGGATCAGCGTACTCCCCTTCCCCGCCGGCAATCCTGACCGGCTCTCCGCCGGACGCGGATATCCGGTAGAGATGAGTCGGCACCTCGGCGAACGCCGCCGTGTTGCGGGCCGTCGTTGCAGAAAAAATGATCGAGCTTCCGTCAGGCGCCCACACGCCGCGGATGTCATGGCGCGAACCCTCCGCGGTGGGAACGCCAAAGCCGGGCTCCAGCACGAGTTTCGTACCCGCCATTATGTCTCGCGCGCGCGAAGCCGAGTCGACCGGCTGAATGATCAGGTGGACCTGCTTGTCGTCGAGCCACCTGTCCCACAGCCGGATCGGGAATCCGTCGTAGATCTTCACACGCGTTTTCCTCTCCCGCTCCTCGCGAGCCATTCGACGATTTACCGAATCTTCGGCAGCGCCGGGATAAACCAGACTCGTATAAAGAAGGGTCCGCCCATCGGGACTGAACCGCGGAGTCCGCGCGCCCGTCGACAAGTTTGAGACT
>JBPPMU010000323.1:0-5126 GCA_051306215.1 Gemmatimonadaceae bacterium | reverse complement strand
CTCGCCGCGGAGATGTCCGCCGAGAGGTTCACGAGGGAGATAAAGCTCGCGGCAGCGCTGCAGCATCCGCATGTGCTGCCGGTACTGAGTGCCGGTGTCAGCGAAGGCCTGCCCTACTATACGATGCCGTTTGTGAGAGGAGAGTCGCTTCGGGGGGCAATGCAGAGGGGCCTCGAGACCGACGACGGAATAGAGATCCTCCGTGACGTCGCACGTGCGCTCAGATATGCGCACCAGGAAGGAGTGGTTCACCGCGACATAAAGCCGGAGAACATTCTTCTCTCGAGCGGAAGCGCGGTGGTCGTCGATTTCGGCATCGCCAAAGCGCTCTCGGCATCGCGAACCGAAGCCCCCGGCGGAACTCTCACGCTTGTCGGGACATCGATTGGCACTCCCGCCTACATGTCACCCGAGCAGGCCGCGGCGGACCCCGACATCGATCATCGCGCGGATATCTATGCCTGGGGAGTAGTCGCCTACGAGCTTCTGGCCGGAAAGCATCCATTCGAAGGGAAGACGAGTCCCCAGCAATACCTTCGGGCGCACCTGTCGGAGAATCCCCCGCCACTCAGTGAGGTGGCACCCTCCGTCCCGAGCGCGGCCGCAGACATTGTGATGCGCGCGCTGGAGAAGGAGCCCGATGCCCGCCCGCAGTCAGCCGACGAGATACTCCGGCAGCTTGGCGGAACTACGACGAGCGGACCGGTTCCCTCACAGCAAGCCGTGCCTCGATGGAGAACGCCAGCACTCATTGCCGCAGCTCTTCTGGTTTTCGCGGCAGGCTTCGCCATCTGGAAGAGCAAGGATGCGCGCGCCGAATCACCCATCATGCTCGCAGTTCTGCCGTTCGAGAATCAGGGGCCAGCCGAGCAGGACTATTTCGTCGATGGATTGACTGACGCAGTGAACGGCAAGCTGGCTGCAGTTTCGGGGATAAGTGTAATCGACCGGCGCAGCACCGAAGCCTACAGGAAAACAACGAAGCCGGTGAAGCAAATCGGCGATGAGCTCGGGGTGGAGTATGTCGTAGGCGGAGTAGTCAGGTGGGCCAGAAACGAGTCAGGCTGGCGCGCGCAGGTGATGCCGACACTCGTCAACACTCGCGATGCGACGACACGCTGGGCCGGTGAGCCGCTTGTCGTCTCATCTGACGATCCATTCACTGCCCAGACCGAGATAGCGACAAAAGTAACCAGTGCGCTCAGGCTCGCACTCGGCACAGAAGAGAAGCGAGATCTCGCGCAGCGCCCGACAGATAACGCGCAGGCATACGATGCGTTTCTGAGGGGGAAGGCGATTTTCGAGAGAATATTCAGGACGTCGACTTCGGTTCGCGACCTGGACCAGGCAATCGCCGAGTTCCAGCGAGCGGTTTCGCTCGACGCAAAGTTTGCGCAGGGCTGGGCGATGCTCGCCGCGGGACGGTTCAATCGCGCGATAGAAGTCCCTGGGGACACGGTATCGCTAAGGCTGGCGCTGGAGGCGGCTCGCAGGGCTGAGGAGCTCGACCCGGATGATCCGTTTGTCGTAGGTGTCCGCTCGGGGGTTGCATTTTTCCAGGGAGATCCGAAGCGCGGCAGGAAGATCGTGAGGGATGCTGTCAACGCCGGTATATTCGATCCCGACCTGCTTGTCGCATACGCATTCGACATGGTCGACGAGGATCCGCGAATGGCTGACAGCGCGCGGGCAGTGGTAATGCGGGCGATCCGCATGAATCCCCGTGAGGCGCGCATGCATGTCGCTGCCGGTAACCTGGCGGTGCAGCGGAAGGACTGGGTCGCATGGGAGAAGCATACTCGTGACGCGATAGCAATCGACCCGACCGATGAGCGCGGATGGAGCCAGCTTGCCTCCGTTTCGAGGGGCCGTGGCGACACCGTCGCAATGCGAAAGGCAATCGAGGATGCGTTCAAGTACATCCCTTCGCCGAGCAACCTGCTGCTCGTGTTCATGGTGTATGCCGGGGACGAGCTTGGATCGCGCTTCATCCGCATGACTCCGCAGCAGCTGCGAATCGAGACACTATATGACAGCGTTTCCACTTATCACGACAACAAGGCTGATTTCTATCTTCGGGCCGGCAATCTGCCGAAGGCGAAAATCTACCTCGATTCGATAATCGGACTGCTCGAAAACCGGAACATCTCGGGGCCGACTGAGGGGGATCTTCGGCTGTATCTCGCCAACGCGTATGCTCAGACAGGCCGCCTGTCTGAGGCGCGCAGAGAACTCGATCGTGCACGAGCCGCAGCGCGAGCGGTAAACCAGCTCCGCAACGACGGCACGCCGCGCCTTAATCAGCGCATCGTCGCGGGCATTCTCGGCGCGCTCGGCCAGCATGACGAAGCGGTGCGCGAGCTGAGATCGATGATGAGCGAATCGTCGTGGACGCGCGCCGGTCTAGCGCGTGAGCCGAAGCTCCGCACGCTCCGGGGCAATCCGCTGTACGAAGCGTTCCTGAGGGAGAAGGAGTAGAAGCCCTACTGCTTCTTCAGCTCCATCGTCCAGATGTCGCTCTGCCGGTCGCCGATGGGGAAGTAGAAATGTGTGGCGCTTGCGGATACCGTTGTGCGGAAGAACTGCTTCTCCGGGTCGGGCAGCCGCACCAGCCTGCGCTCCGGGTCGCCGTTGATCGGAAGCTGCCAGATGACTGACGCTCCGTCCTGCTCGCGTGCGGCGAGATAAAGGTGCCGCGAGCCCGCACTCCAGATCAGGGTTCCTCCGCTCACCAGATGGTTCAGCATCTGCTTGACGGGAATCTGTTCGACCACGCTGCCATCCGGCGAAGTGAGGTAGAACGAAGCGCAAGTCGGGCAGGTCGCGCCCCTGTCCGTCCAATATGCCCATTTCTCAGTGTCCCGTGACGGCAGGATGGCAAAGCTTTTCTGAAGGAACCTGGGCTTGCTCCATTTTGAAGGGTCTTTGTCACTGCGCGTGATCAGGTGCATCGAGTCGGGCCAGATCTGGTACACCAGCCCCCGGCCGTCGCGGGTGAAATCGCCAACCATCTCCTCGCGTGATGTGCTGGCGACAGCGCGCAGCTTCCCGCCCGATGCGTCCATCACGTAGACATCGCGGTTTCCCTTCGCCATGCCGTGGAAGGTTATCTCCCTCGAGTCGGGCGACCAGTTCGGGTTGAAGTTGTCACCCATGTTACGGGTGAGCTGCTGGGCTTCGCCTCCCTCAATCGGCATCTTGAAGATGTCCTGGTTTCCGTTGAGGTTCGAGTCGTAAGCCAGCCATTGCCCGTCGGGGGAGACGAAGGCCGCCTCGATCGTCTGGTTTCCCCGCGTTACCTGCCTGAGAGGTGGAGACTCGACCGGTGACGACGGAATCGGCGTCGACCAGACGTTGGCGATGGTGGTGAACACGCTGTATGCGAGAGTCCTGCCGGAGCGGTCGAGGGAGATCGTGTGAGCGTTGAGACCCGTCGTCAGGCGAACCGGATTTCCCCTCGGCTTAAGGTCGCCTCCAATCTTCTGCACGTAGATGTCCCTGCTTCCACCGGCGGATGAAACGAAGAGGATGGAGCCGTCAGGCGTCCAGACCGGATTCGTATTGAGATGCGTATCCCCTGTAATGCGAACAGGATCGCCTCCATCCGCGCGCACGACCCAGATCGACGATGCTGCATGGTTGCCGATGTTCTCCCCGTAAAGAAAGAACGGGTTTCCACGGGCATATGCGATGAACTTGCCGTCAAAAGACCACGCCGGCACGGCGACTGCCTCGGTGTTTGCGAACACGCGTGGGCTTTCACCCTGCGGCCCGCTCACGACGAGCTGCGCCAAAGGAAACGTCGAACATGCGAGGCGATCACCTGCGTTCGACCAGGCGCAGTCCGAGAGCGAATCGAGGGCGGGCACCGCCGCCGGTATTCCGCCGAGCGTGGGGATGATATACTGGCGTCCACGGGAATAGTAGAGGAGCTGTGAGCCGTCCGGACTCCAGCGAGGCAAACTCGCATCTGCGGTGCTGTCGGTGAGCTGGATCGCCCGACCGCCAGAAAGCTGTCGCACGTAGAGCCGCGATCGCCTCCAGCCACCCGAGACATAGGCGATCATCCTCCCGTCGGGGGAAATCGCGGGATGTACCTCAAGACCCGGATCATGGGTGACCTGCCGTGTATTGCCGACCGTCAGCGCCGAGGCCTGGCTGCGGAACGCGAGAGTGCTCGCAATTGCACCGGTTACGATCAGTCCCAGAACTCCTGCCGCGACCGCGATGCGCTGTGGAGTCCAGCGGAAAGGCTTTCGAGCTACGGCCTGTGATGGAGCCGTGGCGCCACTTGTCATCGCATACGGCTCGAGCGCGTCGTGCAGGTCGTCGGCAGTCTGCCATCGATCCGACGGATGTTTCTCGAGGCAACGCATTATCGCCGCCGTAAGTGCCGGCGGAAGCTGCGAGCGATGCTGGTTTACAGGGGCGGGCGCAGTCGTGATGTGCGCGGAGAGAGTCTGCTGCTGATTCAGGCCGGAGAATGGCGGCCGTCCAGCCAGCAGCTCGTACCCGACGACACCGAGCGCGTAGATGTCGGCGCGCGCATCGACGTTCGGATCTGCTGCAGCCTGCTCGGGCGCCATGTACGTCGGAGTTCCAAGCGCGATGCCGAGCGATGTCAGCGTCGGACCATCTGTGGAAGTCTCTGACGTTGCGCTGCTCAGCGCCTTCGATACGCCGAAGTCGAGAACCAGCGCATGATTGCCGGAGATCAGAATGTTCTCGGGTTTTATGTCGCGGTGGACGACTCCCTGCGAGTGAGCGTAGCTAAGCGCGTCGGCGACTTCGCGGAGGATTTTCGTCGCCTCCTGGACCGGCAGCTCTCGTTTCCTTGTGATCAGCGCGCGCAGGTTCTCGCCGCCGATGAACGGCATCGTATAGTAGAGAAGCCCGCCTTTTGCGCCCGCCGCATGAAGCGGCACGATGTGCGGGTGCTGAAGCCGCGCGGCGAGCTGGATCTCCCGGCGGAACCGGTCGGTGTTGATCCCTGCCGAGAGATCGGGCGGGAGGACCTTGACGACAACCTGCCTGTCCAGATCGACCTCGGTCGCGACGAACACACGCGACATTCCAGCGCCACCGAGCTCACGGTCGATTCGGTATGCGGTGCCGAGAACTTCCTG
>JBPPMU010000322.1:0-2647 GCA_051306215.1 Gemmatimonadaceae bacterium | reverse complement strand
AACTCGTGTCGCATCATCGCCCTCCGGGGGGTCGGGACAATTACACTCCGCCGGGCTTTTCCTGTCAACTCTGGAAAGTGGGGAATTGCAGCCGGCGCCGTCCGGGTGCACTTTAGGCGCTGGAACCCCCTCCTGCCCTCCGCTGTGGCCTGAAGCGGAGTGGATCGCATGTTTTCCAACTTTCGTGAGCCTCGTTTGTATTGTGGACAACTCACCTAACGCAAACGACGATCATGACCGTGCGCTGGTCCGAAGATTTTTAGACGGAGAGCGGGCTGCGGGGGATGAGCTGGTGAATCGCTATCACCGCAGTGTGTTTAACGTCGCTCTCCGGATGCTGGGCAACGTGCAGGATGCAGAGGATGTCACGCAGACGGTGTTTGGTAACGCATTCTCAGAGCTCGACAGCTACGACCCTGGATACCGTTTCTTCAGCTGGATCTATCGAATGACCGTGAACGAATCACTGAACACTATCAAGCGTCGCAGGAACGTGGTGTCGCTCGACGGGACCTTCGATATCCCGGCGCCCGGCGCCGTCTCCCAAAGCGCCGCCGAGGCCGAAGAAAGGGTGGGAAAGGCGCTCCTGGAGTTGAAGCCCGACGATCGCGCAGTGGTGGTCCTCAGACATTTTGTTTCCTTCTCCTACGAGGAGATCTCCGACGTGCTTGGCGTACCCATCAAAACAGTCAAGTCCCGGCTTTTCACGGCGCGTGAACGCCTGCGCCAGTCGCTGCTCGTTGCGAGGGCATGAATATGCTCACCGAATACCAGGTCGACCTGATTCACCGCGAGATTGACGGCGAGAATACTCGCGAGGCAAGTGCCGAGGTCCGGGAGCTGATCGCGACTCAGCCTGAAGCGCTGACGCTTTTCACCAGTCTGCAGTCTCTCGGCGCACTGATCAGCGAGGTTCCTTTTCGTGAACCGCCTCCCGGTGCAAGACACGCGATTTACACGGCGATATCACTGAATCCGAGGGAGTCGCCGATAGCTGGGCAGGTGCAGGGAACGGCACACACGATTTTTCAATGGGCAGAACAGCAGTGGAACGGAGTCTCAAACTTCATGGGGGAATTGATGTCGACGAAAAAGATTCTTATTGGCGCAACCACGGCGGTGGCCGCGATCGCTATCATCGGCTACGCAACGGTCGGATATCCGCCGAGTGTCTTCGACGGCGGCACAATCGGCGGGGTCCAGAAGGCGGAACGCTACCAGGGATCCAAAAAGACCGAAGCGGACGTGACCCTCTCGAACCCCGAGATCCAGGCTCTGCTGCAGGATGACAAGGTCCTGCGACTCGTGAAGAGTGATGTGTTCCGCGAGGTCTTACGTAACGAGTCGTTCCGGACGCTGATGTCGAGCGAGTCGTTCCGGCTGCTGCTGTCGAGCGAGTCGTTCCGGCTGCTGATGTCGAGCGAGTCGTTCCGGCTGCTGATGTCGAGCGAGTCGTTCCGGCTGCTGATGTCGAGCGAGTCGTTCCGGCTGCTGATGGCGAACGAATCGTTCCGGCAGCTGATGTCGAGCGAGTCGTTCCGGCACCTGATGTCGAGCGAGTCGTTCCGCGAGCTGATGGCCAGCGCTGCGTATCGGGACCTGATGGCGAACGCATCTTACCGCGAACTGCAGAGCAACGCGGCGTACCGGGAGATCATGGCCAACGCGGAGTTCCGGGCGTTGATGTCGAGCAGCTCGTTCCGGGCGCTCATGGCTAACGAATCCTATCGGGCGCTCATGGCGACCGAATCGTACCGTGCGCTCATGGCGAACGAATCCTACCGGGCGGTCATGGCGAACGAATCGTACCGTGCGCTCATGGCGAACGAATCGTACCGGGCACTCATGGCGAACGAATCGTACCGACTGCTCATGGCGAACGAATCGTACCGGGCGCTCATGGCGAACGAATCGTACCGCGTTCTCATGGCGAGCGACACTTTCCGCGAGCTTTCGCGGAGCCAGTCGCTGTCCGAGGCGTTCCTCAACGAGGCGTCGCGCTTGCAGATGTGACTCAGGGCGCGGGGTGACCCCCGCCAACTCCGTGAGTCGCAAGTGAACCGGCCCCGGCCCCGGTCATCTCTTTCGGTGACCGGGGCCGACGCGTACTTTTTCGGACCTTGTTGAGCCGATCCCTCCTAGTATTCGCATGCGGTATTGCCGCCGCGCCGAGCAGCCTCGGCGCTCAGTTCCAGGAGTTGGAAACCCCGACGCTGCGCGTGATTTATACATCCCCGTCGCAGTCATATCTGGTCCCCCAGGTGGTCGCGACCTTCGATAAAGCGCTGCGGTTCTATCAGCAGCTCTTCGGGTACGTGCCACCCGATCGAATGAACATGCTCCTGCACGATCTCTGGCATTACGGAAACGCCGGGGCGCGGCCTTTCCCGGAGAATCATGTCACCGTCGGCATCGCGCCCTACGGTCACGACTATGAGTCGGCACCGGCGCCCGAGCGGATGGGCTCATCGATGAACCACGAGCTTGCCCACATCTTCACCACCGACAAAACGACGGCCTCCGACCGGTTCTTCCGCTCGCTCTTCCTCGGCAAGGTGATGCCGACCGCCGAAGTGCCTCTCACGGTTGCGTACAGCTACCTCACAATGCCGCGGTGGTACGCGCCGCGGTGGTACCTGGAGGGGAT
>JBPPMU010000321.1:0-8084 GCA_051306215.1 Gemmatimonadaceae bacterium | reverse complement strand
GATCTCAGTCGAGCTTTTTGCGGGAGCCTTTGACGGCTCCGCCTTCTGCGGGGCAGAACGCGGGGCTCCAGCCTCCGGAGCTGCCTCGGTGCCGACGGCCGCAGAAGCGGCTTTCGGCACTCGCTCCTCGCGCCCTCTTCCTCGACCGCGCCGTCCACCACGACGACTGCGCTCGGCATCGTCTGATTCAGGCGCTGGAGTCGCTGAGACAGCGCGACCTGTCGCCGGCGCAGCGGCCGCGTCGGCCGGGGCCGACTGCCCGTTCTCCGACGAAGCCTTCGGAAGATCAACCTCGAGCTGTCCATTCTCGAGCTTGTTGATCGAGAGGAGTCCCCGCTTTGCCGCCTCTGAAACAAATACCGAGAACTTCGCCTTTCCGACGTTCTTCTCGTCGAACGAGCTGTCGATCTGCTGCATTACCTGCTTCAGCCTGTCGGCGCGCATTACGTCGCCGTTGCGCTTCATGCGCTGGATGGCTTCGCTCACCAGCTCCCAGGGATCGTGTTTGACGAGCTCTTCTTCGCCCGACTTCACGAGCCCGGCCAGCGCGTTGTAGGAGTAGTACTCGTCGCAGTTCATCACGAGGAGGTCGCTCGACGACTCGCGGATTCCAACCCCGATGACGTACTTGCCGTATTCCTTGAGCTTGATGACGAGGCTCGAGAAGTCCGAATCTCCGGACAGGAGGATGAAGGTGCCGATCTCCGGTCTGACGAACACCAGCTCGATGGCGTCGATCGCGAGCCTGATGTCGGTCGCATTTTTCTTGGCCGAGCCATAAGCCGTGGCCATGATCATGTCGATCGACGACTCGGCGAGCGGAACGACGTATTGGGGATACCTCCTCCAGTCTGCGTAGGCGCGCTGCACCGAGACCTTGCCCTTGATGATGTCGGAGGCGAGGAGGCTGCGAAGCTCCGTCTGGAGATCGGAGCGGATACCCATCGTGACGTTGTCGAAGTCGATGAGAAGTGCGGCGTTCGGAGCGTGGTGAATCGGTGTTCCTGATGACGACTGGGTTACTGCCTGTGGCCCGCGATGAATCGGGGCTATCGGACGGCGCGGCCCTGGCGGCGCGGTCCGGGAAGGACGAAATGACATTTACAGTTGTTGTGGTTGTACGCGGTCGAGAGCCGCACGCATTGCGTGGAGGGATTTCACGAGCCGTTGTGATCCCTGGAGCATCGTGCCCCAGGGCACGCGTCTTCAGGTCCAGTCAGGGATCGTGGCGTCATTCATCGCTCACCATCCCCCGAATCCTCGAAGTCGCGCTTATCCCTGTAATTTATAGACGAATGCCGATGAAGCAACTCCGTTATCGAACTAGGCTCATCGTCATCCTGTCCCTTTTCGCGATCGTCCCGGCGGCGGTGCTCACGATTCTCTGGAGCGAGACCGCGAACCGGGCAATTTCCCTCGTCAGCGGCGTCGGCGCCTGGGAGAGTGTCGCTACCAGCGGCCAGGAGGCGATCACCGCCATGCGGGCGGGCCGGCTCACCCCCGAGCAGCGCCGCGCGCTCGACACCCACGAGCGCGAGCTCGGCGTCTCCCTCGAGCAGGCGAGGCGGTTCGAGTTCATCGCGAGCCGCTCGATGCGGGTAGTGATCCCCGTCGGCATTCTCGCGCTTGCCGTATTCGGCTTCATCGCCACCCGGGTTGCCGGCCACCTCAGCAGGCAGCTCAGCAGGCCGCTCGATGAGCTGGTGACCTGGACCGGCCTCATCGAGCGGGGAGAGCCGCTGCCGCCACGTGAGGCAACCGTGGCGCGCGGGGCGCCGGAGTTTGCCACCCTTCGCGACAGAATGCGTGACATGTCGGACGCGATCGAAGCCGGCAGAAGAAGAGCTGCGGAAACAGAGCGCCTGAAGGCGTATCGGGAAAGCGCGCGGCGGGTGGCGCACGAGCTTAAGAATCCCCTCACGCCGATCAGGTTCGCCATCGAACGGCTCCGCCGTGACGCGGCGGCTGAACAGCGCGACAGCATCGATGTGCTCGTTATCGAGTCGAAGCGGCTCGAGCGCATCGCCAGGGCATTTGCGGAATTCGGCAAGCTCCCCGAGGGACCCTCGGCGCCGATCGACGTGGCCGAGCTCATAACGTATGCAGCGGAGTCGTCAGTGCCCCGTGGGATAGAGGTCGAGGTGAATGCGGAGAAGGACCTTCCTCAGGTGATGGGGCATCACGACGCCCTCGCAGCCGCGCTGTCGAACGTGATACTCAACGCAGTCGACGCCTGTGCCGGGCGTGGCAGCATCAGTGTAGGGGCAAGAAAAACGCGGCTCCGCGGCATCGACGCAGTCGAGATTGAAGTGGGCGACGACGGTGAGGGAATCGCCGAAGAAGATCTCGAGCGAATCTGGGATCCTTACGTTACCCAGAAGCCCGGGGGCACCGGGCTTGGACTCGCGATTGCGCGGCAGGCTGTGCTCGCGCATGATGGAACCGTCGACGCTTCAAGCACGTTGGGTGAGGGAACGCGAATTCGTTTCATCCTGCCGGCAATGCCCGGCACAAACAATGGAGTCTCGTAATGGGTCCGGAGATCATCGTGCCTCTCGGTGGAATGACAATGGTCCTCGCGATCGTCGTCGGAAGGCCGCTCGTGAGCGCGTGGGCAAAGAAGCTCGAGAACGAGTCGAAGCGCCCCGCAATTCCTGCCGAAGTGTCGACGAGACTTGAGCGAATGGAGCAGTCGATCGACGCGATCGCGGTAGAGGTTGAGCGAATTTCGGAGGGACAGCGCTTTACGACAAAGCTGCTCTCAGAGTCGACACATACGCCGCTTCCGCCCGAGTCTGTGCGTCTCCCGAAGTCTTCGGGCACGTAGATGGCCTCCGTCCTGATCGTCGACGACGAGCCAAATATCCGTCGGATGGTCGGGGCGCTCCTCTCGGGCGAAGGCTACGAGGTAAGAGAAGCTTCGAGCGGCGCTGAGGCCGTCGCGAAGGCTGAGGACGATGAGCCTGACGCGGTTCTCCTTGACCTGATGATGCCGGGCCAGCTCGACGGCATGGCGGCCCTGGCGAAGCTCCGCATCGACCATCCCGAGCTCGCGGTGATAATGATGAGCGGGCGGGCCGGCCTCAGCGACGCAGTCAACGCAACGAAGCTCGGCGCAGTGAACTTTCTCGAGAAACCTCTCACGCCTGAAGGCGTGGTGTTCGCGGTCGGGGCGGCGATCGAGCTGCGGAAATCGCGGCGCGTGGCCCGGGAGCTTCGCGAGGAGCTCGGCCTTGCCGGCGACATGGTTGGGGGGAGTCCCCAGATGAACGCGGTTCGCGAGCTGATACAACGCGTCGCGGCGAGTGATGCTCGTGTTCTCATCACCGGCGAATCAGGAACCGGAAAGGAGCTCGTCGCGAGCGCGATACACGATGCAAGCACGCGGCGCGACAGGCCTTTCGTCAGGGTGAACTGCGCGGCAATCCCCCGCGACCTCGTCGAGAGCGAGATGTTCGGGCACGAGCGCGGCGCGTTCACCGGGGCGACGCAGGCCCGCGTCGGCCGGTTCGAGCTCGCTCACCTCGGCACTCTTTTCCTCGACGAGATAGGCGACCTCAGCCTCGACGCGCAGGCGAAGCTGCTTCGTGCCATCGAGGCGAAGGAGATTCACCGCGTCGGAGGGAACCGGAGCATCAGGGTCGACGTGCGGATAATCGCGGCGACTAATCACGACCTCGCGCGCGCCGTGCGTGACGGGAGCTTTCGCGAAGACCTGTTCTTTCGCCTCAACGTGATCCCGATCGCGCTGCCACCTCTTCGCGAGCGAGTAGGTGATGTGCCCGAGCTTGTGAGGCACTTCTCCCTGCTGCACTTCAGGAGGACCGGCCAGATCCCGCCGACATGGACGCCCGGGGCGCTCGAGGTCGTCGAGAAACATCGATGGCCGGGCAACGTTCGCGAGCTCGCGAACATCGTCGAGCGGATCGCGATCATGCGTCCCGGAATAGACATCTCCGCAGCCGACATTCGGGGGATCCTCCATCCCGACGAAACCGGATCGCTCCCGGCGGAGATTCCGGACGATCCGCCGGCTCCCGCTGGAGGACTTGGCGCGCTGCTCGATGACTACGAGCGCCGGACGATCAGCCGGGCATTGTCCGACGCAGCAGGAAATATCGCCGAGGCCGCGAGACGGCTTCAGACTGACCGGCCGAATCTCTACCGGCGGATGAAGCGCCTTGGACTCGACGGGGTAAAAGACGCGGATCGCACAAACCGGACTGACACCTAAATGAGAATTTTTCGGCTACTCGCTCCGCTGCTCGCAATCGCCGCGCAGCCAGGAGCAGCGCTGGCGCAGTCAGACGCCCCGCAGGACACTACGATCGACCTCGGCGTCATGCTCGGCCAGGACGCGAGCGGGGGATTGTCGATCAGCTCGGGCAAGACCTACAACAGGGTAGAGGGACTGCCTATCCTGTTTGGTCCGACGTACAAGGGATCCGTTGGAGATGGTCGGCTCTCGGTCTCGGCACTTGGAATAATTCGATCCGCTGACGACTTCTATTGGGACGCCGGCAACATCGGACATCGGCTCAGTGCCGATTTGCGGTTCGGCCGCTTGCAGGGATTCGCCGTCGGCGCTGAGTCGTTCGATGTCGTATCGAAGATAGAGCCGTGGCAGCTGAGCGAGCCTGACGGCGGCCTCGCCGCCTTCTTCCTCAAGCGGGACTACTTCGACTTCTTCGGCCGCCACGGAGCGCGCGCTCACGTATCGGCTTTTCGCGGAAATACCACGGTGACGCTGGGGTTGAGCGACGTTCGATGGAGCTCCCGCCGCGAGCGGAAAGTCCACACCCTGTTTCGCGGAAGCGAATCGTGGCGGGAGAATCCATCGATCAATGATGGGAGGGCTCACGTGTTCGACATCTCGCTGCGCGTCGATACGCGGAACAGCGAAGTCGATCCCTCGGACGGATGGCTCCTCACGGCTCAATACGAGCACGGCGCCGGCGATTTCGAGACAACCGGAACGTCGATCCTGCCAACGCTTCCCGATGGGCGCGCGCGACTCGCTTACGGCAGGTCCTTCGTCGACCTGCGCAGATACAACCGCATCTCCCAGCGGCGAAGGCTTCATGCGCGGCTGGTGCTCGGCGGCTGGCTTCACGGGGACGACCTGCCATATCAGCGGAGATTCTCCGTCGGAGGGATCGGCACGCTTCCCGGCTTCGACTTCCGCAGAACCGGAATTGGCACCGACGTGGGGCAATGCGGAAGCGAGGCTACGATCTCGACAGCGCGTCCCGCCGAATGCGAGCGCTTCGCACTGGCACAGGTCGAGTACAGGCAGGAGCTCGTCTCCGAGCTGATCGACATGTTCAACCGGAACGGAGTGAAGGTTCGCGGCGCAGCCTTCAGGGTGAAGCCGGACCTTGTGGCATTCGCGGACGCAGGTCGCGGCTGGCTCGTTGGTCCGCGAGAAGGCACGCTGCGTTATGGATCACGATCGTTGCCCGGCTTCGACACCTTCCGGACTGATGTGGGAATCGGCATCGACCTTGGCATCGCGGGGCTTTACGTCGCCAAGGCCGTGTCTGAGCCAAAGGAGCCCGCGAATTTTTTCATCCGCCTGCGCAACAGGTTCTAGTCGGTGAGTCGAGCGGGTGTTCTCGCGCTCGCCGCGACGGTGTTCCTTGCGTCGCAGCTGCCTGCCCAGACCGCGCAGGTGGGAATCGTGCTGCCGGCGCAGTCTCAGCTTGCGAGCGAGCCACCCGCTGTAAGGTCCTCATCGCTGATCAGCGACGGCGCCACTCTCGATCTTCTGCGAAACGGGTTTCCAGCGCGTCTTCATTACAGGATCGAGCGGTGGACCACTGGCGGATGGTTCGACGGAATCGCGGCCGAGGCGGAGTGGGACGTGGTGGTGAGATATGACGCGCTGGGCAAGGCATTTCACGCGTACCGTGTCGCAAGAGGGCGGACGACCCTGCTTGGAGTCTTCGCGACTGTCGACGAGGCGGACGCTGCCCTCGGCGCGCCGTTTCAGGCTCCGATCGCTCCCCCGAAACGCGGGCAGCGGGGGTACTACAGTCTTGTGCTCGATATCGAGGCGTTGTCGCTCACCGAGCTCGACGAGCTCGAGCAATGGCTTCGCGGCGATCTCAGGCCCGTGGTGCGCGGCAGGAAGAACGCGGGCACCGCGGTTGGCCGCGGAGTGAGGACGATAGTGGTGAGGCTGCTCGGAGGAGAGAAGCGGCGCTACGAGGCGAGGTCGCCGACGTTCCGTCCGTGATGCCGGTGGGAAAGATCCTCGAGATGATGAAGCGTCTCTTCCCCATAAAACATGCGGATGTAATGCGCCTGCTGCGGGGTGAGCCGGCGGACCGCCCATGACAGGTGAACGAAATGCGGCTCGACCGGAGCGTGCATGGGGTGCATGCCGATCTCCGACGGGAGACTGTTCGATTTGCGGGTGTTGCACGGACTGCACGCCGTGACGACGTTCGTCCAGTCATTTGTGCCGCCGCGCGAGATCGGAACGACATGATCGCGTGTCAGTGACTCACGCGGTGTGAGCTCGACATTGTAGCGGCCGCAGTACTGACAGCGGTACCTGTCCCTGGCGAAGAGGAACGTGTTGGTGACCTGGCGGCGGAACCGCCTCGGAACGTGGATGAACCGCGTCAGCCTGATCACCACCGGGCGCGGCAAGGTCAGCCGCTCGGAACGAACCACGCGGTCGGCATCGGCCTCGACTATCTCGGCCTTGCCGTCAATGACCAACCGTAACGCTCGTCTGAGCGGAACCATGGTGAGCGGCTCAAACGAGGCGTTAAGTGCGAGACAACCGACGATCAAGCACTACCTCCACGTTGCTGCGAAGATCCAATATACAACTCGCACTCAGGAAATACGCGGCCGATGAGGCCCGCGGCCGGAATCGAGGGGCGCCGGCAAACCCCTGTGCGTCCCTCGAAGGTTACTCGACGGGCGCCGTCACCGGTACCGGCGTTCTCCAGCCATACCTGTCGGCGATCCTTCCTTCTGCGATCCCCATGTACTCTTCCTGGATCGCCCGGGTCACGGGTCCCGGCCTGCCCGCACCGATTGCGATGCGGTCAACTGAGCGAATCGGGGTTATTTCAGCCGCGGTGCCGGTGAAAAACAGCTCGTCGGCGATGTAGAGCATCTCCCGCGGCATCACCTGCTCGATCACCTCGTAATCCATGTCGCGCGCGATGCGCATCACGCAGTCGCGGGTGATGCCGTTGAGGATTCCCGATGACAGGGGTGAGGTGAACAGCTTCCCGTCCCTCACGACGAACAGATTCTCGCCGCTTCCCTCGGATACGAGGCCGAACGAATCGAGCATTATCCCTTCGGCATAGTTATCGAGCTTAGCCTCCATCTTCGACAGCTGCGAGATCAGGTAGTTGCCGCCGGCCTTCGCCATGGTCGGGAGCGTATCGGGAGCGGGCCTTCTCCAGCTCGAGACGCAGACGTCGGCGCCCTCGGCGAGCGACTCGTGGCCGAGATAAGTGCCCCACGTCCAAGGAATTATGAACACCTCGAGTGGCGTGTCGGTGGGATTGACTCCCATCTGCTCCCCGGTCCGTATAGCGACAGGACGCAGATAACAATGCGGAAGCTCGTTTTCCGCCACAGTGTCGATGCACGCCTGCACGAGCGTCTCGGCGGAATACTCGAGAGGCATCCGGTAGATGCGGCAGGAGTCGCCGAGCCGGCGAATGTGGTCATCGAGCCGGAAGATCGCCGGCCCCTCGGGCGTCGCGTAACAGCGGATCCCCTCGAAGACGCTCGAGCCATAATGAACGACGTGACTCATCACGTGGATGGTCGCGTCGTCCCAGTTCACGAACTTTCCGTCGCGCCAGATGCGGTGATGATTGTCAGAACGTTCCAAGCCGGGACCCTCGGGAGAGATGTTTCTAAGTTAGGGCGGTGGAAGCGGTGGGGGGAGGGGCGAGGTAGTCACTGGCTGCGGACTGCGGACGTACTGCGGACACCGACTGCGGACTACTGCGGACTCGGACTAGAGACGGAACTGCCGAATTTACCGCGGAGGTCGCGGAGGCCGCGGAAGCCGCGGAGGAACTGCGCTCGCGCGTAAACTTCAG
>JBPPMU010000320.1:0-10796 GCA_051306215.1 Gemmatimonadaceae bacterium | reverse complement strand
CTCGAGCTTGCGCGCGGGTCGGGCGCCCGCAGCCTGGGAGATCTCACCACCTTGCTCGCAACGTTGAAGGGATTGCCGAGCGGTTACAACAAGGACCTGCAGGATGACAAGCGCGCGTTGTTCGGCTCGGTCGACCTCATGCTCCTCGTCCTTCCCGCAGTTGCAGGGACACTCGGCGAGCTCACATTCGACAGGGAGCGAATGACCGACGCTCTATCGAGCACGATGATGGCGACAGATCTTGCCGACTACCTGGTGGGGAAGGGAGCGTCGTTTCGCGATGCTCACGAGGCGGTAGGGTCGCTGATTCGGGAGGCCGAAGGGAGAGGGTGCGAGCTGACGGAGCTCCCTCAGAGCAGCTTCAGGGCGGCGAATGCATTGTTTGGCGACGATGTCATGGGGTCGCTCGACCCCCGGTCGTCGGTCGGGCGGCGTGGTGTTCCGGGAGGCACCGGCCCGGAAGCCGTACGTGCGCAGATTCTGGCGGCCGCTGCCGCAATTGATCCGGAACATGAGGGTGGCGAACGGAGCAATACGACCCTAAGACTGGTGTGATTATTATCTAACTACGTCGGAACAAAAACGCCGGCATTATGCCGGCGCTTTTGTTTTGCAGCTACAGGCTGATTCCGAACGTCACGGGGATGAACTGCGTCGCCGCATCGGAGAATACGTGGTGATACCTCGCCTCGATGAACGTCGTGAAGCCGCTCAGCGGGAACGAAGCCCCGAGGCCGCCATTGACTCCGAAGTTGGTGGTCGTTTCAGCACCACTGATGTCGGGCTTCTGGCCGTAGATCCCGCCTCCGCCGATCAGGTATGGCCGAATGCCGACACCCGGGAGCGCATAGACGAGATTCGCGTTGGCCGAGGTGATCCGGTAGTCCGCGCGAGGAACGATGAGGTCGCTCCGGTCTGGAAAGCTGTTGTACATCCCGTCGATGCGGATTCCCAGGGGCGTTCCGACGGAGTTGAATCCGAGCGAAACAGTGCCGTTATAGCCGGTCTGGTAGACATCTGCAAAATCGCCGGCGGGGATTGCCGCGCCAATTGAAACCCCAAGACTGACGGGCTTTGCTGACTGGGCTGAAGCGGTCGCGCCAAAGAAAGTGATGGCCGCCGCTGCGACTGCCATTGAGAAGCGCTTCATATATGACTTGCTCCCTGCATGAACTGTGGTTTGTAGAGCCGTGCCTTCTGCTCATGAGTTATTCATGAGTACAGCCAGGATTGGCAATAGTTGCGCCCTGGCGCAAAAGCACAACTTGAGTTAAATATCCTAGAATTGGAGGATAATTACCGTGCGTGGCTATACCGTTGCAACTGCAGCAGTTGCGCTGAATGTGACAGCCAAGTGGGTGGACAACGCTCTGTCGCATCACCGCGTTGTCGGCGTGTTCCAGGCACGGCAGGGAGTCGCCCGCCGTCTCACGGTTGAGGCAGTTACTGTCCTCGAAATCACACTCAGGCTGATGCGTGCCCTGCGAATTCCGGCTGCGATCGCCCTCCAGATCGGGCAGGAACTCAGCCGGAATGGATCAGCCTACTCGAGGGAAGGGTGCGAGGTCAGGCTAGACGTCGATGCCCTGCGGTCAACGGTAGCCCAGCGGCTTGCCGAGGCGGTCGAGTACACGCCGGTGCCGCGGCGGGGTCGGCCCTTTCGGCATCGGTAAAAACAAAGACGGGGACGCTTCTCGGCGCCCCCGTCCTTCGATGACTGGGGAACCCGCCTCAGCCGCTCTTCGTGACGTTTTCTGCAGCAGGACCCTTCTGTCCTTCGACGATGTCGAACTCCACCGTGTCACCTTCGGCGAGAGACTTGAATCCGTTGCCGGAGATCGCGCTGTAATGCACGAAGCAGTCTTTCTGCCCGTTGTCAGGGGTGATGAAGCCAAAACCCTTCGCATCGTTGAACCATTTAACCTTGCCGGTCGTACGCATTCCTGCTCCTGGTAAAAAATCCCGATGACGGCGTCTACTCCGCCCCGAGACAGCTGGTGGCTCGGCTCACTGTAAGCCTTGCCGATGAAGCACTCGAGGATCCCTGACGGGGCTCCCAAGGCCGGGTTACTTGGGCGAAAGCATACAACGGTCAGGAAACACGGTCAATAGAAAATTGTTCAAGGCTCAAGGATTCGCACATTTGTGATGTAGTACTCGGTTTCCCCGAAGCACGAAGTAGGCACGCCACGGTGCTGCTCGTATGACAGCGACACGCGCTTCCCGAGATTGCGCTCGAGCAGATGAGCGATCGAATCGTTGCGAACACTGAACCTGAAAATCTCCGGCATTGCACCCGGAAGGTTTACCATCGCGAGCTCGCCTTCCCATGTCTTGCAGACCCAGCCGCGCTGCGAAAGCTTTTGCGCATAACCCGCCCGCTCACCGGTGGAGAACGAATAGCTGAGCGTCAGCGCAGTCCATCCGGCGATCAGCAACAGGGGTGCGAGCACCACAGCGGCAATCGTGAGTTTTCTCCAATGCCGGCGTCTCCACGACAGCGCGGCAGGTACCGGTGCATCAGTCATACTCGGGCTCCATTCAGGAATTAGCTTTATCTCCAGCCAGTAAAAACTATCAGTGACCTTCACCGCGCGCAGAAAATCCGTCACCGCCACAATCGGCGGAGTACCGGTGGGATCATCCCACCCGGTCGTCGTCCAGTCAATGACGAACACTGATACCGCCGATGCAGCAGGGACTGCCGCCCAAGTCGCCGCACTTGCCGCGGCGGGTTCGCAGCTGGTGAGAATAACTGTAAACAACGACGAGGCCGCAGCCGCGGTTCCGGAAATCGCCCGGCGCCTCGCCGACCTCGGCGTCAGTGTCCCTCTCATCGGTGACTTTCACTACAACGGCCATCTCCTGCTGGCCAATTATCCGGAGACCGCGCGAGCCCTCGCCAAGTACCGCATAAATCCCGGGAACGTCGGAACGAAGCGTCGCGACGAGAACTTCAGCATCATCTCGCGGATCGCCGCTGAAAACACGAAGGCGATAAGAATTGGCGTCAACTGGGGATCGCTCGACCAGGACCTCCTCACTCAGATGATGGATGCCAACGCGACGAAGCCTGACCCGCTCGATGCCCGCGACGTCTACATCGAGGCTATGCTGGAAAGCGCGCTAAGGTCCGCCGAGCTGGCTGAGAAGTCGGGCGTTCCGCACGATGCAATTGTTATCTCGGCGAAGGTTTCCGGGGTTCCTGATCTGGTCGAGGTTTACCGCCGGCTTGCGGCACGCTGTGAGTACCCGCTTCACCTCGGCCTCACAGAAGCAGGGATGGGCTCAAAGGGGATCATCTCGAGCTCCGCCGCGCTGGCGATCCTTCTCTCGGAGGGAATCGGCGATACGATTCGCGTCTCGCTTACGCCGCGGCCCGGGGGAGACCGCACCGAGGAAGTTCAGATCGCGCAGCAGATACTCCAGTCTCTGGAGCTTCGCCGATTCAATCCCCAGGTCACGGCCTGCCCGGGATGTGGGAGGACTACGTCGACATTCTTCCAGCACATGGCTCAAGACATCCAGACATACCTGCATGAACAGATGCCGGCCTGGCGTGACCGTTATCCCGGAGTGATTGATCTCAAGGTGGCTGTCATGGGATGCGTGGTGAACGGGCCGGGCGAGTCGAAGCACGCTAACATCGGAATCTCGCTCCCGGGAACCTTCGAAGAGCCAAAAGCCCCGGTGTACGTCGATGGCCGGCTCATGGTGACCCTCAAAGGCGACAACATCGTTCCCGAGTTTCTCCGGATCCTCGAGGAATACGTCGAGAGGAAGTACTCACCGCCCCTCGTCGAAGCCTGAGGGCCGGGCTCGCTACGAAAAACTCTCGAGAGCCAGCACCGCCGTCCGCAGCTCGTCGACGATCGGCTCGTCGAATTCGAGCTCTTCGAGGCGATTGAGCATATCGCGGTACCATTTGATGGTTCCCGCCTTTCCCGCTTTGAATCGTGACCAGACCGAATCAGGTTCCTCGGTCCTGTTGAGATCCGAGAGGATCGAGTTCGAGTTGTGAAGCTTGTCGGCGGCACATACCCACAGGGCTGAATCACTCGCCGACTCGAGTCGTACCAGATAGTCCTCCTTGCGCTCGTCGTTCGAGAGCTCGACGCCCTCGTCATCGACGTGCCGGTGCGTCACCGCCAGCACGGTTTCGAGGACATCGTTTCCGAACTTCTCGCCTATCCGCTGCTCGAGCATGTCACGTGTGTAGCCGTCCTGCACGCAATCTTCGACTACATCGTGAAGGATTCCGGCGACGATGGTGCGGTCGTCCCGGTTGTACCGGGCGAGGATCATCGCCACGTTCGCCGGGTGCGTGAGATAGGGAAGCTTCGTCCCTTTGCGGACCTGCCTGTCGTGATGTTTTGCGGCGAACCCAAATGCGTGATTCACGCTATCGGAGTAACCTGTCGTTTTCATCAATGCCTCGCGAACCACCCGACGACCTTCTCCAGGCCTTCGCGGTCGGTGTCGTCGAAGGCGGCTATCCGGTCCGAGTCAACATCGAGCACTGCGATCAGCGCACCGGATCTGTCGAACACTGGAACTACTATCTCGGACCGTGATCTCGGATCACACGTGATGTGACCATCGAACGCACTGATGTCCGCAACGATTACAGTTCGCCGTTCGGCGGCGGCGGTCCCGCACACACCTTTCCCGAACTGAATTTCCATGCAGCCGAGCGTGCCCTGATAGGGGCCGATACGGAGAAGGCGGTCAGGCTCTGCCACACGATAGAACCCGGTCCACAGATGATCGAAACCATGGTGGATGAGAGCGCTGATCGTCGCCATCGCGGCGACTTCGTCGTGCATCCCGTGAAGCACCGCCTCCACCTGCGTACCGAGCTCATCGTACGCCTCGGTGCGTGGCATCCCGCGAAGGTCGATTGTCGTTTCAGCCATCAGGGTTCAGCGCACTCCTGCCAGTGTAGAGGTGCCGGGATTTCTCGTCCTGCGAGGCAGGTCCGGCTCGCCCTGATCCTCGATCACGGGCATGACGTCTTCCCACAATACGATCCCGTGAATCCGGAGGTCGAGCGCACGAAGCTTTTCGACAGATTGCCTGATCCGCGCGATTCTCGTGTGTGCGACCCGCGCACACAAAACTACGTCTGGCCCGGGTATGATGCTCTCCGAACCCCGGAGGAGATATTCGGTCGGCGCCGCGATCACGACCAGGTCATACCTGCGCTCCATTCGCGCAAAATCACCCCTTATGCGCTCGGCAACCTCACCAGGCGCCGGGCCGCGCCGCCGCCCGCCGCTGGGCAGAACATCGAGCGGGCGATCGCGGCCAATGATCGTCTGAACGGTCGCCTCCGCCCAGCCAGCTGTTCCCTCCATTATCGCGGTAAGACCGGGGTTCGACGGTATCCTGAAAACGGCGGCAATCGTGGAGCTGGTCGGGTCAACGTCAACGAGCAGGGTGCTCCGGGCTTCGTATGCCGCTGCAGCCGCGATGTTCGCGGCAACAGTGGCCACGATCGCCGCTTCGTCACCGGTGACTGTCACGACTGGCACGTTCGCTCCGGTGGCCGCGAGATGCAGGTAAAGTCTCCGGTAGCCCTCCGAGACGACGTCGATGAGCGGAGGATCGGAAGCATCGGCCTCACGCCTGCTTCGCTCCGCAAGTATCTCTGTGGGTTCGATCACCGTGAGAACCCTGACGCCCGATACATTTTCTGCTTCCCGCGCATCGGCGACGCTCGGGTTCCTGAGCTCGATGACAAGGGATGCCGCGAACCCGGCGGTCAGCGCCAGGACGAATGCTGCGGCCAGCATCGCCAGCGGGGGAGCGCCAACACTTGCGAGCTGACGCGCCCGTGCGGCCTCCCTGTCGATGCGCTCATTCGTCGCCCCTATCTGCGCGAGTGTCGCCATCGAGCTCGCATATGTCTGCTCGGCGTCTGCTTTCTGCGCGAGGTAGGCGGAAGTGTCGACGAGAATGCGAGGCGGGGGAGGCGGTGCCGGCGGGCGAAGCGTTGCAAGCTCCTGACGCAGTACCTGCCTTCGTGCCTCCGCCACCGCCTGAATCGAGCGGCCGATGGCTGTTGCCCGTGAAGTGAGCGCGACGTACACGGGATCTACACCGCCGACTGCCCCGAACGCATCCCGCTCGCGCTCGATCTCCGCGAGCTGGTCGAGCAACGGTTGCACCTGCGGGTCATTTGCCAGCGGTGCGGCTGTAGCCAGTGATCTATAGGAAGACGGAAGGGGCGCGTTGTTGGCGCGATCGACAAGCCTGTTCAGGGTCGCGACGTCGCGTGACAGGGCCTGCCGCCGCGCAATGGCTTCCGGCGGGAACGTGTCGACGATCTGCACCACCGGCTGGGCAACAACTGTCCGTGTAACGGCGAGCGCGGAGTCTGCTGCGGCAATCTGCGCAGCTGCTCTGTTTCGATCGTTGACAACGCGTCCCGAGTCTGGTCGTTCCTCGAGAGTCGCCGAAACCTGAACGGCGGCTCTTGTCGCCTGCCTTGGTACCAGCACGAAAGCCATGAGCGCGCCGATGAAAACCAGGCCTCCGACGATTCCCATCACCGCAAACCGGCGGGAGGCATTCTTCGATCGTGCTGACATCCACCAGTAGCTGGCGCTTCCAAAGGGACGGCTCATGTCACTTCAAATATGCAAGGTGAGCGCCTGCGATGAGGGGAAAGAAAAACGGGGGCATCCTGAGATGCCCCCGCCTTCAATCACACTACAGCCGGAGCTACTGAACGGTGATCTCGCCCTTCATTCCAAGCGCGAGATGCGGAGTGCAGTGGTAGGGGTACTTTCCAGCCGGGATGTTGGCGAAAGAGACGGTGATCGTCTCTCCCACGTTCATCTTCATGGTGCTCGAGAGCTGTCCCATCTTCTCGGAGATGTTTGCGTCAAGCTGAGCCTGCACCGCGGCAGGCACCGTCGCCACATCGAACGCGACGTTGTGGGGGCCACCGCTGACCATGACGAACCTGATTCCGTCGCCCGGCTTCACTGTGATGTTTGCCGGCTCATAGCGATAGCCCTGGGCATCACCAAGCATTCTTACCTCATGAGTGGTGCCCGTGATCGGCGCCATGGTGCCTGTGCCACTGGCCGGCGTGCCAGCCGCAGGAGCGGCAGCCGCGGGCGTCGTATTGTCGATCGCTACCGCCGACGTATCAGCGGCAGCATTGTCACCGCCGGCGCAGGCGCCGAGGACGACGGCGCTTGCCATGAGTGCAATTCCGTAAAACCGCATTTTTCTAGAGGCCTCCAAAGCCGAACTAGTACGACAAAAATTGATTGAGATATCCCGACCGCGAGGGCCCTCGCGGACTTGTGAACGTATTCACAAGCCCTCTTGAATGCAACGCGGCTACACATGGATATCCTCTAGAACTGCGTCATAAGCTCCTGTCTGACGCTCCGGGGATTTCCCACATACGCGAACCGGATCCCCTTCATGTACCGGCGGGCGACGCGTCTGACGGCCTCGGGGGTCACGCTACGTAGCTCCTCCACGAACCTTTCGGCCACTCTGTAATCGCCGCGGTAGAGCTGGGCCCGCGCAAGGAAGTTCGCCTGGGCATCGTTCGTCTCGTTGTCGAGAAAATATTCGGTCAGAAACTGTCGCTCCAATCGCTCGAGGCCCGAGGGATCGAGCAGGCCTTCCTGGAGCTCGCGGATGGCGCTCCGCATCAGCTTCAGCGTGGTGTCGGGCGCCACAGTCGAGACCGAGAGCCCTCCGGCAGTGGCGGCCTTGTCGAGAAAGGGCGAATGCACGTCGTATGTGAGATTCTGCCGCGTCCTGATCTCCGCGAACATGCGACCTGTCAGCACTGACGTGGCAATCCGCAATGCATGGTAATCCTCGCTGCTCGCCAGCGGACCGCTGAAATAACCGAGTATGTAGTTGGTGGGCAGGTCACGTTGTTCGATGACGACCGCCGGCTCGCCCTCGGGGACCCTTTCGGGCAGGGTCCATGTGTAGCTACCCTGGGGCAGTGCCGCGAGTGTGCTGTTGACGAGACGTTCAATATGGGGGCGGTCAACATTCCCCACGACGACAAGCAGCATTCGTGATTTCACGAACTGGTTCGCGTGGTAATCACGCAGCGCCTTCGCATCGATTGAGGAGATCGAAGCCTCGGTGCCCACGACCGGCACACCATATGGATGCCCCGAGAATGCAATACTGTCCGCGAGAAACTCGGCCAGCGCATCGGGACTGTCACGCCGTTGCCTGATTCCGGCAATGAACTGCGATTTTATCAGCGAGACGTCAGCCGGGTCCAGTGTCGGGTGCATCACACGGTCGGCAAAAATCGCCCACGTTGAATCGAAGACCTCACGGGACGTCCGGATTCCGAACATCGTCCAGTCATCTGCCGGAGACGTGGTTATCTCGCTTCCCAGCAGTGACATCTTCCGGCGAAGAGTTGCCCGCGGGTATTTCGTGGTTCCGCGGTTGGAGGCCTCGAGCAGTAGTGGCTCGATGCCCGCGTTTGCCGCCGTTATCTGTCGCGATCCGCCGAGCAGGTAGAGGTTCGCCGCGACGACGTTGTTCGCATCGCTTTGCCGCAGGATCACGCGAATGCCCGCTACATCGAAGCTCGTCGTCATCGTAGCCAGGGCAAGTGCAATTGAAAGAAGCATCAGTTGGCTCCTCTCGACTTCAGCTCGTCGGTGGTCAGCGCGAGCGTCCGCCTGGAGGAAGGGTCGATGAGAATTCCCGTAATCCGCGGCTTGCCGACGATATATTTCACTGCGTAGCCCTTCAGGTCGCTGACCGTCTGCTGTGCCATTTTGTCCACGTAACCCATGTAGTACTCGAGATCCGCGACGCTCCACCAGAATCCGAGTGTGTGAGCGAAGCTGGAAGCACGCTCGCGATCGAACGCCGACGAAACCGCACGGTGCGCCTTCACGGCCGCGAGCTCCTGCGGATCGAAGTATCCATCACTGTTGAACCGGGCGATCTCCGCATCAAGTGCATCGAGCGCCTTCCTGAGATTTTCCGGCGAGGTCTGCCCACTTATCGTGATCGGGCCGATGTTGTTGAGCGTGTAATAATTGACACCGACGCTCTGCCAGAGGCCGCTGTCGACGAGCCGCTGCTGGAAATTCGACCCCGGGTCGTTCAGCACGTCGCTGAACACGTCAGCCGCGTACGTGGCATTGGGATCCTCGCCCACGCTTGGCCCCTGCCACTGGAGAAATACGGTAACGGCGCCAACTCCTGCTTCGACGATCACCGCATCGTTCCCTGAAAGCGCCGGAATCTTCGGAATCGGGTCAGCAACGAAGGGGTCGGGTCCTCTCTGCCAGCCTCCGAGCTCGCGTTCAGCTGAGGCGAACACGTTCTCGGGGTCGACGTCGCCTGAAACAATCAACGCCGAGTTGTTGGGGATGTAATACCTGCGCTGGATCGTCCGCATCTTCTCCGGCGTCGTGGTGAGAATCACGTCACGATCGCCGATGACGTTCTTCCTGCTGAAGTTCCCCGGGTAGAGAAGCTTGTCGGTTTCCTGGTTCAGCCTGAGGAAGGGACTCGACTCGTTGCGGTCGTATTCGCCGATCACTACCTGCCGCTCTCGCTCGAGCTCGGCCTGGCGAAAGAGCGGTGCCGTGAGCGCGGCGGCGAGAAACCGTATTCCTGCATCGACGCTGTCGGCCGAGAGCGTGATGTAGTAATTGACCACTTCTTCGCGGGTTGTCCCGTTGAACACCGCGCCGAGCTCACCGGCCCGGCTGATAAAGGCCTCAGATTGCGGGTAACGTGCGTTGGACCTGAAGAACATGTGCTCGTACATATGCGCGAGCCCGGCATACTCCCGGCTTTGCGTAAACGACCCGTTCTTAACGTTGACCTCGACAGTCGCCAGTGGGACGCCATGGTTCTCGACCACGATAATCTCGAGGCCGTTAGCCAGAACCTTCCGGTTTATGATCTTCTCGAGCTCGGCCCGCTGGGCTGCGAGAGCCGAGGGGACGAGGGCGGCGGCCGCGATGAAGAGAAAAGTGGCGAGCCGGACGCGACTGCGATTTCTTTGAGTGCCGTTCAACAAGAGCCTCGATGATTGACAAGTACGAAAAACTAGCCGTTCGCCTGAATGAGTCACAGCTGACACGGAATGAGGTGCTTGCTCCATACACCACATTCCGGATCGGTGGTCCGGCTGACCTGTTCTACTCCACGATGATCGCCGATGACCTGGCGGCGGCCGTGACTGCCGCGCGGGAGTTGCAGGTTCCGTACTTCGTTCTCGGGCTGGGGGCCAACATACTGGTCGGGGACGGCGGTTTTCGCGGCCTCGTCATAAGGAATTCGGCTGCCCATTTCACGTTCTCGGATGACGGAAGGCTCTGGGTCGAGAGCGGAGCTGTTGTGGGCGACCTGATCCCCGAGGCGGTTGAGCTTGGCTGGTCGGGTCTCGAGCACTATGTCGGGATCCCCAGCACGGTGGGCGGGGCCGTCTGGCAGAACCTTCACTTCCTCGAGCCCGAGCCCGAGCGAAAGCGAACCATGTTCATCGCCGATGTGTTTCACTCCTGCGAGCTCCTTACCGAGGAGGGCGAGAGAAGGACAGTCGATGCTGATTACATGCAGTTCGGGTACGACACGAGCGTGCTTCACCATCGCAGGGACATTGCGCTCGCAGTCACCTTTCAGCTGGAGAAGGGAGATACCGGTGTGATGCATCGCATAATCCAGGAGAACCTGAGCTGGCGCGGTGCGAGGCATCCATGGCTTCAGTTTCATCCGAGCGCTGGCTCGATTTTCAAGAAGATAGAAGGGATGGGCGCAGGGAGACT
>JBPPMU010000319.1:0-4107 GCA_051306215.1 Gemmatimonadaceae bacterium | reverse complement strand
TCGCATCGAAACCAGCCGCTCGCGTCAACATTTCTGCGGCGTAATCGCAGGGAGATCAGGCAGATGGTCGCAAAGTGGACCGGCGAATACGAGTTCACGCTCGACGTTGTCCTCGGAACGATGCTCCGCCGGTCACGCGAGCTTCGATTGCGCGCGGTGGGCGGCGACCGTCAGCTCAGGATGGATTTCGCCGTACTCCTCACAGTGAGGACAATTCACTTTCTCTACAGCGAAGGCCGCCGGGACTGGATCGCACTGTGAAGAAGCTCCGCGTTCTGGTGCTGATGCACCCCGACCACGTGCCGCCGGATTCACTCGATGGGCTTACCGCCCAGGAAGCGCTAGCTCTCCAGGCAGAATTCGACATCGTTCAATGCCTTCGCAAGCTCGGCCACGAGGCCCGCCCTCTCGGCGTGCAGGACGAGTTCCTTCCCATTCGGGATGCAGTCGAGGAATTCAAGCCGCACATCGTGTTCAACCTGCTCGAGGAGTTTCACAACAACGTTCTTTTCGACCAGAACGTCGTCAGCCTCCTCGAGCTGCTGCGCGTCCCGTACACAGGGTGTAATCCACGCGGGCTGATTCTGGCGCGCAGCAAGTCGCTCTCCAAGAAACTTCTCGCGTACCATCGCATTCCGGTTCCGGACTTTCTAGTCATTCCGCGGGGACACCGCACGCGGCGTCCGAAGAAGCTCGAGTTTCCCCTGTTCGTGAAAAGTCTCATGGAGCATGCCTCGTACGGCATCGCGCAGGCGTCACTTGTCGAGGATGATGAACGACTCGCGGAACGTGTGGCATTCGTGCACGAGAGTATAGGTACTGATGCAATTGCCGAGCGCTTTATCGAAGGGCGTGAAATCTATGTGGGCGTTCTCGGAAACGAGCGGCTGGTCGCCCTTCCGCCGCTCGAGCTTGTCTTCGAGAACAGGCCGGCTAACGCGCCACTCATTGCCACGGCGAAGGCCAAGCACGACCTCGCGTATCAGGCGAAGCGCGGCATCGTGCTCGAGCCGGCCGAGGGACTCGAGCCGGAGGTAGCGGAGCGGATCGCGCGCTTCGCGAAGCGTATCTACCGAACGCTCGAGCTCGACGGCTACGCGCGCATCGACTTCAGGCTGAGCTCCGAGACCGTGCCGTACTTTCTCGATGCTAACCCCAATCCGGACATCTCCGACGGCGAAGAGCTCGCTTCGGCGGCGGAATTGGTGGGAATGACCTACGGCGAGCTCATTTCGAGGATCCTGAGACTTGGAATGAGGCGGGGCGCCGGCGGCAGGTAGGACGACAAGTCCTGTGGAGGTCTACATATCGATCTTGCCGTCGGCGAGCATTGCGCCGCCGTGAAAATCCCGCGCGGCTCATGAGAAAGCCATCATTCGGCGGCGAAGCCGGCGTCGCGCCCGATATCGACGCGCTCGTGCAGGAGGCGACACGGATCATGATGTTCGGTATGGCGCCCAGATAATGCCCCCCGGCGTTCAAGTGCTGGCGCTTGCCTAACGCACCACCCACACCAGCGCGGAGAAAGGATTGCCTCCCGCGCCAGCTACGATCCGGGTGCCATCGGCGCGCACGCCGCTGACGGTAAACGCCCACGCACCGCCCTTCACCGGAAGCTGACGCATTCCCGCCGCCAGGGACCAGAAGAAGGGAGCGCCGGTGCCGTTTGAAAGTGTGCTCAGGCCGACAACCTCGCCCGCCGCATTTATTGCGCGCGGCGTGGTGCTCGCTCCTCCCAGCGTGCCGAGCTCACGCGAGCTGCCTGCTTCGTACCAGATCATGCCACGGTTGCACCCGGATGCAGAGGCGCAGGCCACCTGCACGTACCCAACGAGATCACCCGCGGGATTGGATCCGGATACGCTGCCTGGACGGCTGTCGAGCTGTTCGACCTCCCATGCTCCGGCCGATCGCCTCCAGCGTACCGGTACGGAGCTGCCTGACCCGAGAGTGGCGCTGCCGCCGACCACCGTTGCGTCGCCGTTGATGGCGTTCGCGTTCGAGCTGCCTCCGGCGACGAGCAGCGGAAGATCTTCCCGACAGCCGCCAGGTTGCCACAGAGCCGCGTTTCCTGGTGTGGAAACGCCACCCCTGCCCGCCAGTGTTTGACCACCGCTGGTCATTGCGCGGACCTCTCCTGTATCGCCGCACCCGAGCACGGTGAAGCCGCCCGCTGACGCCCAGAGCACAGGGTGCGGGCTCGAGGCCGGGAAGTCATTACCGGCCACGTCGCCCTGGTCGTTGACGGCTCTCGCCACGGCGCTCGTAGCGGAGGAGGCGTAAGGTAGAACAGTGATCGTCCAGGCACTGTTCTGCAGCGTCCACGTGACGGGATTCATCCGGCCAGCGCGGTCCCAGCTGTAACCGGCAATGATCGATCCTGCCTGATCGACGCCATACGCCTCACCATGGCTGCCTCCCTTGATCGGCGGCAGCTTGCCAAGAGTGGCGAACTCGTTTCCTGCGCCCGGACCGCCCTTCGCGAGGCTTGGCGCCGCTGGTGCGGGAGAGGGTTCGACAGGCTGCACACTGTCGCAGCCAACAGCGATCAGGGCCGCAAAGGCGAGAAGCGACGGGAATACGCGGGATTGCATGAGAGTCTCCTGTGGGCTGGCTGCTGAGACGCGACTGGTTCGGTGGGGTAGCGCCTATTGAGGTAAGCGCGGGAACCGGGTGAAGCCGGACATCGCAGGGAAGCGGCATGCAACACTTACGCGGGCCTCGGATAGAGGTACCTTCTTCTCAAGGAAGTGATTTCCGCCATCTTTCCAGGGAAGGCCTGTCCATGTATGAGATCCCATCATCCCCCACTCCGCGCCGGCGATTCCTCGGGCGCATCGCCACTGCCGCCGCCGCACTCGGCTTGAGCGGCGGGCTTGCCTCCCGGCTCGATGCCGGGACGATTGAGCCATCCGCTGATCCCGCTCTCGATGCCTGGTTCGGGAAGATCAAGGGCAAGCACCGGATGGTATTCGATGCCTCGCATGCGAGCGACGGAGTAGCCGCAATCTGGCCGCGTGTCTATCTCAATACGATGAGCGCCACGTACCCGGGTCCCGCCACCGCAATGGTGGTGCTGCGCTACAAAGGCCTGCCCTTGTCGATGACCGATGCCGTGTGGGCGAAATACAATCTCGGGGAGCTGTTCAACATCAAGGACGGAGACGCTCCCGCGAAGCGGAACCCGTACGCCACGATAACCGGGATGCCGCTTCAGGGCGTCGGCATCGCTGAGCTTCTCAAGGCCGGAGTCCTGGTCGGGGCGTGCGACACTGCGATCACCGTCTTCAGCTCCGGCGCGGCCAGGAAGATGGGACTTGATCCGGCAACAGTGAGGGACGAGTGGGTCGCCGGTCTGCTGCCCGGTGTCCAGATAGTTCCGTCGGGCGTGCTTGCGATAGGCCGCGCACAGGAGCTCGGCTGCGGATACTGCTTCGCAGGCTAGCCGCCGACGCGCTCAGCGAAGGCGGACTCCAGCTCGGCGAATGCCGCATCCTTGTTCCCGAGGCCGGCCTGAACGACAGCAAGCGAGTAATGCGAGACGTCTCCGCCCGCTCTCGACTCGGCGAGCAGGCGATTCAGCTCTGAGACTGCCTCCGCGCGGCGTCCGCAGCGCGCGTAGGTGTACCCGCGAATTCCCTGAAATATCGAGCCGGTCAGGCGGGGCGCTCGAGAAAGTGCCTCGCGAACATCCAGCCCCATGATCCGTTTCCGCGGAGCGTCCCGGTCGGTCAAGAAGTACAGCACGCTACCGTGCTGGCCCACCAACTCGTGCGCAGCTTCACGGCCGTCGGTGAGGGCGATGAGCGGCCGCGTGGGATCGGGGGTGCGCCCCTCGCCCAGGTCGAGCAGGTGCACGCGGCTCAGCAGCCAGCCGGCACCGCCCCCGTGCGCGCCCGAACCCTCCGAGATCAGAAGGAAGCGGCCGTCCGGCGACATGGTGAGATCGAGCGCGATATCCGTAGTCCCCGCAGAAGTGCGGAAGATCGCCCGGTCGCGCTCCTGCGGAGTGCCTACAAGGTGATAGAAGACCGCCGGTTCGCCAAACATGACGCGCTCGCCGGCGGCGGGACGCCGCTGGTGGACATAGAAGAACCCGCGCCCGTC
>JBPPMU010000318.1:0-2799 GCA_051306215.1 Gemmatimonadaceae bacterium | reverse complement strand
TCCGGCTCAGCCATCGTAATGCGCACCGCGCCATCGGGAGTCGCTAAGACTGTGCTCGACGCCTCGGCAAAATCCGAGTCGTCAGTGGCGGCCCAGAAGACCGGCGCGACCGGCATCCCGATGCTCTTCTCGAGCGCGTCGGCGAGCGCAAGCGCGGACAGCGCTTTCCACCACGTGTAGAGCGGGCCACCGAAGAGGCCCGGCTGCTGCCCGGCCGTGACGACCACGCCGGAAACTGCCGCGGCCTCGAGTCGCGCAGCGGCCGCGCCGCCTGTACCGAAAGCTGGACGTAGCGCCGAAAGCCAGTCGTCATCGAGAAGTGAGTCGCGCATGAGGCCGGCGCGCTTCGTCCACTCGTCCGATGTCGCAGGCCTTTGCACGAACCACGGAACTGCCGCGGTGCCATCGGCGAGCAGCGCGAGCGGGGAGCGAGCGAGCGGCGTGGTCAGGACCTGCGTGCTCACAGCCGCGTACCGAACAGAATCACGCGAGGCGAGTCATCGGTGAGCGGGCTCGCGTCGTAGTTGCCGAAAACGGATGTGACCGCAAAACCCGACTGCTCGAGCATGCGGCTGAGCTCCGCTTTCTCGAACAGTCTCACGCGCTCCGTGTATTCCCTGGTCTCTCCACGAATACAGATCCGCTTGATGACATATCGCCCGTCATCGGATATCTCGCGCCTCTGCTCGACGATCTTTCCTCCTATCTTCCTCTCGTCATACGGCACGAACGTGTCGAGCAGGTGCTCGGTGTTGAGGAAGTCGAGTACGAACGTACCGCCGTGCGCGGTGACGCGGGCGACTTCCTCGATCACCTCATGGTGGCTCTCGTCGTCGGCGAAGTACCCGAAACTCGTGAAGAGATTCACCACCAGCTGGAAGGCACCCTCGCGGAACGGAAGCACCCGCATGTCGCCACGCACGAACTCCGCCGCCGGGGCTTCGTCGCGGGCAAGCCTCAGGAGCACCGCCGAGAGGTCGAGCCCCACGGTGTCCCACCGTGTCGACAACACCCGCGCGTGCCTTCCGCCGCCGCAGGCGAGATCCAGCACCCGCGGCATCGACGGACTGTCCACGAGCCGCTCGATCAGCTCGACCGCGTGCTCCGCCTCCGCTGCATCACGGTGAGGGTAGAGCGCGACGTAATCCTCACCGAACCACGACTCGAACCACTCAGACACGGTAGTCTGTCATTTGTGGTAGGGCTCACCGCGCACTATCGATCCCGCCCGGTAGAGCTGCTCCGCCAGAACGAGCCGCGCGACCTCGTGCGGCAGAGTCCACGATGCAAGGGAAAGGCGCATCGATGCCCGGCCGAGAATCTGCTCGGAGAGCCCGAAGGCGCCTCCGATGAGTATCGACGTGTCGCGCCCGCCTTCCCGCTCTCCCTGCAGCCAGCCGGCAAATTCCTCGGAGGTAAACGTCTTTCCGCCGGCGTCGCATGCCACGAGGCGGCCGCCCGCAGACTGCTCGAGCAGCCGCGCCCCTTCGCGATCGCGGATTTCCGAAGGCGACAGGCCACCTCCTTTCTCTTCGCGCACCGCATGGACTTCGAGCGGCCAGTACCGCGCCGCCCGAGTTTCGTAGTCATCTATCACTGCCGCCAGGGCCGGGTTGCGCGGCTTGCCGACGACGGCGACAACGAGGCGCATCAGGCGTAAATGCCACGCAGCCGATGGACGTTTGCGACCCTGCTTATCGCCAGCATGTAGGCCGCTGTGCGCATGTTGACCTTATGCTCGGTCGCAAGAGCGAGAACGTCGTTGAAGCTGTTCACCATTATCTCGGTCAACCGCTCGTTCACGATCTGCTCCGTCCAGAAGTATCCGCCGCGGTCCTGCACCCACTCGAAGTACGAGACCGTGACGCCACCTGCATTCGCGAGGATGTCGGGAATGACGAAAACACCGTTCTGCTCGAGGATCTCGTCGGCCGCCGGAGTCGTCGGGCCGTTTGCACCCTCACAGACTATCCGCGCCTTCACGTTCGCGGCGTTTTTCCGGGTGATGACATTCTCCATCGCGGCCGGCAGGAGGACGTCGACGTCGAGCGTCAGGAGGTCCGCAGCAGTGATCTGCTGCGCAGGCGCATACCCGTTCAGCGTCTTGTTCTTCCTGACATACTGCACTGCATCGTCGACGTCTATCCCATCGGGATCGTAGAATGATGCGGACCTGTCGCCGATCGCGACGATCCTGCATCCCTCCTTCTGCAACAGGTCTGCGGCAACCGAGCCGACGTTGCCGAATCCCTGAATTGCGACGGTCGTCCCCTCGATCGGCATCCCGAGGTGAGCGAGGGCCTGCTTCGTGACGATCATGCATCCCCGGCCCGTCGCCTCGCGCCGGCCGAGCGATCCACCCATCTCGACAGGCTTTCCTGTAACCACCGCCGTCGTGGTGTGGCCGACGTGCATCGAGTACGTGTCCATTATCCACGCCATCACGCGCTCGTTCGTGTTCACGTCGGGCGCGGGCACGTCCGAATCAGGTCCGAGCGTCTGAATGATTCCCGCCGTGTAGCGCCGTGTCAGTCGCTCCAGCTCCGCAGGGCTCATGGTGTGCGGATCGCACACCACTCCGCCTTTCGCACCGCCGAAGGGAATGTTCACGACCGCGCACTTCCATGTCATCCACGCCGCGAGTGCTTTCACTTCCTCGAGCGTCACCTGCATGTCGAAGCGGATCCCGCCTTTCGCGGGGCCGCGCGACGTGTTGTAGAGAACACGATATCCCGTATAGACCTCAACCTCACCGTTGTCTCTCGTTACGGGCACAGAGACGATTATCTGCTTCTCCGG
>JBPPMU010000317.1:0-2720 GCA_051306215.1 Gemmatimonadaceae bacterium | reverse complement strand
ACCGCGATCAGCCTTCTCCGCCTCTCCGGCGTCACCAACATCGCCGCCGCCCTACGACATCACGCCAGACATCCAGAAGACGTCGTCAAACTCCTACTGACCTCGTGAAACGTGACTTTGACGGACCCCTGCCGCAATGGCCGATGCTGTTCGACCTCGCCAGTGACCCGAACGAGTTGTACAACCTCATGGCCACCAAGATGGACATGGGCGGGATGATGGGCGTCGCTCTCAAGTTCGTTGCCGACTATCAGAAGAGCATCGTGGAGTATCCGAACATCACTACTGGCGCGGAGTTCACCGGCTACGAGAGATGACCACCCCCGACCGGCGGCACGGGCTGACGTACGGCCCAGGGTGCCACGATGGTGATCGCGGTCTTGGCGCTATTCGGTGTCGACCTAGTCGTCATCGTGGTGTTCCTCGGGTTCGTGCTTGGCCGAAAGCGCTGGGTCAAGCGACAGCCGGGCGCCTTCAAGGGGGCCATCCGACTCGTTGATGGGGAGCTCGAGGGCATTGCGCCGAAGTGGCATCGGGGCTACGGCCACTGGGTCCGCGACGTCCTGGTGTGGACCAAGGGACCGTTCCTGTTCCGCAACGAGTTGCTGCCAGGCGACGGGGTCGAGGAGCAACGGACCGCTGCGTCTGGCGAGGTCAAGCGCTGGGTGACAACCCCATCGTGATATGGCTGAAGGTGCGCCGCGCAACCGTCGAGGTGGCGACGAGAGCCGAGGATGGCACCGCTAGGGCCTTTCCGTGGCACCACCACAGAACGACCGGCACAGTCACCGACCTAGCCTCGTGGTTGGTGCCGTTCTCACCCGATCAGCGTGATGCGAACTGCCGCCTCCCGAGGGGTGCTTGGCCAAATGGAGCGTCGTGAACCGATTGCTGAGGTCCCAGCCGGGAGGCTTCACTCCCTTGCTGGGCGCCAATTCGTTCTGCATCGACTGCATGATCGTGGCCACGACAACGCACTGCTTATCAAGGCACTGGTCGATGTCGGATACGGTCAGCCCCGAGACTAAGCCTCGATCCGTGGAGGGATGGGCCTGGTAGGTCTTGATGCGGCTCGTGCTGGGCGTCGGTGTCCTGGGGCCTGGCTTGGGCAGGACTGTTCTGCTGGTCTGGCCAGCGTTTCCACTTCTTGGTCTCCGGTCGTGCCTGCGCGGCGGTGGATGGGTCACGCGGGCTGTGGCGGCGCGTTTGCGTGGCCGAAGACTCCGGCCCAGATCGCGAGCCACCGGTTGGCCCAGGGCCAGTGCGCTGGCAGGTGGAGCACGGGACGGCGTTGGGGTCGGGCGAGCCGGGCCGGGACGTGGACGATCTGACGGCGCAGCGTCGCACCGCGTGCCACCGCGGGCTGAGCGGGGTCGAGCGAATCGGCGGCGCGGAGCAGGTTGTGGGCGATCATCGCGCACAGCGCCCAGGCACAGTTTGACGCGAACCGGCCTGAGGGCATGTGCGCCAGGGGCCCGTCGATCAGGTCGGCGAACACGGTCTCGATGACCGCGTGCCGGCGGTGGGTGAGGTCGGCCTCAAGGGTCGGCTCGTCGCTGTTGGTGAAGAACGGGTGATGACGCCAGACCGGGAACAGCTCCTCGAGCCTGGTCTGGTCGCGGACCCGACGCACCACCAGCCTCGCGGTGACCGGATGCTCGGTGGAAGCGAACGCGGTGAACTCGACTTCGGCCACCTCGGCATCGGAGATCAGCTCACCGGTGTCGGGATCGGTGAAGGCACCCGGGTAGGTCACCGGTCTCCACGCTTCGGCTGGGATCGTCGCGATCGCCCGGACCACAGCAGGATTCTTGGCCAGCACGAACGAGAACTGCACACCCGCACGCAGACACGCATTGACCACCGGACCGGTGCCGTAGGCGGAGTCACCGCGGACCAGGATCGGTCCACGGGCGCCTGCTTGCCGGGCGGTCTTCACAGCGTCGCGGACCATCGAGGCCGCGCTCTTGCCGGAACCGGCCTTCCCAGCCCGGAGCCGGATACCGGCCACCACCGGTGCGCTGTGGCGGGTGGAGATCGTGGTCGCCAGCGGTGAGAGTCCTTTGCGGAGCACCTGCTTGCCCGAGATCTTGGTGTGCCCGAAACTCGCGCCCTGCTTGGCGTGACCGTAGACCGGCCGCAGCAGCGAGTCGATGTCCACATACGCCTGGGTCTCGATGCCCGCGAGTAGCTCGGTCCGTTCGACCAGGTTCACCAGATGCGCCCGGGCGACCGAGGCGAGCTGGCTGGTGTGGCCGTGGGTGAACTCGCGCAAGAACTGCCCGAGCGTGGCCGGTGCGTAGACCTCGGTGAAGAGGCGCTTCATCCCCCCGGAGCGGATCACATCGAGGTCGTCGATGCTGTCAGCGGACGCGGCCATCCCGGCGATGATCGAGGTCACCTTCCCCGCCGGGTTCGCTCCCGCGGAGGCCACCCGGTTCGAGGCGACCTTGACCCGCTCAGTGATCAGTTCGGTGAGCCCCGCCTGCTCGGCCAGCGCCATCACCGGGACCAGGCCCGCACACGACACCAAACGCTCGTCGTCGAACAGCGGGGTGGGCTTGGACCATGCGTGAGGTAGTTTCACTTCCAGTGCCTTTTGGTTTCAGATGAATCAGGACGTCGACACTCCAGATTCTTCTGTCCCAGAAGGCACTTCTACGTTCGCCTCGCCGCACGCGCACTGATCACGTCCGGATCCTCCACGGATTCAGGCTTAG
>JBPPMU010000316.1:0-4304 GCA_051306215.1 Gemmatimonadaceae bacterium | reverse complement strand
GACCAGGTGCTTCCGGTCGCCGAGATAAACTTTGGCGAAATGCCGCGCGGGATGTGGAAGATCGTCTCATACCAGTCGAAGTGGATAACCGGCAGCGAGGAAGACCTCGGCTCCGTGCCGTCGTGTCCGGCCGACCTTCCAGTGAAACTCGCGCGCGAGCTCGAGCGGATCACGATCACAGCGTGGCAGGCGGTCGACGGGCGGGGGTACGGCAGGGTCGATTTCAGGATCGACGCTGACGGGAGGCCATGGTTGCTCGAGGTGAACCCGAATCCCGACATCGCGCCCGATGCGGGGCTTGCCCGGATGGCCCGGGTTGCAGGCATGGATTACAACGCAATGATCCGGCGCGTCTGTGAAGCTGGCCTCACGCAGAAGATCGACACTGATCCGGAGCTCTGGCAGCGCTCGCTCAGGTTGTCAGGGATGGAAAAACTACTCGCAGTGTCGCCGTGATGCGGTTCACTCCGTCGCGGAAGACGGCTCCTGTCGCTGCGCCGCGAATCCTGGTCGGAGACATGACGGCCAGGAATCGCGAAAGAGTGCGTGACATACTCGTCGCCACCGGCGTCTTTCGCGCAGAGGAAATAGATGTCGCGCTCGAGCTGTTCGATTCCGCGTTCGGCTCGGGCCGTGGCACGAATCAGGCGAATCATCAATTGCACCCAGGTTTCACGAATGTCACTCCAGCCAGCTCCGACTATTTCTTTCTCGGCGCCTTCACCCCGGAAGAGGAGCTGGCCGGCTTTGCCTGCTACGGGCCCACGCCCGGCACGGACCGCACTTACGATCTCTACTGGATCGCCGTGCACCCTGCCGCGCAGGGGACCGGCAGCGGAACCATCCTCCTCAACGAGGTTGAACGAAGGCTACAGGGACAGAACGCCAGAATGCTGGTAGTCGAAACATCGTCCCGATCCGACTACAAGAATTCCCGCGGATTCTATTTCCGCCGGGGTTTTGTGGAAGCTGCACGGGCGCGCGACTTCTACGCGCCGGCAGACGACAGGATCACTTTCATAAAACGCTTGCAAAGCCGCCCGTTCACTGCGGAGTGGATGGCGCATGGAGTGGTGTCACATGAGTGACTGGCAAAGGATACTGAAGGAGGAGAGCATTGCGACTCTCGACAAGCTCAGGGAGAAATTCGGCGACGCGATAGATGTCGAGGCGCTGGGTCCCGCGTTCGACAACTTCCAGATGCGCCTCACGCCGGCGGTGCTCGATGCGATAAAGGAAGTCGGCGACCCGATGTGGCAGCAGTACATCCCCACAGTCGAGGAGCTCGAGGTTGTTGACGGCGTGATAGACTCGCTCGATGAGGACGGCGACTCGCCGGTGCCGAACATCACTCACCGGTACCCTGACAGGGCGCTCTTCCTGGTGAGCCCCGTATGCGCGAGCTACTGCCGGTTCTGCACGCGCCGGCGGAAAGTCGGCGACCCGGAGAAAATTCCGCTCAACCAGTTCGACTCCGCGTTCCAGTATCTCCGGGAGCACACGGAGATCCGTGACGTCATAATGTCGGGCGGTGACCCGATGATGCTGAGCGACAGGCGGCTGGAGTATTTCTTCCAGCAGCTGCGAGCGATCCCGCACATCGAGATCATTCGGCTCGGCAGCCGGATCACTTCGCATCTTCCGGAGCGGATCACGCCCGAGTTCTGCGAGATGGTGCAGAAGTATCACCCCATCTACATGAACACGCACTTCAACCATCCCGACGAGCTGACGCCTGCGGCGGTGGCCGCTCTCGACAGACTGTCCAGGGCCGGAGTCGTGCTCGGCTGCCAGACTGTGCTGCTGAAGGGCGTTAACGACGATCCGAAGATCATGCTGAAGCTGATGCACGCCCTTTTGCGCGCACGCGTCCGCCCGTACTACCTGTTCATGGCGGATCAGGTCGCCGGTGGCGAACATTTCCGCACGACTGTGAAGAAGGGCCTGGAGATCATCCAGGCGCTCCGTGGATGGACGTCGGGCCTTGCGGTTCCTCACTTCGTGATCGACGCGCCAGGCGGCGGCGGCAAGGTGCCCCTCCTGCCGGAGTACGTCGAGGAGATCACCGATGATGAAGTGATTTTCCGGAACTACGAGGGAAAACGTTTTTCGTACAAGCAGCCGCGACAGGTTCCTGTGGAGGAACCGGTTCCGGCAGTTGCCGCGCAATCCGACATCGTCCCGATTGGGCGGGCGAAGCGGCCGAAGAAAGTGGGAGCTGTGAGGCCCCGTCGCCGTAAGGCGTCGGGAGAGTGACGTCAGGGTAGAGGAAGCGGCCCGATTACGCCGGCTTCTCTCATCCCGCTCAGAACGAACTGCACGGCGATGGCGGCGAGGATCAGTCCCATGATTCTCGTCGCCACGCGGATGCCTGACTCCCCGAGTCGCGCGAAGACGCGGTCGGCGACCCTGAGCGAAGCCCACGAGATCAACATCACCACGATTATCGACGCGTAAACGATCGCGTGCGAAGCCGCGCCCACGGCCTGTGCCGAGAGAACCATGACCGTCGACATTGCCGCTGGGCCGGCGAGCATCGGGATGCCGAGGGGAGTTATGGCGACGTCCTCCTTCAGCTGGCCTTCCTTCAGCTCCTCGGTTCCCTCCTGGGTGCTCCGCTTTGCCCGCAACATGTCCATCGCCACCAGCCACAGGATGAGTCCTCCGGCGATGCGAAAAGCAGGAAGCGTTACCCCGAACAGCTTGAGGATCGAGTCCCCCGCCGCCGCGAAGATGATCAGCGTGAGCCCGGCAGCGACACATGCCGCCCGCGCGGTTGCGGCCCGCCGCTGCGGACTCTCCCTCCGCACGAACGCGAGGTAAGCGGGAATTACGGCGATGGGATCTACCAGGAACAGGATCGACGTGAAAGTGACCAGCGCGAACTGGCCGATGTCGTTCATTTCAGCAGGCGCGAGAAGAATGGAAACACTTTCGTCTCGAGCCGGGACCTGACGCGGTTGCCGTGATCTCCTTCATATATCTCGGCTTCGTGAGGAACGCCGTGAGCGGTGAGGAGTGAATCGAGGGTCCGCACGTTGACGGGGATGTCGGTGAGACCGTCACCATTCCCCGCATCGAATGCGATCGACATCCTGCGCAGTCCATTCAGATGAGACGGGACCATGGCAAGCGGGCCAGCTCGCCACTTGCCTGAAACCTCGGGAACCGGAACGAGATTTTCTCCCTCCACGCGAAAAGGAAGGTCGGCGAACAGCGGCGGACGCGAGGGATTCGGCGAATTGGCTGCGGCGAGCGCGTAAATGAGGTTCGCCGTAAAGCCGGCTTTCGCGTAGTCCTCCCTGTCTTTCACGCTCAGTGCAGCTTTCCATCCGGCTGCTCTCTCGGGGCGATCCATCGCGCCCAGACAGCACGGGCTCATCGCGTAAACCGCCGAGTAGGTGGAGGGATTCCGCATCGCGACACGGAGTGCTCCAAAACCTCCCATCGAATGCCCCGCGATGCCACGCCCGCTGCGGTTCCTGACGGTCCGGTACTTCCTGTCGACGTACGAGACGAGGTCACTTACGATGAAGTCCTCCCACTTGCCTGTAACCGGAGAGTTCATGTAGAAGCTGCCGCCAAAGAAGGTGTCAGCATTTGGCATTACGACGATCATCTTCTCGGCGACGCCCCTGGCGATCAGGCTGTCCATCGAGACTCGGACGTTGAGACCCTGGTACTGCCCCGACATGAACTGCCGGTGGTCAGCCGCGAACCCGTGAAGCAGGTAGATGACCGGATATCTGCGGTGCCTTTCGGTCGCGTAACCGGGGGGGAGATAGACCGTCACCTCCTTCCGCGATGGATCTCCGATGAGGTTTCCCCGCAGGGAAGGAGCCGCGACCGTGTCGACATGAGTGACGCCGCCCGTCCAGCGTTCCTGGGCGCGCGACTTCGCCGGCAGGAGCGAAACTGAAGCAGCAAGCAGCAGAATCTGGTAAGGCCTGCGGAATTTCATCGCAGGTACGATGGAGACAAACGAGCCCCTCCACCAGACATCCTTGAAATCTCCGTAAGGGCGGATAAGAGCAGGGTTCACAGATGACACTGATCCGGCACTGATGGCACCGAGGCAAGCTCACCACGGAAACTCCCAGGACTGGCGCAATAAAAAACCCACTCCGTGTCATCAGTGCCCCATCGGTGTCATCTGTGAACCCTGCTCTTGAGGTTAGAAATCGGGATAGGGGGTAGCGGCTGATCGCCGCTACTCCCCTCCCACACCACCGGACATGCGGGTCCGCATCCGGCGGTTCAAAGAGTTGAGGTATTTGCGGCCAGCCGGGGTACTCCGAGCCGGA
>JBPPMU010000315.1:0-4489 GCA_051306215.1 Gemmatimonadaceae bacterium | reverse complement strand
GCGCATCGCCTTCTTGCCGTCTGCCCAGGCGTTGAAGATGTAGCCGTACTGCGCGTCGATCACCGACCGCATCGGATACGACTCATCTGAGTTCATCTTGTCGATCTGTGTGAACACGCGCTCGCGCCCGGCCTGAGGCTCGCCGCGTAGCAGTGGCAGGAACGAACGGCCATCGACTCCGTCGAGATTCGCCAGACCGGCAATATCGAGAAGGGTTGGCGCGAGATCGATGCCGCTGACGAAGTGAGTTCTGTCGACGCGCCCGCGCGACACCGTTCCCGGCCAGCGCACGATCCACGGCGTGTGCGTCGAATGCAGCCAGACGTTGGCCTTCGCGAACGGAAGCGCCATTCCGTTGTCGGAGAGCCACATCACCACCGTCTGGTCGGCGAGGCCGGACTCCTCCAGAGCGCGCAACAGCTCCCCGGTCGTCTCGTCGGCGCGCCGGACCGACGTGTAGTACTCGGCGAGCTCGCGTCGCACACCAGGCAAGTCGGGAAGGAAACCGGGAACCGGTACGGCAGCGGGTGCGTATGCCACGGTCGCGTCCGGAAAGCCTCCGCCGTAATGCGCGTTGGTGCTCTCGGCATCGCGCGCCTTGAATGCAATCTCCTGATTGCTCCCCGCGAACGGTCGATGTGGATCCTGAGCGTTGGCCATGAGGAAGAACGGCTTGCCGGTCTGCTTCGCGCGCGCAAGAAAGGCGACAGTGCGCTCGTAGTAGAGCGACGGGCTTCGGCCGTTCTTCAGCTCGCGCGCGAGCACCTGCTCGTTCCAGGCCGCCGCACGGGACGGTACGACGTGCCCATTCTTCGCCATCAGCCCGGTGTAGTAGCCGGCGCTGCTCAACGCTTCCACGAGCGTCGGCACGTGCGCGGCGATGTTCTCGAAGCCGAGCGCGCCGGTATTCTGCGGGTAGCGGCCGGTCATCCACACGTTGCGACTTGGATGGCAGATGGCCACGGTGACGTGCGCCTGCGCGAACCACAGGCCCTCACTCGCCAGGCGGTCCACGTTGGGGGAGATGCCGGGGATCGAATTCCCCGTCATGCCGAGCGACCCCCAATGCAGATCGTCCACCGTAATGAGCAGAATGTTCGGGCGCTCTCTGACGGACTGGGCGACGCCGGCGCGAACTTCGGCCGCCCGCCGGCACGCTACACCAAAGGCCAAGAGACCGACGACGGCCAGTACGGCACGACGACGTCCGGCGAGCATCCTCTTCCGCTCCATCCTCACCTCCATGAAGCTCTGCTCCTGATGCGGCGCCCTATCATGCTCGCCGCTGCCTAACGCCTTCAGTTAAGCTGTGGGCGAATCAAATAAAATGCGAGCGTAGCGAGCTTCCATAAATCGCCCGTCAGCTTCAGCGCGTGTTAGGCTCCACCTTCGACTTATTTTCCCAATCGAACCGTAACGGGATTTGACGTCAGCTGCGAAAAAGGGGATAAGTGAAGACCGTTCATCACGTCCCTTGCGTGCTACAAAGTACAAACGAAAGGTGCCCTCAAGAATTCCATGCGCAGCACCGATTTGTTATGCATCTGAGCGAACCGCCCAACGAACGCCTTCATGCGAGAAAGCGGCGCACAACAAGAGACCATAGCAACCCCGTACAGAGGATGTACCAGGCAAGGAACTTTTGATAGCTCCGTCGGCTGACGAACACACCTATTACAACGAGCACGAAGTAATGGCCGGCAAGGGGAAGGTATGCCGGTGGATTGAGTAGGTCTCCACGAACTCCCGTGATGCAAATGTCCAAGAAGGTCATTGCAGCATATGCCGATAGAAACCACTGCCTATTGCCCTCGTACACTGCTGCCCAGCTTTGGGCGGCTTCCTTCCCGGGCGGGTAGAGGAACACGACGAGAAGGTATAGAGCAACGGCCCAAAGGATGAGAAGCAGGAACACATCAAAGGTCCATACCTTGTGTGTGCGCCAAGTGAAAAGTACCCACCAGTTGAGCACCATCACCAAGAACACGCTCACTGTCCAAGCCGCGTGCACAGAGTCAAAACGCGTCTGGTGACGTTCGTGCACGGCCTGCGCTACACCTTGGAGCAGGTGCGTGATTCCCAAACCAATCACGATTGAGATGAGAACGGCCACAAACTCGAATTCATTCACGGCGACACCTCAGCTCGACTGCGATGGTCAGAGTAACGAAAAACGCATCATGCCCCGAGTTCTACGTGGGCCGCCTAACTACATAGTAGACAGCGAGAATATACTGCAGAGAGCAGACAAACCGACTTCGAGCCGCTGCATTTTTTCTCACTTCTCCTTGGCTCTACACGGAAACTCCATTCTGCCTTAGGGTTTTGCGTCGAAGCAAGTTTTGGCGCATGCCCAGGATGCTGCGAGAATCTCGCAGTATAATGTTCGCGGTTCGTCAGGATGCGTGTAGCGCTCCCCAGACCCCACACTACGTCCTCAGAGTCGGTCCGCCGGACTCGTCACTCCCAATCCGCCCTTATTCAGAACGTGAGTATAGATCATCGTCGTTCTCACGTCGGAATGGCCCAGCAGCTCCTGAATCGTCCTGATGTCCGACCCGCTCTCCAGCAGGTGCGTTGCGAATGAATGCCTCAGCGTGTGACATGTTGCACGTTTGTTAATCCCGCTGGCTCTCACCGCCCTGGTAAACCCCCGCTGCAGAACCGTTTCGTGCAAATGATGCCTTCGCCGCTTCCCTGTTTCCCTGTCCACATATGTGCGGGATGCCGGGAAGACGTACTGCCATCGCCAGTCCTTCTCACCCGATGGGATCTTCCTGGCAAGAGCATCCGGCAACGCAGATCCTAGAAGCCCAGCTCGAAGGTCCTCGGCGAAGCCGCGCCGTCGCCGCTCCAGGTGAACCTCCAACGCCGGCACTGCCAGCCACGGCAGCGGCACCCGGCGATCCTTGTCGCCCTTTCCCGACCTGATGACAATCTCGGCACGGTCGAAATCCACGTCCTTTACACGCAGACTCAGGCATTCCGCTAGTCGCAGGCCACCGCCGTACATGAGCGTCGCACACAATCGCGGAACGCCCCGCATCTGCTCCAGTATCGCCCTCACCTCACGGGCGGAAAGCACCACGGGCAACCGCTGTCCCCTTCGCGCACGCACGACGTCACCCGCGACAACCATCGGCCTCATCAAGACGTGACGGTACAGGAACAACAGGGCGTGCAACGCCTGATTCTGCGTAGATGCACTCACCTTCTGAACCACCGCCAAATCTGTCAAAAATGTCGCAATCTCCGCCTCGCCCATTCCGAGCGGATGCCTTCTCCCGTGGAACAGCACAAATCGGCGGATCCAGTCGATGTAGGCTCTCTCGGTACGGCGGCTGTAACGGCTCGATCGGATACGCGCGCGAACACGTTCCAGGAGCCTGAAACTCCTCTCTGGTTCCGCCTCGCGCCCTAAGTGCGCCAGTGGAATCGGTGGAAGGTGCACGTCGGCCATCCCGAACGCTGCCCCCGGAAACGGAAAGGGCCGCGCCGAATTCGCGCGGCCCTAACCCATTCGGTGCAACTAAACCCTATGCCCGCACCAGCGCCTTGTACTTGATCCTGTGTGGCTGATCCGCATCCGCGCCCTTCCGCTTCTTCAGGTCCTCGATGTACGCCTGGTAATTCCCCTCGAACCAGACCGTCTCCGAATCCCCTTCAAACGCCAGTATGTGCGTCGCGATACGGTCCAGAAACCACCGATCGTGCGAGATCACAACCGCGCACCCTGAGAAATCCAGCAACGCATCCTCGAGAGCTCGCAAAGTATCGACATCGAGATCGTTGGTCGGCTCATCGAGCAGCAGCAGATTCCCGCCCTTCTTCAACAGCTTCGCCAGATGCAACCGGTTCCTCTCTCCACCTGAAAGCTTCGACACCTGCTTCTGCTGGTCGGCGCCCTTGAAGTTGAAGCTCGAGAGATACCCGCGCGCATTTATCTCCCGTTTCCCGACCTGAATCACATCAGAGCCGCCCGACACTTCATCATAGACAGTCTTGGCGCTATCGAGCTCACGACCCTGATCCACATAGGCGAGCTGCACCGTCTCTCCGACCTTCAGCGAACCCGCGTCCGGCGATTCGGAGCCGACGATCATCCTGAACAGCGTCGTCTTGCCGGCACCGTTGGGACCGATCACTCCCACGATCCCGCCTCGCGGCAACGCGAACGACAACGAATCGAACAGAACCTTGTCCCCATATGCCTTGGCCAAACCCGACGCGATCACAACATCATTGCCAAGCCTCGGCGCAGGAGGAATCACTATCTCGTTCTGCGAGATCTTCTCGTCGTTCTTCTCGCTCACCAGCTCCTCGTACTGCTGGAGACGTGCCTTCGACTTCGCCTGACGCGCACGCGGCGCCATCCGCACCCACTCGAGCTCGTGCTCGAGCGTCCTTTGCCGCGCCGACTGCTGCTTCTCCTCAGTGGCAAGCCGGTTCTTCTTCTGCTCGAGCCACGACGTGTAGTTGCCTTCATATG
>JBPPMU010000314.1:0-3217 GCA_051306215.1 Gemmatimonadaceae bacterium | reverse complement strand
TCCCTGAGTGACTCGCCTTCCACATACGGCATAACGTAATAGAGGAATCCCTCGATTTCTCCCGAATCGTGAAGCGGCAGGATGTGCGGATGGTTGAGCCGGGCGGCGAGTTTTATCTCGCGGAGAAATCTGTCGGGCCCAAGCGTGGCCGCGAGGTCGGGGTGCAGCACCTTGAGCGCGACAAGCCGCTCGTGTTTCGCATCCTGCGCGAGATAGACGGTTGCCATCCCGCCGCGCCCGAGCTCGCGGTCGATCGTGTACGTATCGGAAAGCGATTGTTTGAGCCTTTCCAGCGGCAGCGGAGTTACCATTTGTTTTGCGTCTCTATGTCACGTTCGTTGTCTTTTCTGCGTTCTCTGCGGCGCGAAGCGCTCTGCGTCTCGTTTTACATGGCTTCTGAAAGGGCCTGGAAGCGCATGTTGTCCCTGATCGGATCAAGGTCAGGATCATGGTCGATCCATTCCTTATGACCGAATCCCTTGTCGACCGCGCGCTCGAGACAGTTCAACGCATCCTCATGCCTGCCAAGTGCAACGTACGTGCACGAAACGTTGTAGAGAAGCATTGGGTCATCAGGATCTATCGCCAGCGACCGGTCCGCGTACTCCACGGCCTTCGTGAGGTCGCCCAGTCGCGCAAGGAAAGCTGCGGCAAGATTCGCCGCACGGGCATCGTCGGGGTTCAGCTCGAGCCTGTCTTCCATGAGCTTGAGGGCGCGCCGTAAACCGACGTCCCTTTCGTCGACGAGCCCGAGCGAGCCGTACGCCTGCGCAGCAAACCCCGGTGCCTGATAATCCTCCGGCCTCAAGTGCGAGGCCCTCTCGAACATCTTTACGGCGTCCTCGAATTTTCCGGCTGACTGAAGGGCACGCCCATACCAATACGGAGCCTCGAACAGCTTGGGATCGAGCTTCATCGCCGTATCGAACTCCTGCTCGGCCTCATCGAACTGCTTTCTCAATGACACCGCAAGACCGCGGGCCACGTGCGCCTCGGCGAGATCGGGCTCGAGCGCGAGCGCCTTCTTCGATGCGATGTCCGCCTGCCGCAGGTTGAACTCGCGGGCGTCGAAATACGTGTAGAGCATCGAGCACGAATCGGCCACGCCGGCGTAGGCGCGGGCATACTCGGGATCTATCTCGATTGCCTTGTTGAACATCTGCCGGGCATACTCGAGACTCTTGCGGCGAAGCTGGTGGAAGTACTGGCGGCCTCGGAGATAGTAGTCGTAGGCCTGCACGTTCTCGGTTCGCGCTTTCGCAATCTGCTTTTTCTCGCCTTCGGTCAGGATCACGCGCAGCGCTTTGACTATAGAGCTCGAGATGTCGTCCTGGATGGCGAAGATATCCTCGATCTCACGGTCGTAGCGCTCCGACCACAGGTTTGAGCCGTCGGCGACGTTGACGAGCTGGGCCGTTACGCGAAGCTTGTTGCCAAGCTTCCGGACGCTCCCTTCAAGGACCGTAGACACCTTGAGCTTGCGTCCAATGTCGCCGATGTCCTCGCTTTTCCCCTTGAAAACAAAAGACGAGGTCCGGGAGGTGACGCGCAGCGACTGAATCTTTGTGAGAGCGCTGATGATCTCCTCAGCCATTCCGTCGGTGAAGTACTCGTTCTCGGGGTCGGCGCTCATGTTAGTGAACGGGAGAACCGCCACCGATTTTGCGGCAGATACAGTTGCGTGAGGCAGCGTCGCAGTGTCGGTTGGAGTGACAAGGCTCCCCGATGCCAGCGCCTGCCCGAACTGCGCGGCTGTCGAGTATCGTCCTGACGAATCTGTTGACATCGCCTTCGTCACCGCCTTCTCGACGCTCTCGGGAATCGTATTTCTTATGCTGCGCGGACTACGCGGCATTTCAGTGAACCGTTTCGCCATTACGGCCTGAGGTGTCGCACCGGCGAATGGACGCTCGCCGGTCAGCATCTCGTAGACCATGCAGGCCAGGCTGTACTGGTCGCTCTTGCCGTCGAGGTTAATTTCGCCCGCTGCCTGCTCCGGGCTGACGTAGGCGGGAGTCCCGATCATCATTCCGGTTTGCGTGAGCGTCTCGGAGCCTGCGGCGCTCACGGCCTTCGCGATCCCGAAGTCCATGACCATCGCCTCGCCCTCGTACAGCATAACGTTCTCGGGCTTGATGTCGCGGTGCACGACTCCCTGACGATGCGCATAGTCGAGCGCCGAGGCGATCGCGCGGCCGTGGTGAACTGCTTCCTCGACGCTCAGGTGCTGCTCGCGATCGAGTCTCTCGCGCAACGACTCGCCCTCGACGTAAGGCATTACGTAATAGAGGAACCCGTCGGCCTCCCCTGAATCGTGAAGGGGCAGGATGTGCGGATGGTTGAGGCGCGCGGCGAGCTTGATCTCTCGGAGGAAGCGGTCGGGTCCGAGCGACGCAGCAAGATCAGGGTGCAGAACCTTGAGCGCGACGAGCCGCTCGTGCTTCCCATCCTGCGCGAGATAGACAGTCGCCATCCCCCCGCGCCCGAGCTCGCGGTCGATCAAATAGGTGGACGATAGCGCTCCGCGGAGCCTGTCGATCGCCGGCGCAGTCATTCCCTTATTTAGTCCTCATTGTCTTCGCTTTCACATCGCAGAAGAAATAGTTTCGAACCTCGGATTGCCACGCAGCGGGTTGAGGTCGGGGTCGTGGTCGAGCCACTCCTTGTGCCCGAATCCCTTGTCCACCGCGCGCTCGATATAACCTATCGCTTCATCTGGCCGGCCAAGCAGGGCATACGTGCAGGCGACGTTGTAAAGCAGCATCGCGTCATCGGGATCGATCGCCAGCGACCTCTCCGCGTAGTCCATCGCCTTCTCGGTCTCTCCGAGGTTGGCGAAAGTAGCTGCCAGGAGGTTTGCCGCGCGCGCGTCTGACGGATTCAGCTCGAGACGCTCCTCCATCAGGCGGATCGAGCGCCGGTTTGCCACTGCGCTCTCCTCTTCCCGGCCCATCGAGTTGTACGCCTGGGCGAGGAAGCTCGGTGCCTGGTAATCCTCGGGACGCAGTGCCGACGCGCGCTCGAACATCCTCGCCGCCTCCGCCATCCGGCCCTCGGACATCAGCGCCCTTCCGTACCAGTATGCCGCCTCGAAAAGCTTGGGATCGAGCTTCATTGCCGTCTCGAACTCTTCCTCGGCCTCGCGGAAGCGCTTGCTGAGCGAAACCGCCAGCCCGCGCGCAACGTGCGCCTCGGCGAGATCGGGCTCGAGCTCCAG
>JBPPMU010000313.1:0-19180 GCA_051306215.1 Gemmatimonadaceae bacterium | reverse complement strand
CTGGAGCTCGAGCCCGATCTCGCCGAGGCGCACGTTGCGCGCGGGCTGGCGGTTTCGCTCAGCAAGCGCTTCCGCGAGGCCGAGGAAGAGTTCGAGACGGCAATGAAGCTCGATCCCAAGCTTTTCGAGGCTGCGTACTGGTATGGAAGGGCCCTGATGTCGGAAGGGCGGATGGCGGAGGCGGCGCGAATGTTCGAGCGCGCCTCCGCGCTGCGGCCCGAAGACTACCAGGCGCCGAGCTTCCTCGCGCAGGCGTACAACTCCATGGGCCGGAGTGAAGAGGCAAACGTGGCCAACCGGCGCTCGATACGCCTGATGGAAGAGCGGCTTGAGCTCAACCCCTCGGACGCGCGCGCCGCAAACCTGCTTGCCGCGACATTCGCGAACATGGGCGACTCCGAGAAAGCATTCGACTATGCCGAGCGGTCGCTGGCAATCGACCCTGATGATGCGATGCTCCTGTACAACGTCGCGTGCACCTATTCCCTGCTCGGCAAGCCCGACGAGGCCATAGGTTTCATCGAGCGCGCCGTGGACAAGGGGTTCGGGCACAAGGAGTGGCTCGACCACGACCCGGACCTGGACGCGCTTCGTGGCAATCCGCGCTTCGAGACCATTTCCAGGGCCATTTGACAGATGCAGACTGTGCTTCCCATCGACCGGCTGCGCGAAGCTCTCTCGGCCAGCTATACCATCGACCGGGAGCTGGGCCGCGGCGGCATGGCCACTGTTTACCTGGCCCAGGATGCAAAGCACGATCGCCTCGTGGCGCTCAAGGTGCTGCACCCTGATCTGGCCGCATCGCTCGGTCCTGAACGCTTTCTGCGCGAGATAAAGCTCGCCGCGCGGTTGAACCATCCGCACATCCTGCCTTTGCACGATTCAGGCGATGCCGATGGATTTCTCTATTACGTCATGCCTTATGTCGAAGGTGAGTCGTTGCGTGAGAGGCTCGACCGCCAGCAGCACCTCGGCGTCGAGGAAGCGGTTCACCACGGACGCGCGATTGCGTCCGCTCTCGACTACGCGCACCGGCAGGGAATCGTTCACCGCGACATCAAGCCCGAGAACGTGATGCTGTACGAGGGCGAAGCGATGGTGATGGATTTCGGAATCGCGAAAGCCTTGAGTGCCGCTGGATCGGAGACGCTGACGCAGACGGGGATGATGATCGGGACGCCCGCGTACGTGAGCCCCGAGCAGGCGGCAGGAGAGGCGAATCTCGACGGCAAGAGCGACCAGTACAGCCTCGCATGCGTGGTATACGAGATGCTGACAGGCGAGCGGCCGTTCAGCGGCGCAACGCCTCAGGCCACGATGGCGAAAAGATTCACTGAGATGCCGCGATCCGTGAGGTCGATAAGGAGCTCCATCCCGGAAAGCGTGGAAAAGGCCGTGACGAAGGCGATGTCTACCGAGGCGTCGAGCCGGTACTTCACCGTCGCCCAGTTCGGGCAGGCACTGGCGTCGGGAAATATGGCAACGCCAAGCGACACCGCCACACTCCCGCAGGCGGCAGTGTCCGCCGCGAAATCGGTCGCCGTCCTGCCATTCGCGAACCTGAGCGCCGATCCGGAGAACGAATACTTCACGGATGGAATGGCCGAGGAAGTCATCAGCGCCCTCACCAAGATCCAGTCGCTGCGGGTGATCTCGCGCACGTCATCCTTCGTCTTCAAGGGGAAGAACGAGAGCATCGGCGAAATCGGCAGAGCGCTCAAGGTTTCCACGGTTCTCGAGGGCAGCGTGCGCAAGATGGGCAACCGGCTCAGACTGACAGCGCAGTTGGTGAACGTCGCCGACGGGTCCAATCTGTGGTCGGAGAAATACGACCGGGAGATCGAAGACATCTTCGCGATCCAGGACGACATCTCGGCGTCGATCGTAAAAGCGCTTCGGGTGATCCTGACCGAAGGAGAGAAGCAACAGATCGCCAAGGCGCGCACCGAGAACGTTCAGGCGTACGACTATTACCTGCGTGGGCGCCAGTATTTTCACCAGCTGCGGCGGAAGAGTCTCGAATACGCGAGGCAGATGTTCAACAAGGCGATCGAGATCGATCCTGAGTATGCGAGGGCATGGGCCGGCGTCGCGGACTCGTGCTCGATGCTCTATACCTACTTCGATGCGCGCGATTTCAACCTGCGACAGGCGGATACCGCGAGCAGCAAAGCATTGGAGCTCGAGTCGGAGCTCGCGGAGGCGCATGTGGCGCGTGGACTCGCCGTATCGCTCAGCAAGGGGTTCGACGAGGCGGAAAAGGAGTTCGAGGTCGCGATGAAGCTCGATCCGAAGCTGTTTGAGGCGCCCTACTGGTATGGACGAGCGATGCTGTCGGCGGGCCGGTATCAGGATGCAGTAAGGCTGCTCGAGCGCGCGTCAACGCTTCGCCCCGAGGACTATCAGGCTCCCGGGTTCCTCGCGCAGGCATACAACTCGCTTGGAATGGCGGGAGAGCGGGACGCGACATTTCGGCGCGCGATCAAGCTTGCCGACGAGCGCCTCCAGCTCAACCCGGATGACGCGCGCGCCGCCAACCTGAACGCGGGATGGAGCGCGGTGCTTGGCGACTCGGTAAAGGCACTGGAGTTTGCAGAGCGGTCGCTTGCGATCGATCCCGAAGATCCGATGCTGCTGTACAACGTCGCCTGCACTTACGCGGTACTTGGCAAGCTTGATGACGCAATGGGTTGTCTCGAGCGCGCGGTGGACAAGGGCTTTGGTCACAGAGAGTGGATCGATCATGACCCGGACCTCAACTCGCTGCGCGACAATCCGCGCTTCCAGGCGATTTCTCAGGCCATGTAAAAAAGAGGCCCAGAGCGCTGGAAAAAAGAGACGCAGAGCGCTACGCGACGCAGAGGGCGCAGAAAAGACATACAAACGTGACATAGAGACGGACAACAATGGTTACTCCGCTACCGCTGGAAAGGCTCAAACAATCGCTTTCAGATACATATACGATCGACCGCGAGCTCGGGCGCGGCGGGATGGCTACGGTCTATCTCGCGCAGGATGCGAAACACGAGCGGCTTGTCGCGCTCAAGGTCCTGCATCCCGACCTCGCGGCCACGCTTGGGCCGGACAGGTTTCTCCGCGAGATAAAACTCGCCGCCCGCCTCAACCATCCGCACATCCTGCCGCTTCACGATTCGGGAGAAATCGAGGGATTCCTCTATTACGTGATGCCGTATGTGGAAGGCGAGTCACTCAGGGCACGTCTCGATCGCGAGCGGCAGCTTCCAATCGAGGAAGCGGTGCACCACGGGCGCGCGATTGCGTCGGCGCTCGACTACGCGCACCGCCAGGGAATCGTCCACCGCGACATCAAGCCCGAAAACGTGATGCTGTACGAGGGCGAAGCAATGGTCATGGACTTCGGAATCGCGAAAGCGGTAAGCTCGGCGGGCGCCGACACGCTGACACAGACGGGAATGATGATTGGAACGCCGGCATACGTGAGTCCCGAGCAGGCCGCCGGCGAAGTCAACCTCGATGGACGGAGCGACCAGTACAGCCTCGGCTGCGTGATATATGAAATGCTGAGCGGAGAGCGCGCGTTCAGCGGCCCGACAGCCCAGGCCGTCATGGCGAAGCGGTTTACCGACACTGTGAAGCCGTTGCGATCGGTGCGGAGCGCGATTCCGGAATCGGTCGAGAGAGCGGTGGCGAAAGCGATGACGACTGATGTCGAAGGGCGCTATAAGACATCTGCGCAGTTCGCGCAGGCGCTTACCTCGGGGAACGCGGAAACCCCCACCGATACGCAGACGCTTCCACAGCAGGTAGTAGCGTCGGCCAAGTCAGTCGCGGTTCTTCCGTTCTCGAACATGAGCACTGACGCGGAGAACGAGTACTTCGCCGATGGAATGGCCGAGGAGATCATCAACGCGCTGTCGAAGATCCAGTCGCTCCGCGTTGCTTCGCGCACCGTCTCGTTCGCGCTCAAGGGAAAGAACGAAGATCTAGCCGATGTGGGCAGGAAGCTGCGTGTCTCGACTGTGCTCGATGGAAGTGTGCGGCGCATGGGAAATCGTCTTCGCATCACTGCCCAGCTCGTCAATGTGGCAGACGGTTATCAGCTGTGGTCAGAGCGGTACGATCGCGAGATGGAGGATGTCTTCGCGATTCAGGACGACATCTCTCAGGCTATAGTAAAGGCGCTTCGCGTCATCCTGACCGAGGGCGAGAAAAAGCAGATTGAGAAGGCGCGCGCGGTCAACGTTCAGGCATACGACTACTATCTTCGCGGGCGCCAGTATTTCCACCAGCTTCGCAGGAAGAGTCTGGAGTACGCGAAGCAGATGTTCAACAAGGCGATCGAGATTGATCCGGAGTACGCGCGAGCGTACGCGGGAGTCGCCGACTGCTACTCGCAGCTCTACACGTACTTCGACGCCCGCGAGTTCAACCTCCGGCAGGCTGACATCGCCAGCATAAAGGCGCTCGAGCTCGAGCCCGAGCTTGCCGAGGCGCATGTGGCGCGTGGGCTCGCGGTGTCGATGCTCAAGAACTACGAGGAGGCGGAGCGCGAGTTCGAGACGGCGATGAAGCTCGACCCGAAGCTGTTCGACGCGGTCTACTGGTACGCGCGAGCGAGACTGTCACAAGGGAATTTCGAGGAGGCGGCGAGGCTGTTCGAGAGAGCGGCAGTGCTGCGCCCGGAGGATTACCAGACAGCTGGCTTCCTCGGCCAGGCGCTAATGGCGATGGGCAAGCGTGACGAAGCCCTCGCTTCGTATCGCCGCCAGGTCGCACTCATCGAAGTGCATCTCGGACTCAATCCGGACGACCCGCGCGCCTGCATACTTGCCGCGATTGCAAATGCCATCCTCCAGGACAAGGAGCGTGCGGTGGAGTACGCGACGCAGGCAATGGAAGTCGATCCCGACGACCCGATGCTTCTTTACAACGTCTGCTGCACGTACGCGCAGCTGGGCATGGTCGACGAGTCGCTGGGAGCGCTCGAGCATGCGGTGGAGAAGGGGTGGGGAGACAAGAGCTGGCTCGAGCACGACAGTGATCTCGAGAGCATCAGGTCTTCGCCGCGGTATCAGGCGATTATCAGGGCAATGTGACCCAGTTAGTCCGCAGTCCGCAGTTTAGTCCGCAGTAGTCCGCAGTAGTCCGCAGTAGTCCGCAGTAGTTAGCCTGAGCTCTAACTGACTGCGGGCTGCGGACGTATTGCGGACTCGGACTGCTGACTACTGCGGACTCGCCGAGCCCCGGTCACTCGACAATCTTCCAGAACGAATCCTTGCGGATGATCTTGCCTCGCGCGAATTCAAGCAGGTCAACCCCTCTGACTTCCACGTGCTGGCCTGCCACCGAGGTGCCCGTCAGGGTCCATTCGGAGACCCCGAAATCGCCGCAGACCCAGTGCCGATCATCTCCGTAGTGCACATCCGGAAGTCCCGCGAATCGCCTGGCCAGGCCCGCCCGCACGTCAGCCTTTCCATGGTACTCATCGCCGCGGGGTCCGGTGCCTCGCGGCATATAGAAGACGCAGTCGTCCGCGAAATAGCTCATGATGGCTTCGAGATCATGGCGATTGAACGCGTCGAGGAATCCTTTCAACAGCTCAACGGTGGCGTGCTCGGACATAGAGGAACCTCCACGCGTGCAGGACAAGTGATATGTCGTGTGAAGGGCTGCGTTAGACCGCGCGCCTCGCGTCGAAGGTTGCGAGCCAGATGGTATGCTCGCCGCAGTCAGGATCTTCCGCAACGCTTGCTTTCACGACGAAACCGTTCGTTGCCAGAAGTTGCTCGTACTCTACCGGGCCGAGACTCGCGTGGTAGAGCAGCTCCTCGCAGTAGGAACCGATCGTCTCGCCTTCCACAGGACCGCTCGTGAACATCAACGCCGCACCCCCTTTGGCGTGCGAGGCGAAGCGTGAAAACATGCCTCGCTGGTCGTCCATGCTCAAGTGGAAGAAGCTGTCCCACGCCAGAACGCCGTCGAAGCGTCGGCCTAGCTCGAGCTCGCGCATGTCCGCGACGACCCACTCCGAGCCCGGAAAGCGCGCGCGGCAGCGTTCGATCATCGAAGGTGAGGAATCCACGCCGACAACGTCGAAGCCTCGTTCAATGAGGTAGCGGGCGATTGGCTCGCCCATCCCGCAGCCCAGGTCGAGCACCGTTCCTTCGGGACGCACGTGATTAAGGAACCGATCCAGCCACTCACGCTCCTGAAGCGAGCGGCCGCGGTCACGGTCGTACGCTTGAGCGTGTCGCTCGTAAAGATCAACGACAGAGTCTTTGCACACGTTCAACGAGTTCTTGGGCATCACTACCGCAGTTTTAACACCCGGGGTGTTATCGCCGCCTCCTTCCCCGAAACGTCTCACGCCCAATCTGCGCGTCGAATCCGGTAACCTTGCCGGCCTCATCGCGGGTGAATGCGATTCTCACCCCATGTTGCACGCGGATCGTGAACTCCGAACGTGTGAGTCCGAAAAGCTCAGCTTCTCCCTGCCCGGGGAAGTTTCCAAACAGTCGACCATCGGAGTCGAAGACCCTGACGACCACTCCCGGCGCTACCTCGTACTCCCCGCTCAACTCAGCAATCAAGCTTGAATCGATGTCGACATAACTCGGCTGTTGTAACGGAGGCAGCTGGCTGTCGAAGGCGCCTGGTGTGAGCGGCATCGTTGCGGGCTTCCCTCGTGCTTCACCGACCTTCGCCGCCAGGATTCTCTCTACGACTTGCCATGCGGCTCGACCGGACACCGGCCGGCCGTTGTCAGTGTCGCCGCGATGAACGATCACCAGATTGTCGCTGGGAATAGCGAGAACGAGTTGTCCCCCCGTACCGGTTCCGTAGTACATCGCACGACGATTCGCCTCAGGGTATGCCTCCCCCATCGATCCCGGGTCGCGCGACCACCAGAGGTATCCGTAACCTGCCCGATTCCCGGTCGCGGATTTCGGCTCTGTGCTTTCGCTGACCCATGATCGTGGAATGACTTGCTCCTGTCCCCACTTTCCACCGTTCAGGTAGAGCTGACCAAAACGCGCAAGGTCCCTCGTCGACATTCTGAAGGTATGGGCAGGATGCAGCGAACCACTTGGCTCGAATACCAGAAAGCCATCGCCAGGCGAATAATCCTCCATCCCGACAGGCCGGGCGACCTCTCTGGCGAACGAATCATAAAGCGAGGAGCCGGTCACTCTTTCATAGATCACGCCGAGGACGTTGAAATCCCAATTATTGTAGAAGAAGTGCGTATCAGGCCCATGGCTTCCGCGGGCTGGACGCTCTTCGTCCTGGCTCCGATCAGCGTAAGCGGCCGGGAGATAGATGCCCGAGCGCGCGGCTAGGAGATCGCGAATGCGCGCGGCCTTCTCCTGCGAAGTGAGAGAATCGCGGTCAGAGATGCCGATATCGCCGAGCGTTCGGTCGAGATCGATGGTGCCTCGTGCGGCCGCTATGCCGAAGAGCGAGCTTACAACACTCTTCCGTACGGAATGGAGGCCGAGCTTTCGAGCGACGTCGCCCCATGCGGCAACCACAATGCCGTCCAATACAACCATCACGGCGGCCGATTGCACAGAATCCGCATACCGGCGTGCAACCTCGAGCTTTTCGGGTGAAAATCCGCCCTCCGCGGGGGTCGCGTACTGGCGCCAGGCGGAGACTTGTTGTGCGCCGGCCTCAGAGGCTACGCTAATTGTTCCTGCGATGGCGCTCGCGATCAAACGTGCCACGGTCGCAAGCGGGATTCGGCGATGATTCGTCTGCACAACGGCGCTCCGGAGTAGGCGTGATAGGTCGCATACCATATTGGCTGTCGACTGTTGTCGCCTTGATCAGGATCAAGCAGGCGCACTAAGTTCATCGAAGGATCCGCTCTCCTGGTTTATTGATCCGACGGCGAATGCGACTCAGCGTCTCAGGAGTGACTCGAAGGAAAGAAGCCAGCTGATTCAACGGCACCCGATCGATCAGCGGAGACTTCCTCGCGATCAACTCGCGATAGTGTGCTTCCGCGTCGTAGATCCTGAATCGGCGTTCCTTGTCCGACTGACGGACGAATTGAGCTTCGAGGATGCGTCGGCCAAAACGGTCCCAGCACGGGTGACGCTCGTACAGTGCCTGGAGCGTGTTGCCGGAGAATGCGAGAGCAAAGGTAGGCTCGAGCGCCTGAATGCTGAATACCGCCGGCTCCCCGGTGAGCACTGCGTCGAACGCGGTAGTGAAGCGTCCTTCGTAGTCGAAGCCCCGTACGAGCTCTCGGCCATCTTCATTGTAGTAGATCCTGACAAGCCCGGAGACGATGAAGTACACCTGGGATGTACGATCACCTTCGAGGACCAGGTGCTCCCTGGGCGCAAAATTCCTATGGTGCAACGACCGCCGGAAAGCGGTCCACTCGACTTCCGAAATTTGAACGAGGCCTGTAATCACGCCATGAAGTGCGTCCTCCCCGTCACGGGATCCGATTTCGTCCATGAGGACATCACGAGTTTCAGTCAGCGCGGGTTTCGGTCTCGTGAGCGTGACGAGCAACACCAGATCGCCTGCCTGCCGCAAGGTCCCCTGGTTCTGATCGCCTAGAGCGGATTCCAGTAGGGATCGGCGGTGAAGAGCCCGTCCACGAACCCGACCTTGTAGCCCAGGTATACCCCGAAGGCGAGGCTCACAACGCCCGACGCGACGCGAATGCCGCGATGAAGGCCAGCCAGCCTCTCACCGGCGTACATCGCCGGTGCGGCGATCGCCAGCGTGACAAGTGCCATCCCGGCAATCGTCCCGATTCCAAAAACGCCGAGATAGAGCGCCGCCCATCGGGGGTCGTCTATCAGCGGGATGATCAGCAGAGTCGCCGCGGCCGACCCGGCCATACCGTGCACGGCGCCCACGAGAAACGGCCGGACCTGTGGCACGCCATCAGTCACCGGTGCCCGGCTGGTGAGATTGAGATACCCGAGCACCATCAGCATCAACGCGACGCAGAACTCCATCGAGAGTCCGAGGCGCGGGGTAAACGCGATCCTGAAAAGGACTATCGAGCCACCAACGATGAAGATCGTGAGAGTGTGGCCAAGTCCCCACATCACCCCGATCCGGCTCGACCGCCACAACTTCTGCTTGCCGTTCACGATGGTGCTCACCGCCACGATGTGATCCGCGTCGGTTGCATGACGCATTCCGAGCAGCAGGCTCGCAATTAACGCCACCGTCAGACCGTGCATCGCTCAGATCTCGCGAGAGAGGATTGACGCGCCAATGGCTGCCTGGCCAAAGCTGATCGCGCCGTCGTTCGGCCCGAGCTCACGCGGCACCAGCACGCGGATCCCGTGATCCTCGAGCCGCTCACGAATGCCGGAGAGCAGCCGCGCGTTCTGAAACGAGCCTCCACCGAGTGCAACTGTGCCGAGCCCGGCGCCGCCCGCGACGGTAAGGGCGACATCAACGGCCGCGCGAACGATGCTCTCGTGGAAGCGCGCCGACAGTAACCCTGCGTCAACACCCCGCTGGCGCTCAATGCCCAGTGCCGCAAGGAGAGGGACGGGATCCATCACAAGGGAATCCTCCATCTCGCGCACCGGAAACGCCAGAGGCTCCGCCTGCTGAGTTCCCGCCAGCGCCTCGAGCTCCATCGCTGCCTGTCCCTCGTAGCTCGCGCGCTGTCTCAGTCCGAGGACGGCGGCAGCCGCATCGAAGAGTCGTCCCATTGACGACGCGAGGGGCGTGTTGATCCGCCGTTCGATCTGGCGCTCAGCTGTCGCGCGATGATCGGGGTTGATGCCGGCGAAGGCTTCCGCGAACGCCTTTTCAGCGCCGGGCTCCAGCGCCAGATAACCGAGCGCTGAGCGCCACGGCTCGCGCGCCGCGAGGTCGCCTCCCGGAAGCGGCGCATATCGCATGTGCGCCGCACGCCTGTATCCACTGAGATCGGCAACCAACACCTCGGCGCCCCACACGTTTCCGTCGTCGCCGAATCCGGTCCCGTCGAAAGCGAGCCCGACAACCGGCGTGGTGACCTGATACTCCGCCGCCACCGCTGCGATGTGCGCGTGGTGGTGCTGCACGGCAATCGTCCTGTCGAGCCCGAGGTCGCCGGCCAGCCGGGTGGAGAGATATCCGGGATGCAGATCGCACATGGCGACCTCGGGAGTGATTCGGAAGAGATCCTTGTATCGTGCGAGCGCAGCCCGGAAATGATCGAGGCTCTCGACGCTGTCCAAGTCGCCGATGTGCGGGCTCACGTGCGCCGAATTGTCGCGGACGAGCGTGAAAGTGTTCTTGAGGTGCGGCCCGACCGCAAGCAGCGTTCTTGGAGACGAGACCGGCAGCCGCAGGGCGAGTGGGGCATAACCCCTGGCGCGCCGGAGCAACACCGGTACACCGTCTACGACACGGGCCACCGAGTCATCCGTGCGCGAGATGATCTCCCGATCGTGCAGCAGGAACAGGTCGGCGATCCCACCCAGGCGGATTCGCGCCTCGTCGTTGTCGATCGCAATCGGCTCGTCGCTAAGGTTGCCGCTTGTCATCACGAGCGGGCGTTCGATCTCGTCGAGCAGCAGGTGGTGGAGCGGCGTGTAGGCGATCATGACACCGATCCGGTCCAGCCCCGGCGAGACAGACGGCGCAATTGCCGAGCCGGGGAGTCTCTCGAGAAGCACGACGGGACGCTCCGCGCCACGGAGGACGCAGGCTTCCTCGGCCGATACGGCGACGATGTCGCGCGCCTCGCCTATCGTCCTGACCATCACGGCGAACGGCTTGGCATCTCGCTGCTTGTGTGCCCGGAGGCGTTGCACTGCGGTTTCGTCGGTTGCATCGCAGGCGAGGTGGAATCCCCCGATGCCGCGAATGGCGACGATCCGGCCCCGGCGCAGCTGTTCGGCGGCGTCGACGATCGAGGCGTCGCCCTCCGACCACACGATGCCGTCGGCGCAGGACAGCCACACTCGCGGACCACAGTCGTTACAGGCAACGGTCTCGGCGTGGTGGCGGCGGTCGGCAGGGGTTGCGTACTCGACTTCGCATGACGGGCAGCGAGGGAAAAACGCCATTGACGTGCGTTCGCGGTCGTATGGCAATGACCGGATGATGGTGTAGCGCGGGCCGCAGTTCGTGCAGGTGATGAATGGATGCCGGTAGCGGCGGTTCGCGGGGTCGAACAGCTCCGCCTCGCATTCCGCGCACATCGCGAGATCCGGGGTGACAGGGCGGATGCCGTCCGCATCGGCGCTCTCGACGATCCGGAACTCCGTCACTCCCTCCGGCGTCGCCGCTGCCGGTGCAAGGGCGTCGATCCGCGCCGAGGGCGGCGCTTCCGTCCTCAGCTCGCGCTCGAAGACATCGAGCTGCGCCGATTCGCCTTCGACGTGAATCTCGACGGTGCCCGCGACGTTGCGCACCCAGCCGGCGAGCGCGTGACGCGTGGCAAGGCGATGGACGAAGGGTCGAAATCCCACGCCCTGCACGACGCCCGTGACCCGCAGCGATCGTCCGGTGATCGCAGGCGCGTCAATCACTCCGGGCTGCTCGCGGGCACGGCGGAGCCGCGCAGGAAGTCGAACCACTCCGCCAGCCCTTCGCCGGTGAGAGCCGACACGCGGAATACCTCGAGGGCAGGATTCACCGAGAGAGCATTTGCGACGGCCTTGTCCATGTCGAAGGGCACGTATGGAAGAAGGTCAACCTTTGTCATCACCACGCGGCGGGCATTCTCGAACATCTTCGGGTATTTGAGCGGCTTGTCCTCGCCCTCTGTTACGGCGAAAAGAACTATCATCTCCTTCTCGCCGAGATCCCAGCTTGCGGGGCATACAAGATTGCCGACGTTCTCTATGAACAGCAGGCGCGTCCGATCGAGGTCTATCTCGTCCATGGCCGTGAGCACTTGAAGCGCATCGAGGTGACAGGCGCCACCGGTGACGACCGCGCTGACGACCCGGGCGGTGTGTGCGGCGAGGCGGTCGGCGTCGTTCTGAGTTCGCACGTCACCGGTGATGACGGCGATGCCCATCTCCTCGTCAAGCGCGGCGAGCGTGCGCTCGAGAAGTGTCGTCTTGCCCGAGCCCGGCGATGACACGAGGTTGATCGCGGTGACGCCAAACGTGGCGAGCCGGGAGCGCACGCCTTGCGCAATCTCGTTGTTGCGCGCCATCACGCGCTCACGAACCTCAATCGTCCGGACGGCCATCGTCTATCTCCAGGTATGCCACGCGAAGCACGTCACCGGCGCAGCGCACGATGCGCGGCTTCGCTCCGGCGAACGGCGGGGTGGCGAAGACGGCCTCGAGACAGAACTCGAGGCTCGACTGCTCGATGCCTGCGGAATCACCGACATCAACGGCGACAGTCACCAGCTGCGGAGCCGTGGCCCCGAGCTTCACTTCGGCGATGCGTGCTATCTCCATCGCGAGGCTCATCTCGTGCATGCCGCCGCCGGTTCGCGGGGCGAGCAGCGATGCCCCCACTGCTCGAGGCGCGCGATCACGACTCCGACTGCGGCATCCACACCGCGATCAACTTCCGGGCTGAGCCCGAGACGCATTTCCACCGACCGCGGCTCCACCCCGATCGCCACCGTTTCAAGTGGCAGCCTGCCGCGCCATTCGGCCGCAGCGAGCACGTCGCTCAGGTCAACCTGGTGCGGCGACAGCTTGCGCCTCAGGTAGATCGGCAGCCGGTCGCGCTCGAGCACGACAAGATCGCCGGGACTCGAGCCTGCCGCGATGGCGTCGAGCAGCACCAGCCGGTCGGCGTCCTCAATCAACGGTAGCAGCGACATTCCCCAGGTACCGCCGTCAGCCAGTTCAACGCCTTCCAGAATCCACTCATCGCGAAGGCGCGCGAGCGCGACCAGGCCGAAGCCGTCATCGCCCATCAGGGGATTGCCGAGACCGATGACGGCGCTTCCGCTCATGGCTTCATCTTCGAATCCGTGCGCTCCGGCGTCGGCCACGGCTGCGCCGGCACCTCGCTGACGTCGAAGTCCTCGTACGTCTCGTCGGTCGACACGTAACGTCCGCCGGTGATCATCGACGATACCCGTCCAACGCGGTCCACGTAGTCGGAGCGAATCACGAAATAGACGTGAATCACCGCAAAGATGATAAACCCCCAGGTGAGCACGTGGTGCACGAGCCGCACGATCTGGAGGCCGCCGAAGAGCGGCGGCACCCAGGCGAAGACGCGGAAGATCAGCCCACCCGGGTTCGACTGACCGTACATGGCGAACCCCGTGACGACCATGATGAGCGTCATGAGATAGAGGAGCGTGTACGTGTACTGCTGGAGTGGCTCGTGACCGACCATGCCCGGCTCTCTATCCGGGCGAAGGGTCAGGTAGGACGTCAGATTTCTTCCGGTGCGCCGGAGATTCTTCGGCGTGACCGGGAAGAGGGCCGCGAAGCGCTCGAACCGGTTCCCGGCGATGAGCCAGTAGGCGCGCACGATGCCGGTCATCACCAGCACGGCCGCAGCGGTGAAGTGGACGAAGCGCACGCGTCCCATCAGGTAATGCGCGCTCGCTTCCCCGGACGTCATGAAGTACGGACGGCCGATGTAGAACCCCGTCACGATGAGCAGGATGATGCACGCCGCGGCGATCCAGTGCATCGCGCGAAGCGGCGCGCCCCACACGTAGACCCACGTGAAGTTTCCTCGCTCCCGCGAGAGGGAGCGCCCGAGCCTGAAGGCGCCGGGTGGCCGCGACCCCGCGACCGCATCTCCGCGGGCGGTCATTGCACCTTCACCTCCACGATCTCCCTGCCCGTCGCGTCGAGGACATGGACGCCGCACGCCATGCATGGATCGTAGGAGTGAATTGTCCGGAGAATCTCGAGCGGACGCTCCGGGTCAACGAGTGGGTGATTGTCCTCGAGTGACGCCTCATATGGGCCGGGCTGCCCTTCCGCGTCGCGCGGAGAGCAATTCCACGTCGATGGCACGACGCACTGGTACCTCGAGATCTTGCCGTCTTCCAGCTGTACCCAGTGGCCGAGCGCCCCGCGCGGTGCGTCGAGATAACCGTAGCCTTCGGCTTTCGCGGGCCACGAAGAGGGCTCCCAGTTCTTCTTCGTGAAGGTCGCGACATCGCCGTTCTTGATGCGGCTGGTCAACTCGCCCATCCACTGCTCCATCTTGCGCGCGAGCAGGACCGTCTCGATGCCGCGAGCTGCAGTGCGACCCAGCGTCGAGAATAGGACCTCCGGACCGACCTGCAGCTTGCCCAGCGCCTCGGTAACCATCGCCTTCACCTCTTCATGACCGCTGGCATACGCGACAAGCATCCGCGCGAGCGGCCCCACCTGCATCGGGCGACCTTCGTAGCGCGGCGTCTTCATCCACGTGTACTTGGTCTCGTCCTGGAGATAGGTCCATGGCGGCTTCGGGCCGGTGTACTTCGGCGTCGTTTCGCCCTCGTAGGGATGGAGCCCGGCGGCATCCCCCTTCTCATACTCGTACCACGAGCTGTGGATGAACTCGCGAACCTTGGAGGGATCGTACTCGTGGACTTTCGTGAGGTCCTTGTCGAGGATGATCCCGCGCGGGAAGTAGAGAGAGCCCAGATCGCGGACGTCGGTCTCGGGGAACTCGCCGCATGCGAGAAAGTTGGGAACGCCCCCGCCGATCGCTCCCCAGTCCTTGTAGAAGCCCGCAATTGCGACGAGGTCGGGCCAGTATACCTGCTCGACGAAGGCCCGCGCCCGCGAGATCATCCCCGTGAGGTCGCTGATGCGCTCGGCGTTGATCGTCGCGGTGCTGTCGATGTTGATCGCCGACGCCATTCCGCCGACGAGGAAGTTCGGGTGCGGGTTCTTGCCGCCGAATACCGTGTGAAGTCGGATGACGTCGCGCTGCCAGTCGAGCGCCTCGAGATAGTGCGACACCGCGAGCAAATTGACCTCGGGTGGCAGCTTGTAGGCGGGGTGGCCCCAGTAACCATTGGTGAAGATCCCGAGCTGCCCCGTTCCGACGAACTTCTTCAGGCGCTCCTGCACCGCGCGCAGCTGTGCCTCACCGTTGCCAGGCCACGGCGACAGCGATTGGGCAATCTTCGCCGCGCCGGCGGGATCTGCCGAGAGGGCGCTCACGACGTCAACCCAGTCGAGGGCATGGAGGTGGTAGAAGTGAATCACGTGATCCTGGATGAACTGCATCCCGTGCACGAGGTTCCTGATCGTGTTCGCGTTCGCGGGAATCGTTATGTCCAGCGCATCCTCAACGGCGCGGCAGCTCGCGATCGCATGGACGGTCGTGCACACGCCGCAGATTCTCTGGGTGAAAGCCCAGGCATCGCGCGGGTCGCGCCCCTGCATGATTGTCTCGATGCCACGGAACTGCGTCGATGAGGCCCATGCCTTGGCGATCCTCCCGTTCTCGGACTGCGCCTCGATGCGCAGGTGACCCTCGATGCGGGTGATCGGATCGACGACAAGCTTCGTTCTAGCCATCGTTATTCTCCGTTTCGATTGCCGTCTCCGGCACCTGGTGGGTCGCCTTGCGGCGCCTGATCTGCGTGAACACAGTGGCGGCTGCATGCGCCGCGACGCCGGCGGCTGCACCAACTGCTAGCGCAGCGCCAATCGTGTCAACGCGCTGCTCGACCGCAAATCCGCCGACGTTGGGGAGGCGCCCGTAGAACGGCGTCATCGTGTCCCAGAAGTGCGGCTCGGTGCAGCCGATGCAGGGATGGCCTGCGCCAATCGGCCAGCTGGTGCGCGTGTTCCACTGGAAGATCGGGCACGGGGAGAACGTCGCCGGGCCCTTGCAGCCGACCGAATACAGGCACCACCCCTTGCGTGCCGCATCGTCGTCGAACCCCTGGACGAATTGTCCCGCATCGAAATGCGCCCGGCGCGGGCACTGGTCGTGGATGCGCTTGCCGTAGGCGAAGAGCGGCCGCCCCTCGCCGTCCACTGCCGGGAGCCGGCCGAAGCTCAGATAATGCACGACTGTCGCAGTGACCACATCACCGATCGGGGGGCAGCCCGCGATGTTTATGATCGGCTTGTTCTTGATGATGTCGCGCACACCCACGGCCCCTGTCGGATTCGGACGCGCCGCCTGCACGCTCCCGAAGTGCGCACACGCTCCGACGGCGAGGATCGCAGCAGCGCCGTCAGCCGCTTCCCTCAGCAGGTCCTCCGCGGTGCGCCCGCCGATCACTGTGTATATGCCGCCTTCCTTCGTCGGGATGGAGCCGGTTACGACGAGCACGTAACTGCCCTTGTTGGCGTCCATGGCGCTCTTCTTCGCGCGCTCCACGGCATCACCGGCGCCGGCCATCAGCGTGTGGTTGTAGTCGAGCGAGACGACGTCGAGCAGGAGGTCGCCGATCGTCGGGTCCGACGTTCGCAGCACACTCTCGACGCAGCCCGTGCACTCCTGAAGCTGGAGCCAGATTACGCTCGGTCGCTTAACGACCTGGAGCGCCCTCGCTATGCGCGGGCCGGCGGCAGCCCCGATGCCGAGAATGAGGGCCATCTCCCCGCAGAACTTCACGAAATCGCGGCGCGAGACGCCTCGCGAATCGAGATGCTGTCCCAGTGTTTCGCCTTCGGCCCAACTGTGAACTGACGGGGTGATCATCGGAACCTCGGGATGGCGTTGGCTATTTCATCAACAGATTCTGGGTAGTTGGTCACCGGGCAGCAGGTCCACTATCCGGGTGCCGCCGAGTGACGTACGGAGCGCAACGACGCCGGGGTGCCGCGGTACCACGCGGCCGATCTCCAGCGCCCCGGCGCCGAGCGGATGCGAGTGCATCACCCGCAGCACGCGCTCGGCCTCGGCCTGCGGGACGAAGGCGATCATGATTCCCTCGTTGGCTACATAGAGCGGATCGAGACCGAGTACCTCGCAGGCGGCGCGCACGTCGTCAGGCACCGGGAGGAGAGTCTCGTGGATCTCGATTCCGACATTCGATGCGGCCGCGATCTCATTGAGCGCGCTCGCCACGCCGCCTCGCGTCGGATCCCGCAGCACGTGCACATCCGCCCTCACCGTGCGCAGCTCTTCGACGAGGCCGGCGAGGCAGGCGCTGTCGCTGGTGATCGTGGTCTCGAAGGCGAGACCTTCGCGCGCGGCCATTATCGCCATGCCATGGCGGCCGATGGATCCGCTGACGATCACCGCGTCACCAACACGCGCACGTTGCGGGGCCGGCCGGAACCGCGGATTGGCCTCGCCGATGCAGGTGGTATTGATGTAAAGCCCATCAGCCTTGCCGCGCTCGACGACTTTCGTGTCCCCGGCAACCACCGGGACACCGGCGACGCTCGCCGCGTCGGCCATCGACCGGATGATGCGATCGAGCAGGTCGAGCGAGAGCCCCTCCTCGAGCACGAAGCCGGCGGTGAGACACACCGGCCGCGCCCCCATCATCGCGACGTCGTTCACCGACCCGTGAACGGCAAGCGACCCGATGTCACCACCGGGAAACTCGAGCGGATTGACGACGAAGGAATCGGTCGAGACGACGACATCAACTCCCGCGATATCCACGACTGCGCCGTCACCCAGCTGGAGGAGAGCCTGGTTGGCGAGCTCGGGAAGAAAGCGTTCGCGAACGAGCGCCGCGCTCATCCTTCCGCCTGATCCGTGGCCGAGCTGCACGCGATCTGACGCGTCGAGCGGCGCCGGGCATGCGAGGGTGATCGAGCCTGTGGCTGTCATGACATCGCTCCTGCTGCTGCGGTTTCGGCGGGCTCGCGATACTTCGCGAGATGGTAGTACGCCGCGCATGCTCCCTCCGCGGAAACCATCAGGGCGCCAAGCGGGTGTTCGGGATTGCACCGGGTTCCGAACGCCGGGCACCGCGGCGGCTTGAGTTTGCCCGTGAGCACTTCTCCGGCGTGACACTCGGCAGGCTCGCTCACGTGGATCTCGCCGAGGCCGAACTTCGCTTCGGCATCGTAGTCGGCGAACTCGGGCCGGAGCTTCAGGCCGCTCATGGGGATCTCCCCGATGCCGCGCCATTTCCGGGTTGTTAGCTCGAACACCTCTTCGACGCGAATCCGGGCCGCTGGAGTTCCCTCGCGCCTGACCGAACGCACGTATTGGTTCTCGACCCGATGCGTGCCTGCCTCGAGCTGCCGGACCGCCATCAACATTCCCTCGAGGATGTCTATCGGCTCGAATCCGGTGACGACGATGGGGACGCGGTAACGCGCGGCAAGCGGCTCGTATTCAGTCCACCCCATCACCGCGCACACGTGACCGGCCGCGAGGAATCCCTGCACGCGATTGTCCGGCGACTCCATGATCGCGCTGATCGCCGGCGGGACAGTGACGTGGGACACAAGCACGCTGAAGTTCGTCACGCCGAGCTCGCGGGCCCGCCACACCGCCATCGCGTTCGCCGGTGCGGTCGTCTCGAACCCGACGGCGAAGAAAACGACCTCGCGGTCGGGGTTTCGGCGTGCGAGGTCGAGCGCGTCGAGGGGGGAATAAACCACCCGCACGTTTCCGCCGCGCGACCGAACCTGCTGGAGATCGCAGTCGCTGCCGGGGACGCGCAGCATGTCACCGAAGGAGGTGAAGATCACGTCGGGGCGCGCGGCGAGCAGGAGGGCCTTGTCGATTTGCTCGAGCGGCGTCACGCACACCGGGCAGCCGGGCCCGTGGATCATCTCGATCGCGCCGTCGAGCAGTTCGTCCAAGCCCTGCCTTACTATAGTATGCGTCTGGCCGCCGCAGACCTCCATCAGCGTCCAGGGGCGCGTCGCGGTTCGCTTGATCCGCTCGATCAACGGGCGTGCGATCGCCGCATCGCGGTACTCGGTGAGATACTTCATGACACCGGTTCCCGGGGCGCGGCCGGGTGAGCGGCCAGCGACGCGTCGGCGACTTCGCCAATCCAGTCGAGCTCGTCGAGGAGACTCATCTCGCGCAGCACCTCGAAGGTGCGTTTCGCTTCAGCCTCATCCACCTTGGAGATGGCGAACCCGACGTGCACTATGACGTAGTCGCCCAGGCCGACGTCATTCTGCACGTAGGAGAGGCACACCTCGCGCCTTACACCGCCGAAGTCTACCGTGCCCATGGGGAATCCGATGTCGTCGCGAAGCTCGACAACCTTCCCGGGAATGCCCAGACACATCGGTCGCCCCCTCTGCAGTTGGGGTTCGAACGCATGGCGGCGACCCTCTCGGGGCCTCCTCGCCGGCTACCCGTTAACGATGGGTCTGGCAACCGGTGATGCTGTCCG
>JBPPMU010000312.1:0-4718 GCA_051306215.1 Gemmatimonadaceae bacterium | reverse complement strand
ATGAGAGCGAGATGATCGTCGCGCTCGCCGAGGAAGCTCACGAGGTGCATTACGTCGAGCGCGGCGGCCTGCATGCGCAGGTCCTCGCTGTCAGAGCCGGGCCCGAAGATGATGAGCCGGAGGTACGGATGTCTTGGGGCAAGCATCGCTACAGTCCTTATCGCCGTCGCCGCGCGGCCGCGTGAAGTCGGATCGTAGACGCAGATGATGTAGCGGATATCGTCCGGACGCGGCTCCTCGGCCGTTGCCCGGTCGGGATACCTCGAGACATCGACTCCGAGCCGCGCGATCGCTGTCCTCGCGCCGTTCCCGGGCAGCCTCGCGGGTCGCTTGTCGGCCTCATCTGAGAAGAGGTAAGTCGTAGGCGTGAGCCAGTTCGCCAGCTTTCCGTGCGCGTGTGGAACCAGCACGGACCCCGATGGTGTCCGGCGTACGACCTTGCCCCGCTTTCCGAGCCAGCACGCGGTGGCTGCGATCAGGTGCTCGCGCTCAGTGTGAACGAACACGACGTCCGCATCCCATTGCCGGAAGAGCCGCCGCATCCGCCATGCGCATGCGAACCAGAAGCCCGCGCAGCTGAACGGGCTCACGTCGAATGGGGCAACGTCGCGCGGTCCGGCAGGGTCGCCCCCGGCGATCTTCGAGGCGACGCTCGCCATGCGCGTTGCAGACTGCTCGACGTTGCTGTGAGGCTCAGCCAGTAAGGTGACGTTGTGCCCCCGCGCCGCAAGGCCTCGCGCAGCCACCGCGAAAGCGCGCGCGGTTCCCGACCACTCACGGGCGCAGTGCAGAAAGAGAATCCTCACCTAAACCACCGAAATCATTGTGTCACTCGCGTTTGCCTTTTGTCCGAATTGCAGTGAATAAAGACGATGATACGCACCACCTGCCGCAAGCAGATCGGCGTGTGTCCCCCTCTCGATTATAGCCCCGCGATCAAGTACGAGAATCTGGTTCGCGTGGACAACGGTTGAGAGACGGTGCGCTATGACGAAAACCGTTCGCCCCTCGAGCAGCCGGTCGACTGCCTCCTGCACGAGCCGCTCCGATTCCGTATCCAGGGCTGAAGTCGCTTCATCCAGAATCAGGATCGGAGGATCCCTGAGCAAGGCCCGTGCAATCGACAGCCGTTGGCGCTGTCCCCCCGACAGCCGCGTCCCCCGTTCGCCGAGGAGAGTGTCGTAGCCCTCCGGCAGATCGGCGATGAACCGATGGGCGTTTGCCGCCATCGCCGCCGCCTCGACCTCGGCGGCGCTCGAGGCGCGATCAGCTCCGTAGGCAATGTTGTTCCTCACCGTGTCGTTGAAAAGAACCGTGTCCTGGCTCACGATCCCGGTGAGACTCCGGAGCGCCGGCAGCGTGAGGTCCCGCGTGTCGACGCCGTCTATCGTGATCCGGCCCGAGCTCACGGGATAGAACCGCGGGATCAGGTCGACAAGGGTGGTCTTCCCCGCTCCGCTGGGTCCGACGAGCGCAACGACTTCCCCCTTCGACGCGCTGAACGAGACATCGCTGAGAACCGGCGTGTCCTGGTAGGCGAATGAAACGTTCTCGAACCTTATCTCGCTGTTGAAAGACGCCGTCGCGATCTTCCCGGTGTCCGTCTGCGACTCCGACGGGGCATCGAGCACGGCAAAGAGCCGCTCCGCCGCCGCGAGGGACGATTGAGCGTTCGTCGGGAGCTGCGACAACTGCTTGATCGGCTGAAGCATTCGCAGGGCGTAAAGCAGGAACGCGATGAGGTCGGCGCCGCTCATCTCGCGCTCAACCAGCACTTCCCTCGCGCCAAGCCATAACAGGAGCGTCGCGACAGTCGTTCCGATGACCTCGGTTACGGGCGAGGCGAGCTGGGCCATCCTCGTAAGGCGGACGGAAAGTTTCGCGTATCTGTCGCTCGCCTCGGCAAACCTGGCAACCTCGACCTCCTCCGCGCCGAACGATTTCACGAGTCGGATGCCGCTCACCGTCTCCTGGACCACGCTCGTCATCTCGCCCTGCTGCGTGCCCTTGCGGCGGTTTCCCTGCCGCAGCTTGCGCAGGAGCGGCGCCAGCGCAATGCCCATGACAGGTACGATCACGAATGCCATCAGCGTCATCTCCCACGAGATCAGGAAAAGGAAGACGAAATAGCTGATGACGAGCGTGAGGTTCTGAAGTGACGACGTGACGATCTGCGTCAGCACGAGCCGCGTCTCCGCGGTGTCGGCTATCACCCGCGAGAGGATCTGCCCCGTCTTCGTGCGCTGGAAGTAATCGAGCGGGAGGTGGACGATGTGCGCGTAGACTGACTGGCGCAGGTCGCGGGTGACGTACTCCTGGAGACTCGCCCCAAGCTGTGCAGCGAACCACGAGAGGAAATTCTTGAGGAGCAGCAGCGCGATCACGATGAGGATCACGTTGCGGAGGGAGCCCATCTTGTCGTCGGGGTCGAGGAGCAGTCCGACAGTGCGGCGCAGGAGGTCCGACAGGCCGCTGCCCCCGAGTGGTAGCGGAGCCTGGTCGAACAGCGTGTTGAGGAACGGGATAAGCAGCGCGAGCGTGAAACCGTCGAGCACGGCGGCGACCATGTTCGCGCCGATGGCGCCAGCCATCCTGCCGCGATGCGGCTTCAGGTATGGGTAGAGCCGCCCGTAGACGGACATCTACCTTCTGGGAGTCAGCAGAGCGAGGGGGAGAATTACTTCCTCCGGGGTCACGCCACCGTGGAGGAACGACCCGCGATAGCGGCTCTGGTACTCGCGGAGCTTTGTCGGGTAGACGAAAAAGCAGTCGTTCGTCGCGAGAAGCGTGTTCGCGCCGGTCCCGCGGCGCGGCAGGCGAAGATCGTCTTCGTTCGTGAAGAGCAGCGCCTGCTCGGGCCGCTCAGCCCGCAGGTCCTCGCCGAACTTGTACCTCAGATTGGCCGAGGCATCCCTCTTGGCGAAAACCGTCGCCGGCGTGTTACAGTGGATCGAGCCGTGATCGGTTGTGAGGAGCACCGAGATCTTCCTGCGAGAGGCCTCCTTCAGCACTGAAAGGAGCGCGGATCGCTGGAACCACTGGCGGGTTATCTGCCTGAGCGCGATCTCGTCCCGCGCCACCTCGTAGAGGATCTGCGACTCGCTTCGCCCGTGCGTCAGGAGATCGACGAAGTTGAAGACAAAAGCGCTCACTCCCTCCTGGCCGATCGCTGTGCCGAGATGACGCTCGAGCTCGTCGGAGTTCGCGGCAGTCGAGATCTTCTGGTAACGCACGGGAGTCGGCCCGTTGAGCTCCTCGAGGTGCATCTCGAGCAGCTCGCGCTCGTGGGCGTTGAGCGATTCGTCCTCGCGGTCAGCGTTGCCCCACCAGTCGGGGAGCCGGGCGGCGATTTCGCCGGGAAACAGGCCGCTGAAGAGCGAGTTGCGTGAGTACGGCGTGGCGGTTGGGAGTACCGCGAAGTAGTGAGTGGTCTCGACGTCGAAGAAAGGCGCAAGCAGCGGCTCGAGCACCCTCCACTGGTCGAGACGCAGGCAGTCGACGACGACGAAAACCGCCGCCCTGTCCCGCTGGAGGATCGGGAGAAGAAACTCGCCGACGACGTCGATCGAGAGAGGAGGCCGGTTACCCTCGAGATTCTTGAGCCAGGCCGGATACTCTGTCTGCATGTAGCCGGAGAACTCGCGGTGCATCGCGGGATAGAGCCCGCGGAGCGAGTCGTATAAGCCCATCTCACCCGCCGCGGCGAGATCGACGTCCCAGCGCATGAGCTCGTCGAAGCGGTCGATCCATCCGCGCCAGTCGAGATTCGTGTCACGCTCGAGCTCGATCGCGCGGAAGCGCTCGACGAACCGGCGGGCGATTGCCTGCTGCCTTATGCGCGGCCCCTCGAGAATCTGCGTGATGATGCTGAGCACCTGTCGCGGGTTGATCGGCTTTACCAGGTAGTCGCGGATGTTGGCGCCGATCGCCTCCTTCAGCGTCGCGTCCTCCTCGCTCTTCGTCACCATCACGACCGGCAGGTTAGGCGCTATCTCCCGGACGTCGCGGTATGTCTCGAGCCCGCGCTTTCCCGGCATCTGCTCGTCGAGAAGCATGATGTCGAAGGGCCTGCGCCTGAGCATCTCGACTGCGTCGTCGGCATTGCTCGCCCACTCCACTTCATAGCCCTTGGAGCGCAGGAAGATTCGGTGGGACTCGAGGAGCTCGCCTTCGTCGTCGACCCAGAGGATGGATTTGGGGGTCTGTGCCATTGGTTTCGTGAATGTAGCCGGGTGTCCCGACGGTGCCTAGATTGAGACCGTGATCGGGCAGCTACCTCCCTATGCGCTGGCGACCCCAGCTTTCCGCTTTCGAGCCCTTGCATCGCACGCCGGGCGCGCAGTCCTCGGCGGCGACCGGGAGATCGCGCTCGCCTGCCTTGCTGTGGCCAGACTCGCCGCCGGGCTGCTGCCACCGGTGATGCTGGCGCCAGGCGACGCAGCGACGCGGGCGAACGCCACCCGGCACTGGCTCGCGTCACTCACGATGGCGGCGTCCTCCAGGGCAGCCGCGGCCGCGACCATCGACGCGGTATCCCGCGGCAACCGGAGGGGCGCAGCCGAATCTCTCAGGGTGCTGAGAGATGTTGCAGGACCTCAGCTCGATTCGCCGTCGGTCGCCGAGATCGATGACCTGGCGAATGAGTTGCAGGGCGCCACGGCGAAGTGACGGTCGCTCGCGCTACCGGTTTTCTCTAACAAAGCGAAGAAATGGCTGGT
>JBPPMU010000311.1:0-2938 GCA_051306215.1 Gemmatimonadaceae bacterium | reverse complement strand
TCGGCCCCGTAAAGGACTGGGAATGCCATTGCGGCAAGTACAAGAGAATCCGCTATCGCGGCGTCATCTGCGACCGTTGCGGCGTCGAAGTAACCCTTGCCCGCGTTCGTCGCGAGCGCATGGGCCACATCGAGCTCGCCGTACCCGTCGCCCACATCTGGTTTTTCAAGACTCTTCCGAGTCCGATGGGAAACCTCGTGGACCTGACGCTTCGTGATCTCGAAAAGGTCGTCTACTACTCGAACTACGTCGTCATCGATCCCGGCAAGCAGGAAGTCACGCAGAACGAACTGCTGGACGAGGATCGTTATCTCGACCTGAAGCAGAAGGCGAAGGAAGAGGGCGACAACGCGTTCTTTGCCGACATCGGCGCACCCGCGGTTCGCGAGCTCCTGAAGCGCATCGACGTCGACAAGGTCGCGGCCGAGCTTCGCGCCGGACTCGTCGATGAAGGCTCGCAGCATCGCAAGAAGCAGATGCTCAAGCGCCTCAAGGTCGTCGATGCCTTCCGCAACTCTGGCGACAACCAGACCCGCAACAAGGCCGAGTGGATGATCATGGACGTGATCCCGGTAATACCGCCGGATCTCCGTCCGCTCGTTCCGCTCGACGGCGGCCGTTTCGCCACCTCGGATCTGAACGATCTCTATCGTCGCGTCATCAACCGCAACAACAGGTTGATGAAGCTCATTTCGCATCGTGCCCCTGAAGTCATTCTCCGCAACGAAAAGAGAATGCTCCAGGAAGCCGTCGACGCGCTGTTCGACAACGGGCGCCGCTCGAAGGCGATCCGCGGCCGCGGCAAGCGTCCGCTCAAGTCGCTGTCGGACATGCTCAAGGGAAAGCAGGGTCGCTTCCGGCAGAACCTGCTTGGAAAGCGGGTTGACTACTCCGGCCGTTCAGTCATCGTGGTCGGTCCCGAGCTCAAGCTTCACCAGTGCGGATTGCCCAAGGCGATGGCACTCGAGCTCTTCAAGCCGTTCATAATTCACAAGCTCGTCGAGAAGGGAATCGCCGAGACGGTGAAGCGCGCCAAGAAGATCGTGGAGAAGGAGTCTCCCGAGGTTTACGAGATCCTCGAAGAGATAATCCGCGATCACCCGGTGCTGCTCAACCGCGCGCCGACCCTTCACCGGCTTGGCATCCAGGCCTTCGAGCCGGTGCTCGTCGAAGGAAAGGCCATTCGTATTCACCCGCTCGTCTGCGCGGCGTTCAACGCTGACTTCGACGGCGACCAGATGGCGGTGCACGTTCCGCTGTCGTTCGAGGCCCAGCTCGAGTGCCGCCTGCTCATGCTGTCGTCGAACAACATCCTCAAGCCGTCAGACGGCCGCCCCGTTGCAGAGCCCAGCCAGGACATCGTACTCGGCTGCTATTTCGCGACGAAGGCGGCGTCAGACTTCGAGAAGGCTGTGAAGACGGCCCGCCGCTACAGCAATGTGGCTGAGGTCGAAGTCGGTCTCGCGCAGGGCAGACTCAAATTTCACACTCCGATCAAGTATTGGGTCAACGATACTGATGGAGCGCGCTGGGTCGACACGACGGCGGGTCGCGCGATGTTCAACGCGATAATCCCGCCCGAGCTGCCGTTCCAGAACAAGGACATGAAAAAGAAGGCGCTCGGCGAGCTGGTCTTCGAGTCATATCGAAAAACGGGTCTCAAGGGCACCGTTCCGTTCCTCGACCGGCTCAAGGAGTTCGGGTTCCGCAATGCCACGAGCGGTGGAATCTCGATTGGCATCGAGGATCTTCACATTCCGGAGGAGAAGGAGCCGCTGCTGCAGGAAGCGACGGAGCGCGTCGAGCGTTTCCAGCGAGCCTACCAGACCGGCAACATCACGAACGGTGAGCGCTACAACAAGGTCATCGATACGTGGACGCACGCCAACTCCGATATCGCTGACGCGATGGTCAGGGCGATGGCGCGGTCGAACGACGGATTCAATCCGGTGTTCATGATGTTCGACTCCGGCTCGCGCGGATCACGCGATCAGATCCGTCAGCTCGCGGGAATGCGCGGGCTGATGGCAAAGCCGCAGAAGAAGCTTACCGGAGGCATTGGCGAGATCATTGAAAGCCCGATCAAGTCGAACTTCCGCGAAGGACTGTCGGTGCTCGAGTACTTCATCTCGACACACGGTGCACGTAAGGGTCTCGCCGACACCGCGCTCAAGACCGCGGACGCCGGCTACCTCACGCGCCGTCTCGTCGACGTAGCGCAGGACGTGACGATCACTGAAGAGGATTGCGGCACCATCCTCGGGCTCGAGGTCGGCGCGCTGAAGGAAGGCGAGGACATCATCGAGCCGCTGGCCGAGCGTATCGTCGGCACAGTTGCGGCCGAGGATATCGAGGATCCGCATGAGACGGATCACTCGGGTCGTCGCACGCTGATGGCGGAAGCCGGACAGCTGATAGACGAGGACATGGCCCGGCAGATCGAGGATTCCGGAATAGAGACTGTTCGCATCCGCTCGGTGCTGACGTGCGAGGCGAAGCGTGGACTCTGCCAGATGTGCTACGGCCGCAACCTGGCCACCATGGGAATGGTGGACAAGGGAGAGGCAGTCGGCATCATCGCGGCGCAGTCGATCGGGGAGCCGGGTACGCAGCTCACGCTGCGAACGTTCCACATCGGTGGAACGGCTGCCCGTATCGCCGAGCAGACAGCAAGGAAGTCGAAGGTTGATGGAGTGATCGAGTATGGCGATCGCCTCATCTCGGTCACCAACGCCGACGGACTGCAGATCGTCACGTCGTACGAGGGTGAGCTGACGATCCGCGCGGCGAGCGACAACAAGGTTGGCGCGCGGCTCCAGGTTCCACTCGGCGCGACGCTGATGGTGAAGGACGGCGAATCGGTGAAGAAGGATCAGGTGATCTTCACCTGGGACCCGTACTCCAATCCGATCATCTCCGACGTGGAAGGTGTTATCCG
>JBPPMU010000310.1:0-10833 GCA_051306215.1 Gemmatimonadaceae bacterium | reverse complement strand
CTCGACCTCCGCGAGGACATCGCCGGATTTGACGGCGTCGCCTTCGTTCTTCAGCCATTTGACGAGGCGTCCCTCTTCCATTGTTGGAGAGAGCGCCTCCATTACAACTTTCGTGGCCATGAGTCGCTAGTCGAGGTACATGACTTTCTTGATGGCCGCGAGCGCTTTTGGCGCATCAGCCTTCGCGGCCTTCTCCAGATTCTTCGCGTACGGCATCGGGACGTCAGCCTGGTGCACTCGAATGACCGGTGCGTCGAGATCGTCGAAGCATTCCCGCTGGATGAAGTCGGCAACCTGTGCTCCCACTCCGCAGATCTCCCAGCCTTCCTCCAGCACGACAGCGCGGTTCGTCTTCTGGACCGAGGCCGCGATCGCCTCGACGTCCATCGGCCTTACAGTTCGAAGATCGACTATGTCGACTGAGATGTTCTCCTTGGCCAGCGTTTCCGCCACCTGCATCGCGACGAGCACCATCTTGCCGTGCGCTATGATGGAGCAGTCGCTTCCTTCGCGCTTCACGTCGGCCTTCCCGATCGGAACGAGGTGCTCACCGTCGGGCACTTCCCCCTTCGTGTTATAGAGCATCTCTCCCTCGAGAAACACGATGGGGTTGTCGTCGCGAATCGCCGATTTGAGAAGTCCCTTAGCGTCGGCGGGGGTTCCCGGCGTCACAACCTTCAGCCCCGGGATGTGAGCGAGCCAGCTCTCCCAGGCCTGTGAATGCTGGGCCGAGAGCTGGAGCGCGGAGCCGTTGGGGCCGCGGAATACCATCGGCATGGGGAACTGGCCGCCTGACATGTAAAGCATCTTCGCCGCCGCATTAACCACCTGGTCGATCGCCAGCAGGGCGAAGTTCCACGTCATGAACTCGATGATCGGTCTCAACCCCACCATCGCCGAGCCGACACCGATGCCTGCGAAACCGAGCTCGGTTATCGGGGTGTCGACTATGCGCATTGGGCCGAACTCGTCGAGCAGCCCCTTCGAAACCTTGTAAGCACCGTTGTACTGCGCGACCTCCTCGCCCATGAGGAAGACCCGGTCGTCGCGAGTCAACTCTTCGCGGAGCGCCTGCGTCAGCGCCTCACGGTAGGTAATGACTGCCATCGTCAGCTCGTCGTGTCCACGAGGACGTCGGTGTAAAGCTCCTCGAGCGAAGGCTCGGGGCTGGCATCGGCGAAATCCCAGGCGTCCTGCACTATGGCTTTCTGCTCCTCGTCGAGTTTCGCGAACTCGCCCTCGGAAAGTTGCCCGTCGGCCCGCATTCGGTCGTGGAGCAGCAGGATCGGGTCCTTTTTCATGCTATCCTCGAGCTCTTCCTTCGATCGGTAAGTCCCGCTCGCGGCATCGGACATCGAGTGCCCCATGAAGCGGAAAGTCCTCATCTCGAGAAGCGTCGGCCTTGCCTCCTTTCGCGCCAGGTCAATCGCGCGCCCCATCGCGTCCCGCACTGCGAACACGTCCTGCCCATCGACTGACTCCCCGACCATCCGGTAGCCCGCTGCGCGTACAGTTACATCCTCGTTCGCCGTAGCGCGCGAGATAGCCGTGCCCATTCCATACCGATTGTTCTCGATTACGAACACCGCCGGGAGGTTCCACAACGACGCCATGTTGAGCGCCTCGTGAAAAGCACCGATGTTCACCGCCGCCTCGCCGAAGAAGCAGACGCACACCTGGTCACCCTTGCGGTACTTGATCGCCCATGCGACTCCGGCCGCGAGCGGAATGTGACCGCCGACGATACCATGGCCGCCGAGGAAATTGAGCTCCTTGTCGAACAGGTGCATCGAGCCCCCCTTGCCGCGCGAGCAGCCATCGGACCGGCCGAAAAGTTCTGCCATCACCGCGCGGGGACTCATGCCCCTTGCGAGCGCCTGGCCATGATCCCGGTATGACGTGACAACGTAGTCGTCTGGCCTGAGCAGCGACATCGTGCCTGCCGAGATCGCCTCCTGACCGATGTAGAGGTGACAGAACCCGCCGATTTTTCCGAGCGCGTAGGCTTCCGCCGACCGTTCCTCGAAGCGACGCTGGAGCAGCATCGAGCGCAGCAGGTCCTTGCGTAGCTCCAGGCCGGCGTCGCCCGCGACCGGCGCTTTCTTCTGCGCGTCCGCGGAGGCCGGAGATTTTTCATCTTTTTTCTTCGCCATTCGTTGTCCGGAATTGCGGGTCTCGCCGCGCGAAATGGTGTCGGTCATACTCCGGCAGCCTGCACCTGCTCCCACGCATGATAACTCGACCTGACCAGCGGACCCGACTCGACGTGACGGAAGCCCATCTCCATTCCCACCTCGTAAAGGCGGCGGAATTCGTCCGGGCTATAGTAGCGGTCGAGCGCGATGTGATTGTCGGAAGGACGGAGATACTGCCCAAGCGTCAGAATGTCCACATCGACCGCGCGCAGGTCGCGCATGACGGTGATCACTTCCTCGATCGTCTCTCCCATGCCAAGGATCATTCCGGTCTTGGTGGGAATTTCCGGAGCGAGGCGTTTTGCCGTACGGAAAATCTCCATCACCCGGGCATACCTTCCACCGGGACGCGCCTTCTTGTACAGGCGCGGGACGGTCTCGGTGTTGTGGTTGTAGATCTCGGGCCTGGCCTCGAGCACTGCGCGAATGCTGTCGATGTTTCCCTGAAAATCGGGAACCAGCACTTCGACCGAGCACCCGGGAACCCGGGCGTGGATCTGCCTGATTGTCTCGGCAAATATCCAGGCGCCGAAGTCGGGCAGGTCGTCGCGGTCAACTGAAGTGATGACCGCATGCTGCAGCTGCATCTGCGCGATCGCCTCGGCGACCCTGTCGGGCTCCGAGATATCGTACTTCGGCGGCCTTCCGTGGGCCACCGCGCAATACGCGCAGTTGCGCGTGCAGACGTCCCCCAGGATCATGAAGGTGGCGGTCCCGTGTTCCCAGCATTCGCCGACGTTGGGGCAGTGGGCCTCTTCGCACACTGAATGGAGGTCCAGCTCGCGCATCATCTGCTTGAGCCGCAAGTAGTTAGGCCCGCCCGGCGCCTTTACCTTCAACCACGAAGGTTTCCGCTCAGGGAGCGGCTCGGCACGATGGCGGCCCATTATCTGGTATAGGACTTCGCTCATGTGTCCGGGCTAATCTAACCCGAAAACCGGGCCGGGTGAAACTGACTCAGGTCGTGGGACAGGGGTTCTTCGGTCACCAGTTCGGCCACTGTTTCGCCAGTGAGAGGCGCCATCAGGATGCCGTTGCGCGAGTGGCCGCACGCATAAACAATCCGGGGATTCTCAGGGTCTGGCCCGAGGATCGGGAGCATGTCGGGCGTGACGGGGCGGAGGCCTGCCCACGTGGCGTTCACCCCTGAAACCGCGAGGGCCGGTGCGATCTCTTCCGCGGCCGACCGAACCCGGGCAATTCCTTCAGGAGTTGTCCCAGGCGAGAAACCGACATTCTCAGTCGTGCTGCCGGCAATGAGAGTCCCGGCGGTGCGCGGGACGAGGTAGCCGCGGGGCCCATAAGTCACGTGGCGGAGGCCGATCGCATCGTATGAGACGAGCTGGCCGCGCGACGGCGTCACGGCAGCGAGATACGGCGCTCCCGCCACCTGACCGCCCCATGCGCCCGGTGCAAGCGCGACGTGCCGGGCTGTTATCACCTCTCCCGCTTCGAGTGTCACTGATGCCGACTCTGTCTCGGATGACACTCCTGTTACCGCCGCCGCAATCCTTCGGATGCCTCGCGTGCGCGTCACCAGCTCCTCTAGTGCGGCGAGAAGTATGACGTTGTCAACAGAGCCGTCGTCGGGGTTGAGTACAGCGCCAAGAGCGTGGGAGAGTGTTGGCTCGAGCGACGCGAGCGCCGTGCGGTCGACCCACTGGGACTCCGGCGATGCGGTTTTGCGCAGCCCCTTCACGCCTTTTTCCGTCAGCGCCACCTGGAGGATCCCGAGCCGGTTGAGGGGAACCCGAACGCCGGTAAGCTCTGCGAGGTCCTCGAGGTACGAGGGATAGAAGTCCCGCGAGGCGATAGCGAAGCGGTGCGCCGGGCCCGCCGACTTCTCGACAGACGGGGCGAGCATGCCTGCCGCGGCCGCAGATGCCTCCCCGATCCGGGGCTGGCCGGCCAGCACGACTGTCAGCCCCCGGCGGGCGGCCGCTGTGGCGCAGCAGAGGCCGATGATTCCGGCGCCCGCGACGACGAGGTCAGGTGCCGGCATTCAGCCGCGCGACTGCCTGAAACCGGGGAAGGCCTGCCGGCGTAATGTGATCATCCACGTACCGGAGAAAGATCGATGCTTCGCACGATATTGATGACAGGCGTAATGGTGATGCTCGGCGTTTTCGCGCTCGGCTTCGTCTTCAAGATTTTTGGCGGTCTGATTGGTCTGACGTTCATGCTGCTCGGCTTCGCCATCAAGGCATTGATCGTCGGCGGGATCGCATACCTGGCGATCCGCATCGCGAGCCCCGACACCGCGAGACGGCTCCGCGAGAAATGGTCCGGGTCAAGCGTCGACAGGTACTGAGGTCGCGCGCCGGATAGTTATCCGGCAGCCGCTGAACCAGAGGAAGAGTCATCCAGGCGATCCACGATCGCCCAGGCCAAAAGGGGCACCATGATCTCATGGTGCCCTGTTATTTCGTACCCTTTTCCGCCGGCCAGGGTCGGGCGGATCACGACGTTCATCCGGGGCCGATAGTGCCGCTGCATGTCGAGGTCGCAGGTGGTGAAGTCGGCCGGCCGCTTGTCGTTGAGGTTGCGCGCTATCGTGAGCGCCTTGAGGAATACTTCGGGCATTATCACCGCGCTGCCGAGGTTGAGGACGACGCCGCCGCCGTGAAGCGAGGGGAGTGATGCGGCGAGGCGACGGAAGTCGCGATGACTCGTGTCACCAATTGCGGCGCCGCTCGCTGCCGGGTGCTGATGAATGATCTCCGCGCCAAGCGCGGCGTGAACGGTGAACGGGATTCCGAGGCGGTCAGCTGCGAGGAGGAGCGACATTTCGGGATGCGCGAGTTCCGCTTCATCATGGAGCGAGCGGGCGAGCGATTCTCCCATCCCCCATCCCTCCTGCATTCCGCGGATGAATGCCTCGTTCATCCCGCGCCCCGTTTCATCAGCCATGCCGAACGTGCCGTCAGCGAGACCTCTCGCGACGTCCTCGGAAGTCGCGCCGAATCTTGCGATCTCGTAGTCGTGAATCGCGCCTGATCCATTCGTGGCGAGGTGAGTGATAACGCCGCGCTCCACCAGGTCGATGAGCAGCGGGGCGACTCCCGTCTTCACGATGTGACCGCCGAACATCACCACAACGCCTTTTTTCGCCCGGTGGGCGTCGACGACTGCCTCGACGACGGAGCGGAAATCCGCCGAAACGAGCACGTCGGGGAGTGACCTGACGAACGCGCCGAAGGACCGCTCGCCCCGGGGTGGGGAGGCGAACTCCTCCGTTCTCACCCTGTTCGGGCGGCGCTCGATCGGCACGGTCCGGACCTTCGAGAGATCGGCTTCGCCCGGCGCCGCGCCGGAGTTTCCGGCTACTGCCGGTTCGTCGCCTGGTCCTGAGGGGGAGTGTACGATGTAAGGAAGAGATTGAGGGAGCCGAAGGACAGCCTTGATTTCACCTGCAGAAGCTTGCGCGATGAATCGTCGGAGAGCCAGACCTCGGCCTGCCCTTTTTCCGAAAAAATCCCGGATGTCTTGATGATCGGACGGATCACGATCGCGTCGAAGGTTCCGGCGGGCACCTTGATTCGCTCCTTGCGGAGGACAATCAGCCGAACGGGGTTTCGGTCAGGCATGAAGTACCGGTGAAAGTCGTATGTCTCCCCGACCCTCAGCGGAATCGTCCTCACGAAGTAGAGAAATGATGTTTCGTCGAGAGGAGCGGCGACAGTCTTTTCGGTCTCCGTCTTCTGCCGCGTGCGCTCGATGTAGATGCCGCGCTCGGGACTTATCTCGAAGCTCTGGGTGCGGCGGCGGTTACCCTCCTCGATCTGCCTGATGAACATCAGCGAGTGAAGGTTCTCCCTGTCTATCCAGCTCTGGAACAGGTCGTTGACGCGATAGAAAAACGTCCCACCCTGCACGGTGAACGCAGTGTGCCAGGCGCTGCGCCCGCGAACGCTCTGGATACCCGTGACCTCCAGTGAGCCCGTCCCCACGCGGACGGCCCCGAATCTCACCTCGAACATCGATTTCTCGCCAGGCCCGAAAGGAACGTTCGCAACGTCGGGTGCCACGGCCGTGAACGCGGCTGCCGGCGATTGCGCGTGAACCGGGTGACGGGAGGCTGCAGCATAGGCCGCGGCGGAAAGCACGAGCGACAGGACCGCCGCCCTCCAGATCACGCGACTCATGTTGTCGCCTGGTGTCGCTGGGCTCCCCCACCCGCCGGCGCCGGCCTGGCGGATAAAGCGGCCGGAGCCGGCAGGGCGATCCGGCGTCCCTTCACGGAACGGCCGAAACGGAAGATCGCCATTGCATCGGCAAAAGGCCTGATCCGGGAGGGTCGCACGCGCAGGTCGTACCGGCTCTCCAGCGCTACCGTTTCCACCCGTCGGGCGAGCGGCACAGTGTTCATGAGCAGCTCGACGTTTGCCGACCACCCGTCGCTCGACAGCAGCGGCTTCTCGCCCATCGATTTGATAAAGTCCCTGAGAAGCGAGATCCGGAACAGCCGAAAGGATGCACAAGGATCGGCAACACCCTCGATTCCGAGGGAGAAGCGCAGGGCCCACGGGGCGAGCCGGCGCAGCCGGCGGACCTCCGCAGGCTCACCTGCAACGCCCCGCGTTGCGAGAACGATATCGGCCCCCCCCTCGAATCGCTTCACGAGCTCGGGGAGCGATTCGGGCTGGTCGGTGAAATCTCCCTGCATGAGTATCATCCCGTCCCGCCGCGGGTACTTCGTGCGGCGGGATGCCTCGCGCATGAGGATCTCGACGGCTTTCCCGTACCCGACCCGGGTCTCACCCCTGATGACCGTGAGCGGCGCGACTTCGGCATACGGCGATAGAACCTCCGATGTCCCATCAGTGCTCGCATCGTCGTATACGACGATCTCATACTCGCGCGAGTAGCCCTGGAACACCTTGCGGATGCGCCAGAGCAGCAGGCCGATCGTCGGTGCTTCGTTGTGAGTGGGGATGCAGATATACAGCAAGGCGGGCCCTTGTTTCCGGAGATTGTGTGCGCCGCAAGATAGGCGGGAATCGAGCGGTGTCGCTACCCTCGTAACACGCGGTAATACACCGCTTCCACTCCTTTGGTCATCTGGTCGGCGCCAAAGGCTTTCGCGCGCTCGCTCGCGGCGGCTCCGAGCCGGCTCCTGAGGTCCTTGTCGAGCACGAGCCGGGCCGTTGACGCCGCAAATTGGCCGGTGTCCTCCGGAGGAACCAGAAGGCCGTTTTCGCCATCGATAATGACCTCAGTCAGCCCTCCAACCGCGAAAGCAACCGGCGTGACGCCGACTGCCATGGCGTCAATGACTGCTGTGCCGAGCCCTTCCGCCCTCGACGGATGAAGCAGGATGTCGAGGCCTGCTACGGCCGGCGTTATCGCCTCCACAAATCCCGCCCGATACGCCGGGATGCCATCGATGCTGGCAGTTCCCGCTGCGTCCCCGCCCAGCAGGACCAGGCGGACGAGATCCCGGGCCTCTTCGGGGAGGGCACGGCCGATCGACTCGAGCATGTCGGTGCCTTTTTCGACGGTCATCGCGCCGACTACGCCGCAGACGACGCTCTCAGCCGGCCATCCAAGCTCGGCGCGCCAGTCCCTCGGAGGCGCCGGGGTTGACGGTTTTGCGATGCCCGAATGAACCACGTCGATGCGCCCGGCATCGACTCCGCCATCGACCATGGCTTTCTTGACCGCCTCCGATATTGCAATGAATCGGGCCACGCGATTGCCGTATTTGATCCGCGCGGAGCGGGGCGTGAAGGGGACACGCCGGGTCACGACGAGGGGGATGCCGCGCTGTCCGAGGAGCGCGAGCATCGCCATTGCGTGTGCGCGCGCGTCGTGGGCATGAACGATGTCGGGCCGCCAGGCTCTCAGTCTCGAGCGAATCCGCCTCGCCGCGCGAAGATCCCAATCGGCGCGCATTGGCACGGCGGCGACCGCCAGGCCTGCCGCGCGGGCCTTCTCCGCCAGCGGCGACTGCGGTGAGCCAACGAGGTACTGCTGGTGCCCGCGGTCGCGAAGGCCGAGGGCAAGGAGCAGAGCTTGTCGCTGGCCTCCGCGCCAGCTCGATCCCGAATCGATATGGACAACACGGATGCGGTTCACTGCCCAGCTAGTTGTTCCGCAAATGCCTTGAAGAGTCCCCGGTCCCAGTCCTCGCGTGCGTCGTTCATTTCTTCAGGGTGCCACTGTACCGCGATCACCCACCAGTCGGAGTCAGACGACTCGACGCCCTCGATGACGCCATCAGGAGAGTGAGCCGTAGCGACAAGACCAGGTGCGACGCCCCTGACGCTCTGATGATGGAGCGAGTTGACTGATATGTCGGTTGCGCCCATCGCTTCAGCGATTCGTGAGCCGGTTTCGATCCGCACTGGATGAACCCGTGACGACCTTTCATCTTTGGCATTGTGCCCGAGTGCTCCGGCGATCTGGACGGGAATGTCCTGGTAGAGAGTGCCGCCAAGGGCGACGTTCAGCATTTGCGGGCCGCGACAGATGGCGAGAAGCGGCTTTCTCAGCTCGCGGGCCGCGCGAACGAGCGCCGTCTCGGTTTTATCACGTGCGATGTTGGTAGCTCCGCATTCCGGGATGCGGGGTTGTCCGTAGAGCGACGGGTCTACATCTTCGCCGCCTGTGAGGACAATTCCGTCAAATCGTTCTGCGATGGCGCGAGCCGCATCGTCGCTGGCGAGCGGGGGTACGATGACTGGTATGAGCCCTGCACTCTCGAGGGCATGGATGTAGGCGCTGTTGAGCCGTACGCGATGGCCTCCGCCCAGTGTGTCGTCAGATGTCGCGGACACAGCGACCGTCGGGGCGGCATTTACGCGGCGGAACATCGAGGGTGGAACACCTTGCGCGAGTGTGGATGACACGTTGAGATCTCTCGGGTTCAATTTTCTTCTCGCCGGCTCGGCTCTGGCTGCGCCCGTGATGGCTGCCGGTCAAAGTCTGGACGGGGCATCGGTCCCCTGCAAGGGCCAGATCATCAGCCGGATCGAGATTAGCGCCCGCCCGCCCTTTGAAGTAAAAGGGACTGGCATCCAGCGGCGTCTATCCAGCCAGCTCACCGATCTTCACGCGACGACGAATCCCGAAGTCATAAGCAAATTCCTGGCGCTCGAGCCGGGAATGGCATGCAGCGAGCTTCGGCGAGCGGAATCCGAGCGCCTGCTGCGCGTGCAGTCATTTCTGGCTGACGCCACGATATCGGTATACCCCGACGATGCCGGGGGGGTTTACCTCTCGGTTGTCACGATCGACGAAATTTCGATCCTGCTTGGCGGGGGCGGATCGGGGGCGACGCCTTATCTCCGCAGCTTCAGGCTTGGAGAGGACAACCTGCTCGGCGAGGCAGTGTCAGTCGTCGGGCAGTGGCGGTACAGCGAGGATTTCCGCGACAACTACTCCGCCCGTATCGTCCACTACCAGTTTCTGGGCCGCCCGTGGCATATGCGGGTCGAGGGCGCGCGCAACGAGCTCGGCGGAAACTGGGGCGCGGACCTGAGCCACCCGTTCTTCACCGACCTCCAGCGAGTCGCCTGGCGTGCTTCGGCCGGATCGAGGGAGGATTACCGCTACTTCCGGCGTCCCGATGAAGACGCTGCGGCGGTGATGCTGCAGCGTTCATACGGCGACATCGGAGGCGTGGTTCGTGTCGGACCCCCGGGAAAACTTGCCCTCATCGGAGCTTCGGTTTCATACGAGGACGAGATCCCCCAGAGCTCGCCGGTCTTCGTCACCGAGGGTGCAACATTTCCCGACACGTCTACGGTACTTATCGACCGGTACGGCAGGAACAGCGTGACGCGGATCAATGCACTGGCCGGCATCCGCGACATCAAGTACCTCCGCGTCAATGGATTCGAATCGCTCGACGGCAACCAGGACATGCGGACAGGCTTCGAGCTCGCCTCGGTTATCGGGCGCGGAGTCAATCTTTTTGGCGGAATGCAGAGAGACCTCTTCGCATCAGTGAATCTCTACGCAGGCGGTGGAACTCCTGTCGCGTTCGCGGCGTTTGAGGGGACCATCGAAGGGCGGCGGCTTTCTGCTGCCGAGAACTGGGACGGCGTGCTGGGCAGCGGGAGGTTCGCGACATATCTCAAGCCGGCAACGCGACACACTCTCCTCACGAGCCTCGAGCTGAGCGGCGGGTGGAAGCAGCGAATCCCGTTTCAGCTCACGCTTGCCGACAAGGAGGGTGGCCCCCGCGGATACCGCGATTCGTGGCTCGCAGGAGGGCGGCGCGCGGTGCTGAGGCTCGAAGACCGCATTTTCATCGGGCACGTGAAGGAGTTGGCTTCGGTCGGCATCGCACCGTTCGCCGATTTCGCAAAGCTCTGGCGGGGTGACGTTCCGTTCGGCGTGACAAGCGGGATCAACGCGACTGCCGGATTCTCGATCCTGGCCTCGGTCCCGCAGCGATCTCAGCGGATGTGGAGGCTGGACATCGCGTACCCCTTCGATCAGAGCACCGGCGCCCGGCTGAGGGTTCGTTTGATCAGCCGGGACTTCTCGCGAATCTTCTGGAAGGAGCCGGGCGACGTAAACCGTAATCGCGAGCGATCTGTGCCGACGTCGGTATTCAACTGGCCGTAATCAAGAACTGAGGACCCTTGCGGCCTCAGGACCAAAAGCCATTGCAGAGTCGCGACTAATT
>JBPPMU010000309.1:0-22601 GCA_051306215.1 Gemmatimonadaceae bacterium | reverse complement strand
AGCGCGTCGACGACCTCGGGAAACTGGGCGGACTTGTCCTTTCCGTTCCGGGTCACCAGCAGGACATCGTCGTCGGTGACGAAGGCAAGCACCCGCACGCCGTCGTACTTCGGCTCGAAGGTCCAGCCTTCCCCGGGCACGGACTTGCCTATCGAAGCGTACATGGGCTCGAGACCGCTGGCGATTGCTGCGCGATCAACTGCGGGTTTCACGGTGTCTGAGGGTTCGGGGGTCCTGTTGCTGTGCCAAACATCACTGTCACCGCCGGCTATCTCCTCCATGGTCCTGCCGGTGGTGGCTGACGTCATGTTTTCGGCGACAACGTCATCCTCCGACGCGTGCTCGTCACGATGTTTTATGAATAGCCATTGCGGTTTCGACGAGGAATTGTCGCGTGAAAACTTCATCCGCACCAGCGCCCACGAGCCGCGCATGCGCTCCCCGAAGAACGTCAGCTTGAGATCGCCCTTCGCATACCGCGCCCTTATCTCGTCTTCAGCCCGATGCGGCTCGACACCATCGGCTGTGTAGGTGCCGGTGTCCCAGAGCATGACAGTACCGCCCCCGTACTCACCCTTCGGGATCGTTCCCTCGAACGAGTTGTACCCGATGGGGTGATCCTCCACCTCCATGGCTAGCCGCTTGACAGAGGGATCGAGGCTGGGCCCCTTGGGGACGGCCCAGCTCTTCATGACTCCATCGAGCTCCAGCCTAAGGTCAAAATGGAGATGGGATGCCGCGTGCTTCTGGATCACGAACTGCAGCGGACCCGACCCCGAAGACTCATCATCTCCCGCAGGCTCGGCAGTCTTCGTAAAATCGCGCTTCTTTCTGTACTCGGCGAGCTTGTCGCGCGGCTTCTGGGTTCGCGCCTTTGAGGTCGCCACGAGTCGTGATTATGCGGTCTTACGTCCGGCACTGCGAGCGCGTTTCGCGGTCGCCTTCTTTGCGCGGGCTGTTTTCTTCTTCGGCGTTCCCTGGTCGAGGCTTGCCCGAAGCTTGGACATGAGGTCGAGCACGCCGGTATCGACCGGCTCTTCCGGCTCCTCCAGCTTGACCTTGCGGCCCTTCATCTTCGCCTTGATGATTTTCATCAGGTTCGACCTGTAGTCGTCGGTGTACCTGTCAGGATTGAACGGTTCTGCAAGATTCTCGATGAGCTGTTCGGCCATCTTGAGCTCCTGGGGGCGGACCTTGTCCCGGCCCGGAAAGGTGTACTCTTCGGCATTCACGAGCTCGTTCGAGAAGCGCATGATCTCGAGAATGAGGGCGTCGCCAACGACCTTTATCGCTGCGAGATGCTGGGACGTCCGGACTATCACCTTCCCGATTCCCACGGCTCCGCTCGAGCGGATCGCCTCGCGAAGGAGGGCGTATGACTTCTCGGCTCCCTTGGCGGGGACCAGGTAGTACGGCGTCTCGAAGTACCTTGGATTTATTTCATCTTCCTTCACGAAGTCCATGATATCGATTGTCTTGGATCCTTCGATGGCGGCGGCCTTGAAGTCTTCGTCGGTCATCACGACGAACTTTCCCTTCTCGTATTCGTAGCCTTTGACAATTTCGTTCCACGGCACCGTCTCACCGTCTTCCTGGCAGACACGCTCGTACTTCACCGGGGAGAGATCCTCTTCGTGAAGGAGCCTGAAGCTGATATGGTCTGCGCGGACGGCGGTTCTCAACTCCACCGGGATGTTGACGAGTCCGAACGATACAGAGCCTTTCCAGATAGCGGCCATCTTTCCTCCGGGGATACAGTATTTCGTGACTGGCAGAACGGGCAACCACCGTACCGACTGGAAAGCAAAGAGCCCCGGAATAAATTCCGGGGCTCTGCTCCGTGGCCGCGTCCGGCCGTCTCCTCCCTAGCCCGGTTTGGTTACGTCTGCCGCCTGAGGCCCCTTCTGTCCCTGGACTACCTCGAACTCAACTACGTCTCCCTCGGCAAGGGACTTGAATCCCGAGCCGGAGATCGCGCTGAAGTGAACGAACACGTCGGGGCCGCCTTCTCTCGAGATAAACCCGAAACCCTTGGCGTCGTTGAACCACTTCACTGTGCCGGTAATGCGTGCCATGACTCTTTCCTTTCCCCCTCAAGGGGGTCTGACTGTACTCACTGACGATCCATTCCCCGTCAATGTATTCGTACCGGCAACTCTGTTTGCCATCGTTCCGGTACCCGGGTCATCGCCGCAGTGCGCGACGACGAACAACCCGACGAAAAATTCGGGCAAGTTTTGTGCAATTGTTTATATGGAGGAGCCGGCGACCACCCTCGTAGCCACCGGGCGTGCTACCTCGTCAGGCGGCGCCTTGGGCGCTTGCGACGTATTTGGCCGTTCGTCCGCAGCTTCGACACTGGAGGGTTACGTGCGACATGGGAGCTGGCGGATAATGAGCGGGATCTCGCGCGATCTTGCCCGAACAGGACGGACAGCTGAGCGGGACGCCTGACCTGTCGCTGTTGATGAGATGAAGCACTTGCGCGGGATTGTACGTAACTGGACGCGGCTTGCGCATCGGTCCTCCTGCAGCTCGTGCCCGCCGGAGACTGCCGGAAGGCGTGAGGCCAGTGTTGGGATCGCTGGATTACTGCCCGGCAACGGGCATGTGGCGCGAACCACTTTCGCGTTCATGCTCATCGCCCTTTCCGGGTGTGGACCCCGCGCCCACATCCCCTTGCGACCCTTTGTTTTGCCAGGTGCGCTAGCAGAAGCCGACAGTGGCGCTATGCTGGCGCGCAGCCTTGCACCGGTCTTGTACCTCCAGCGCGACGAAAGGTTCCCGCTATCCCGGGCGGTGGCAGTGATCCACCCCACCCGGCCCATAATCGCCTACCATCTCCTCTGGAGGGACGACGTAAACGGCTCCTGGATTCCGTTCACGATTGCCACCGACCAGGAGGTTGTCTGGGTAGGCTACGATCCCTCCGGGGCACCAACGGAGGTATGGACGTACTGGCACGGGAAGATCCTTCACACAGCCTGGCCCAGGTCCCAGGTCGCGATCGACATCCAGTGGGGGAAACACGGGTCGATGCCCCGGGCAATGGTGCAGAGCGACCTCCCCCGGCTTCAAACGCTCAACGTCTTCTTTGCAATGACCCGGCTCCTCGTGCCTGACATGCTGCTCTCCCGCCTCATGCGTAAGGGCCCGGTCATCTTCCCGTACGGCTACCGGCGGTATCGGGATTTCTCTCGGGAGATGCCGCTCGTTGACCAGCTCGACGCGATAGTCCGCGCGGAGGATCCCCATGCATACCTGAGAGCAGTGTTCGGCAAGTATTCGAGAAAGCCGGCCTGGCCGGACGGGTAGATCTGGCTGCCTGAAGCACGCCGGCTACGATGTGTAGACGATTTCCCCTTCGTCGTCGATCCCGGCTTCCTGCTCCATTCCACAGACGCCGCAAAGTTTTGTCACGTTCCACAGCACCCCCAGTGCCTTGCGGTGTGACTCGGTGGCGGGTCTTACCTTGATCTTCTTGAAGCTGTATTCGCCGCAATGATCGCAGGCATGACCCTTTGCGATTCTCTCGGCGCGTTCCTGCGAGATTTTCGCCAAAATCAGATACCGTCTCCGAGTTTGCGGGACGCCTCGGGTGGCGAGGACCTTTCATGTCCCGGCGCGGCCGCTCGATTCACGAGCTCCCGCAGTCCGCCGATAGCGCCCATCACTCCAGCCGCCTCGGCGGGCAGGAAGATCGTCGAGTTCTTGCCTTGGGCGAGCGTGGGCAGTGCCTCCAGATACTTCATTCCCAGCAGATACATGGCGGCCTGACCTTCGGGAAGCGCGGATGCAATCTTCTCGATCGCCTCGGCCTCCGCATTCGCCATCGCGAGCCGTGCCGTAGCGAGGCCCTGAGCCCGCAGGATCGCAGCGTCCTTTTCTCCCTCGGCGCGGCGTACCTGTGATTCACGCACACCTTCGGCTTCGAGAATCGCGGCGCGCTTTCCCGCTTCAGCATTCGTCACCGCGGCCCGCCGTTCGCGCTCGGCCCGCATCTGGAGCTCCATCGACTGCTGGATGTCGTGGGGAGGCTCGATCGCCTGCAGCTCCACTCGGGTTACATCCACTCCCCACCCGATCGAGGCTTCCTCGATCACCTCACGCATTCGCTTGTTTATCACGTCGCGGCTGGTGAGCGTGGTATCGAGCTCCATCTCGCCAACGATGTTGCGCAGCGTCGTGCGCGTCAGCGTTTCGAGAGCGTAGGGAAGATTCTGAACCGAGTAAGTGGCCTTCTGCGGATCAGCGACGCGATAGTAGATGACGGCGTCTATGTCTATTGTGACGTTGTCTTTCGTGATGACAGGCTGGCTCGGAAAATTCAAAACCTGCTCACGCAGGTCGATCCGTGCCGTGTGACCGGACGTTACGCGCTTGATGCCTGTCCCGTCGCTCTCGAAGTAGCGGACATCGATTGTACGCGGCGCCTCGATGAACGGGACGAGAATGTTGAGCCCCGAGCGCGCGACCCGGTGAAACCGGCCGAGCCGCTCGATGACCATTACCTCGGCCTGTCCGACGATCTTGAAGGATTTTACGGCGACGAGAACCAGGAGCCCGGCGACTACGCCGAGCGTGATCAGGGCAGCCATTACCTCTCCCCGAGAATGTTGAGTCTACGGGAATATAGTCAGCGTTGGGGTGGCGGGGTCGGGGGTTTGACTGACTGCGGACTGCGGACGTACTGCGGACACTGATTGCTGACTACCGCGGACTGCGACCCAGGGGCGGCATAGTCAAAGTGCACTTCCCCCGGCCCTCCGCGGCCAAATTTTTTGGCGTTCCTGTTTTCAGTCCGCAGTAGTTCGCAGTAGTCCGCAGTCAGTAAGGACCCGAGCCCCTACCGCCTCGCTGCCGCGGTCACGATCGGCGCTCCCGCGACAGAGAACAGGTCGTTCTGTGTCCGGCCCCGACGGAGCAGCTCGAGCGATCGGCGAAGCTGCGCGTCGCCGACGATGTCGCGGCGTTTCGCCGTCGAGTCGCCGAACGCGATGCGGGCGATGCTCGAGCCAAGCAGGCGATCGATCTCCGATCCGCCGGCGTCGAACTGCGCCTTGTCGACTTTCACGTCCTTCGCGACGAGCCTCCTGTAGAACTCGTCCCTCCACTCTCTCGAGACCTGGAAGCCCGGAGTGACCTTGCCCTTCTGCTCAACCGCGTAATCGATCAACGTCGAGCGCACCGCCTGCGCCTTCGGGGCAAGCGCGTTGAGGAGCTTCTGCTCGTCGGTGGTGAGCGTGTCAGGCTGCACGATCACATCAGGAGTCACGGCGCCGCCGCCGTAAACGATCCGCCCCGCACCTGACTTGAATTGCGGGCGCGACTTCCTCACTGAATCCGTCTCCATCGAGTCGGGCAGCAGCTCGACGTACGACCCGTCAGGCATCAGCTTGCGATCCTTCTGGATCGACCGGCCACTCGGCGTATACCACTTAGCGGTCGTCATCTTAAGCGCGTAGCCGCCGTCAAGCGGATACACTGTCTGCACGAGGCCCTTCCCGAAGGACGTAGTTCCGAGAATGAGCGCGCGATCGTGATCCTGAAGGGCTCCGGCTACGATCTCGGAGGCCGACGCGCTCCGCCCGTCGGTGAGAACGATGAGCGGAATCTCCGGCGCGACAGGATTATCTGTCGCGTAAAGAGTTTCCTGGAAACCGGCGCGGCCGCGAACGCTCGATATCTCCAACCCCTTCGACAGGAAGAGGTTCGCGACTGTCGCTGACTGCTCGAGATAACCACCGCCGTTACCGCGGAGGTCTAGAATGAGTCCGGTAGCCCCTTCGTTCGAGAGACGCTTGACCGCCTCCTCGAGCTCGCGAGTCGCCGTTTCGTTGAACTGCTGGAGCGGGATGTACCCGACGTTTCCGTCGAGCATGATCGAGTACGGGACCGCAGGGATGCGCACGTTGGCCCGCGTGAAGGTTATCGGGATCGGCTCCCCGACGCCGGTGCGGATGAACTTCACGGACACCCTGGTGCCCGCACGTCCCTTGAGGACGTCGGAAACCTGGGCCGTTGTCCAGCCGCGGGTGTCTGACGTGTCGATCTGGACGATGCGGTCACCTTCGATCACTCCTGCCTGTTCTGCCGGGGTGTGGGGGAACACGCGCTGGACGGTCACGAAACCCTGCACCTCGCCGATCTCCATCCCGATTCCGCCGTACCTGCCGCCAGTCTGCGCCGTGAATGTCGCAAGCTCTTTCGGGGACAGGAGCACCGAGTATGGATCGTTCAGCTCATGGACGAGGCCGCGTGCAGCCTTCTCGTAAAGCGCCGCTGCGTCGACACTGTCGACAAAGCGTCCCGACACTATCGTCAGGACCTGGTCGAGAAGCCGCGCCCCTTCGGTAGCTGAGCGGTCCTGCATCACGAAGCCGCCGGCCATGAGGGGCGCGGCGACGATTGCGGCGATTAGAAGCTTGCGGTTCTGCATACGGATCCTGCGAGTAAGAGAGGCGTACCCTAAGGTAGTAGATACGTCCTGAAACAGTGAGAGTTCCTTCGTTACGCGGAGATTTGACACATCCGGCGGCTCACACGTTTCGACTTGCCAGAACGTAGTCGACCATCCACTCGCGGCTTACCTGCCGGAACGAGGCACTGCGCACCACTCCGGCCCCTACCAGCATCTCGTGTGCCGGTTGCAGTACTCTCTGCAGGTGCGAAGGAAATCGCTGGGCGAGCGGAAGCTGCTGGGCCAGTGCCTCGAGCGGCACCCGCCAGGTCACCGTACCCGCCTCGCGTGAGACTTCCATCAGACGATACAGCCGACGCGCGACGGGGTTTGTCAGCGACTGGTAGAGCGGCGACGAGAGGGTGACTGTGTGTCCCGCGAATATGTTCTCCCTCAGCAGCGGTGAGATCGTGACCCGCGCATCACCAGGCTCGGAGGCCCTGAGCACCGGAAAGAGGGTGAACTGCTCCCTGTCGGCGAGCCGCCGGCGCTCGATCCCGACCGAGGTGAGAATGGTGAAACGGCCTTCCAATGGTTCGGAACGCTTCGCCGAGACGTAAACGCCGCTCGACTCGAGGATTGTCCGCTCGAGCCGGTTGAGGGCCGATCTCAGCTGTTCGTAGGTCCTGCCGTCAACCCGGCGCCCGATCGACCGCAGAAAGGCATGAAGCGTGAATGAGACAATTCCGTCTTCGGGAAATCCGGCCTCGGAATAGCGGTGAAGAATCTCGACGTACACGTCCTGGTCGAAAGTTCCCGGAACCCGGTCGCCCGGCAGCGGCAGCACACGCCACCGTCCGCCCGAGGGAGGAGAGTATGTTATTGCCGACTCATCAGCGCTGTCGCTGAGCCGGAATACAGGAAGCGCTTCGAGCGACCGGTCGAGATAAACGGCACGGTTCGCGGAGCGTTTGCGGGCAGCCGAGGGCATGTGAGAGTCAAACTGTTCCAACTGTTATGACGCGGCAAGGAGCGACACGCCGTTCATCGGTCGACATGGTGCCAAAACCAGCACCGGGAGTGCACTGAAAGATGGGAATCCTGAAATACGCCCTGTTCACGATCGCAGCGGTCCTTTTGCTCACCCTGGTCCTGGTTGGCCTGCTGTCGCTCACTCGCGGCGGTTACGTCAGGACCGTCATAACCGAAGGGGACAGCGAAGGCCCCCCGGATGTAAGCGACCCGCTATTTCCGAGATCAATCGAGCTTCACACCGGCACCCACATCGAGCCGGGCAACCAGATTGAGATCCTTCTCAACGGCGAAGGAACCTACCCGAAGCTCTGGGAAGACCTTGCCTCGGCGAAGCAGACGATAACGATGCAGATGTACTACTCGCAGCCCGGAGTCGTCGCTGACACGGTTGCGAAGTACCTGAGCGAGCGGGCACGTGCCGGCGTCCGAGTCCTGCTGCTGCTCGATGCATTTGGATCGGGCACGCTGACCGACGAGTGGAAGAGAGGACTGCAGGAGGCCGGGGTCGAGATAGGGTGGCTGCGCAAGGTGAGGTGGTATACTCTGCACAAGGCGAGTCAGCGGTCGCACGTGAGGGTCGTGGTGGTCGATGGCCGGGTCGGGTACACGGGAGGTTTCGGAATAGCCGACTACTGGCTCGGGAACGGCCGCCAGATGGAGCAATGGCGGGAGACCAACGTCCGCTTCTCGGGACCGACAGTCGCCGCTCTCCAGGCCGCTTTCGCCGCAGGATGGGCGGAAACAACGGGCGAGCTCCTGACGGGAGACGTGTTCTTCCCGCCTGCCTCGTTCGAGATGGACGGAACCGTCAATGCGGGACTGATGCACAGTCTCCCAACAATTGGAAGCACGCCTGCCGAGCGCTTCATCGCTCTCAGTATCGCTGGCTCCCGGAAGACGCTGTACATCTCGAACTCCTACTTCGTCCCCAGCGCCGACTTCTGCCAGCTTCTGGTGAATGCAGCGAAGCGGGGCGTCGACGTGCGCGTTCTCACGGTTAGCGCGGAAAGCGACGTGAAGACAACGTGGTATGCCGGGCGCGCTCTTTATGAAGGACTCCTCGAGGGCGGAGTGAAAATCTACGAGTACAAGCCGGCGATGATGCACGCCAAGACGATCGTGGTCGACGGCCTGTTCTCCGCCATCGGCTCGATGAACTTCGACAACCGCTCGATCGCCTTCAACAACGAAGCGCAGATCGTTGCGCTCGACGCGCGGGTGGGGCAGGAGATGAACGAGATCTTCCTCGAGGACCTGAAGTACTCGGAGGAGATAAGGCTTGAGACCTTCAGGCAGCGCCCGTGGATCGACAAGGTGAAGGAATCGGGAGCGCAGAAGCTCCGCCGCATCCTGTAGCGCCCGGCGCGGGCCCAGGCATTCAGGATGGATCGCCGGTTTCACCCACTTATTCGCAAGTGGTTCGCGGAAACGCTCGGAAAACCCAGCGAGCCGCAACGCATGGGATGGCCGGCGATCGCGAGCGGAAGCCATACGCTCATCCTCGCGCCGACGGGAACCGGAAAAACTCTCGCGGCGTTCCTGCGGGAGCTCAATGAGCTGATCAGGGAGGGGAGCAGGGAGCCGCTCGCCAACGGTGTTCACCTCCTCTACATCTCACCGCTCAAGGCGCTATCGGCGAGGGCGCGGTGGGAAAGCAGTTTGTGGTGCTCGCGTCGAGTGATCCGGCCAACGTTTACAATCTGCAGTTGCCGGATTCAGCAGACCGCGACCCCCTTTCAAGACCTCGCGGGTCGGGCGCGCTCATCGTCACCGTTGGCGGCCGCGTCGCTCTCGCGGTCGAAGGTCGGGGCAGGAAGGTAGTTGCCGCGGACTGGCTCGATGCCGACGGAATCAGGAAGGCGAAAGAGGTGCTCGCCGAACACCTTCGCGGCGAAAAGAGCGCCCGTTACCTGATGCTACCTGATATCTGACCTGCCGAGCGCGGCGCGAACCGCCTCGCGCATTGCGATGACGGCGTCTTCGCGTGCGGCCGGGCTGTCGTCGCGAATGTGAAGCTCGATCCCATCGGCGACGAATGCGCGCTTCCAGCTATGTGTGTTTCCGTCTTCGCGCACGACAGTGGTGTCTGCGCCGGAGAGTAGGGCGGGTGCGAGAGACGTGGCGATGCGGCGCTCGAGTGCGTCGCCGGTCATGTCCTTCATCTCTTCCTTTATTTTCTCGAGGCTTTGTCCTTCCCGCTGCCGGATTTTTATGGCGAGGAGCTGCAGCAAATGGCGGTAGTTGTAAGTAGCGGCAGTGCCCGTTCCCTCAGGGCGATCGAGCAATCCGCCCGCAACGTAGAACCTTACCGAGCGAGCGGTTGGCGCAGCGCGCGCTGATGCATTGGTGGGCCGCATCCCTGCGGCGTCTACCAATGCTGTTACGTGGGCGGCAAGACCTCGGGCGTTCCAGGGAGCGTGGCGGGAGTGTGCGCGGAGGAGAGCGACAGGCGATTCAGCCATGTGGATAGGATAACATTAAAGTCATCTGGCCGCTCGTCGTGCGGCAGGTCGCCGGCGGGCGTGAGAACGGCCAGTTCCATGTCGGGTTTTATTGCGCGAAAACCCCGGTATTCCTCGATCGGCGCGGCAGATCCCTCCTCCCCCCAGACCAGTAATGACGGCTGGGAAAGCCGGCGCAGCGCATGGCGCACATCGATGTTGAGATGCCCTGAAATGAAAGCCGCGGGCGCGTGCCGGGCGCCCCGCTGGTGCGCGGCCCAGTAATAGATGTCCACCAGGTCGTCGGTGACGATAGAGTCGTCGGCGTAAGTCTTCTCGAGGTAATGGCGGATGCTGCGCCTTGAAACCAGCGCGTTGAACATCGCGGTCCCGATCACGGGAGCCTCGACAGCGAGTCTTCCAGCTTCGTTCGTGACGCCGGCGGACTTGTTGAGCCGAACGAGCCCTGTCGGGGCGATCAGGGCAAGCGCGGGAAAGCGTTCCGGATCACGGGCGCCGAGGACTATCGCGTAAGCGCCCGAGAGCGAGGTCGCTACGAGCACGCAGGGCTCACCGATCACCTGGTGGGCGAAGTCCGAAATGAGCGAGATGTAGAGACGCGCGGAGTAGCGGATCGCCGGTCTCTCGGAGCGGCCGAAGCCGAGCAGGTCGATCGTATAGACGGTATTTCCGCGAGCCAGTTCATCTACGTTGTCGTGCCATTCGTACGACCAGGCTGCGGCGTGTATTCCATGCACGAGTAGAATCGGCGGGCCGCTCCCGCGCCGGGTAAAGGCGATGCGCCTGCCCCGCCATTCGAATCCGCCTTCCTCACCGCCGATGAGGTTGGTAAGCTCGTCAACGTTCTTACGGGCGAATGCATTGTATGCCGCTGCGGCGCCGATAAGAGCGCCGCCGGAGAGGAGTACCTTACGCCAGCGGTTTTCGCCTTCTTCCATTCTCGCGGCCGGTAGCTATGGGACTAGCGTCTGCCGCGGGAGCCGCCTTTCCGCACGATCTTCTTCACGCCGCGATTGACACCCCGGCGTCCCGATGCGGTTGCCTTTCTCCCGCCCTTCCCGCCGCCTTTCCGGGCTGACGCCTTACGGCCTCCGGGTGCCTTGCGCGAAGGCTTCGACGATTTCTTCTTCGCCGCTCCCTTCTTTCCCGCCGACGACTTCCTTGACGCTGCCTTCTTCGCAGGGCCTTTCTTCGGAGGGCCTTTCTTCGCAGCTGGCTTGTTCGCCGCGGCCTTCTTTGCAGCCTTTTTTGCCACCTTCTTCGCCGCCGGTTTCTTCCCGGCCGGCTTCTTCCCGGCGGCTTTCGGAGCAGGCTTTGCTGACGGCGATTTTTTCATCGCGTTCCTGCGGCCGTCGGGCTTCGAGCCACCTGATGCCGGCGGCGCTGTCGCGGGCTCATCGGTGACCGAGTCGTCGTCGGCCTCGAACAAGAGCGCATCGTCATCCGGGGTATCGACTACGGGAACCCGGGGGGCAGTCGTCGCGAGAAGCTGCTTCTCACGGTTCGCGTTCGTCGATCCCTTTGGACGCCCGCGACGGCCGCGAGGGGCTCCGCCGCCGAAAATATCCTCTTCCTCCTCTTCCTCTTCGACCTCTTCGCCGTCAGCTGCGGGGGTCTCTTCGTCGTCATCGTCGTCGACGTCATCGGCGCTGTCCCAGAGACGATCGCTGTGGTCCTCGTTTATTGCCCAGCCACCGCCATCCTCGTCTTCGTCATCGTCGTACGACCGCTTGCGTCGGCCGAAACCACCACCGAGATCATCGGAGTCGTCATCATCTGCGAATCTGTACGTCTCTTTTGTCTCATCACGGCCTTGCATACCAATCCCCCTCGCTGTTTCAGCGTTCGTGTTGTACGGCGCCCCGGTTTTTGGCGGGCAACGCTGCACGTCGTGTGCCCCCCTCCTTCATGTGTATTGCGACTGCTCGAGTTACCTGCGAATACTGCGTTGCATCCCGCGAGTCAAGGCCGGTTTGACGACTGGAGTCACGTTGTGCCGCCACGGGGCCGCCGGGCCTCGGATACGGCCCTCGCGATTTCATCAGCGTGACGCTCGTATTCGGGAAGGCCTTTCGCCATTTCGGCATCGTAAACCGACAGGATCCGCGAGTCGAACGCACGACGTGCGGTCTCGTTTTTGTCCAGCGATGCGACCCTTGCTCCAAGTATCAGGCCGAGGAGATGGGTCGGATTGCCGGCAAGTATCGTGTCCGCCTGCGCCTTGGCCATCGGAATCGCACCCGCCACTTCGGCTATGTGTCCTATGTCGTACCGCTGGTCCGCGTTGAGAGGACTCATCATCTCGTATGCGCTTATCGCCATCGGGGCGAAGAACAGCACGCTGTCGGCCTTCCCCTGCTGGGCGAGGAGCATCACGCGATTGTACAGGCGGTCGGCACTCTCCTGAGGCGTCAGCTGCGAGATGTCGGGTCCGCGAACTGGTGCTTCTCGTCCCGCGCCAGGCAAACCGAGGCCGTCGAGTGCCGTCTGCGGAGCCGGCGCGTTTCTGCCGCCGTATGCCCCGCCGCCGAAATAGGCAATCAGCGCGATTATCGCAACCCCTGCGACAACCCATGGGAGCCTTGACGATCGGGATCGTCCAGGGTCGGCTGTTTCGCTGCGCCCGCGACCAACCGGCCGGCCACAATTGTGGCAGAATTTTGCACCGGCCTCAATCGCGCCTCCGCACCCAGCGCACGTCGAGGACTCGAGCGACGCGCCGCAGCTGGCGCAGAAACGTCCGGACCCCGGTGTTGAGCACACTCTGCAAACGACTTCGGGCTTTTGCTGCTCGGTCATGGCCTACAACCTACACAAATTCACCGCGGCTATTCAGGAGGGTGAAGCGGGGGCAGATTGAGCGCGTGACAATCGCTCTGGAATCAGGATGAGAATCGTTCTCAGCAACGCTTCCGTGAAGTGGGGCGGGGTTCACGTCTTCACAGAGCTCCTGTCGCGCGGGCTCCTGTCGCGCGGTCATGATGTAACAATCTTTGGCGCGCCAGGCAGTATTCTCGAGGAGCGGATGAAGTCAGTTGCCCCGTTCGAGCCGATCCTGCGTGGAATGGACCTTCACCCGGTAGCTCTCTGGCATATTCAGCGCGCGCTTGCCCGAAGTCACGCCGATGTCGTCCTGGCGCTGATGAAGAAGGATGTGAGGCTGACGGTTCCGGCTGCGTGGGCTCGGGGAATACCGTCGGTCGTCCGTCATGCGAACGACCGCCCTCTCACAGGGTGGATCTACGACCAGATCCTTTTCGGGAGACTTCCGGCGCTACACATAGCAAACTCGACGGCAACCCGCGCGACACTACTTGGCGCCCGGTGGCTGCGACCGGAAGCCGTGAAGGTCGTATATAACGGAATAGATCCAGCACCGATCGATTCGGCGGTCCCGGCCCGGCTTGGATTGCCGGATGGTGCTGCTGTGATCGGCTTTGCCGGACGGCTCGAGAGAAGGAAGGGGCTGCTCGACCTTATGAGAGCGTGGCCGGGAGTTGCGGGCGTGGTGCCGAATGCCCATCTCGTGATCGCGGGGAAAGGTCCTGACGAAGCAGAAGCTCGCGAGATCCTGGGTAACGCTCCCCGCGTGCACTGGCTCGGATACCGATCCGACATTCCGTCGCTGCTTCGAGCGTTCGACATCGCCGTAGTTCCATCGCACTGGGAAGGCTTCGGGTTCATTGCCGCCGAAGCGATGGTTGCAGGCCTGCCAGTCGTTGCTGCCGATGCCAGCAGCCTGCCCGAAATCGTCAGGGACGGCATCGACGGTATTCTCGTTCCCGCGCATGATCCCCTTGCCCTGGCGGGTGCCCTGACCACGTTGTCGCGAGATGCCGGGATGCGCGCAAGGATGGGTGCGGCCGGGAGAACACGCGCCCAGGAACAGTTCGGTATCGACAGGATGGTCGACGAATACGAGCAGATTCTCGAATCCGTGCGCCGCTGACTGCTGGCTGAAATCTGCAGAGTCGCCACAATTTCCCTACGTTTTTGCAATAATAGTCCGGAATCTGGTCAATTTACGGCGCAAACCGTGCACGAATTGCACGATTCGATTGACAGAACGCAGCCGGCCCCATAGCTTCGCTGCTTCTCCCAACCCCCTCCCCACAAGAGGCACCGTGCCGCCCAAGACAAGAGCAGCGAAGACAGACACATCCGGAGCAACCAAGAAGGACATCCTCGCACTCGCCACGAAGAACAACGTAAGGTTTCTCAGGCTTCAGTTCACTGACATCATGGGGGTGAACAAGAACGTAGAGGTCCCCCGGTCCCAGTTCGAGAAAGCGCTCGATGGGGACATCATGTTCGATGGTTCGTCGATCGAGGGCTTCGTCAGGATCGAGGAATCCGACATGCTGCTCGCCCCGGACCTCGACACTTTCCAGGTATTCCCGTGGGGGGATTCCGACAGTCGCGTTGCCCGTCTCATCTGCGACATCAACACGCCCGACGGCTCTCCCTTCATCGGGGATCCGCGCCGTGTCCTGAAGCGCCAGCTCGAGAAAGCGCGCGCGATGGGTTTTTCGACGATGAACGCGGGAATGGAAGCCGAGTTCTTCATGTTCAAGCGGGGGCCTGATGGCGAGGCGACGACGAATACCCATGACGTCGGCGCCTACTTCGACCTTGCACCGGTCGACCTCGGAGAAGATGCTCGCCGAGCGATCGTCGGGGTGCTAGAGCAGATGGGATTCGAGGTCGAGGCGGCTCACCACGAGGTGGCTCACGGCCAGCATGAGATCGATTTCCGGTACGCCGATGCCCTCAAGACCGCCGACAACATCGCAACTTTCAGATTCGTCGTGCGCAGTGTGGCGCAGCAGTTCGGGCTGCTTGCGTCGTTCATGCCGAAGCCGGTCTACGGTCAGAACGGAAGCGGGATGCACACTCACCAGTCGCTGTTCCGCGGAAAGGAGAACGCTTTCTGGGATCCGAAGGCGCAATGGGAGCTTTCAAAGACGGCACTCCACTACATCGGTGGTCTGCTCAACCATGCCCGCGGGTTCTGCGCGATAACGAACCCCCTCGTCAACTCTTACAAGAGACTCGTGCCTGGTTATGAGGCGCCGGTCAACGTCGCGTGGTCGATGCGCAACCGCACGCCAATGATCCGCATTCCCGACCGCCGCGGGCTCGGCACGAGGTGCGAGCTGAGAATCCCCGATCCTTCAGCGAATCCATACCTGGCGCTCGCCGTGCAGCTGGCAGCGGGCCTCGATGGAATCGAGAACAAGACCGACGCGCGCGAGCCGGTCAACACGAACATCTGGGAGATGTCGCACCGGGAGAAACGCCGGCTGCGTATCGACGACCTGCCGCACAATCTCGAGGAGGCATGCGCGGAGCTCGAGAAGGATGCTGTAATAAAGGATGCGCTTGGCGAGCACATTACAAGCAACTTCCTTACGGCGAAACGGCAGGAATGGGACGAGTACATCACGCAGGTTTCGCCGTGGGAACTCGATAACTACCTGGCGAAATACTGAGGACTACGACTCGCGTGGACTTCCCTCTGCATCTCTCCGTGTAGCGAGCGTGCCCCCTTGTTACACAGGCTTCACATAGTACAGCCTGAATCGCTTTGCGAAAGCGGTGCAAGGGGGCGTACATTCGGCAGCGATGAACCGGCCCGACGAAGATCTTCCTATCGAGGAAGCGGCGAGGACGAACGCCGACGATGTAGAACTTCTGCGCCGCATCGGCGATGCTGACGAAACGGCACTCGGCGCCCTCTATGACGAGTGGAGCCACCCGCTTTATTCGCTGGTGCTCGGCCTCCTACGGGACTCTGACGAAGCTGAAGACGTCGTGGAGGAAACGTTCTGGGGTGCATGGCGGCGGGCGGAGGAATATGAGCCGGCCCATGGAACTGTGTCGACGTGGCTCCTTACGGCGGGTAGAAGAAGGGCGCTCGAACGGCTGCGCGCGAGAAAGCGAAGCCATGAAGACCCGCCGCGTCGCAGGAGCCCCTTCGCCGATTTCCCCGCATACGGCTACGATCCCATGGACGACGTCGAGGGAGCAGAAGTCAGGGAGCAGGTGCGCGCAGCGCTGCGCGAGCTTCCTCCGGAGCAGCGCGAGATGCTCGAAATGGGATACTTCGGCGGGCTCAGCCAGGCAGAGATGGCATCCGCTTCCGGACTTACGCCGGAGACCGTGAAGACGAGGATGCATCTGGCGATTCGAAGCCTGCGAGTTCCGGGCTTAACCTCGCGAGGGAGTGCGGAGTGACGGACATCAGTCACGAGAGTGCGGACCGCGAGCTGGCCGCCGTCGCACTAGGCTCGGCATCATTCGGCGTCGGTGAGGCGGTGCGATCCCATGCCGCGGCCTGCCCGGAATGCGGACCCGAGCTTGCCGCGATGGAAGAGACAATCGCGATCCTCGGATATCTGGTACCGCGTGAGGAAATGAACCGTGGACGGAGCGCGGGGATCAGGTCGCGGCTGATTGCGCGAGCGCGCGCGGAGCGTGAGTCGAAGGCACCCCCGGTGACCGGGCGCCCCGACATTGCACGCGGCGTTGCGAGCCTTACCGGACTTGGACACAAGGCAACTCCGGCTTCGCAGCGCGCGATCACCGGAGAGACAAGACGGGTCACTCCCGGGCAGCAGACGTCAGTGCCCCCGGCAGCGCCAGCCATGCCTCCCGTCGCGATCACCTGGTACGCGGCCATCGCTACGGTCGCGCTCGTCGCCACCGGTGTGCAGCTACTGCGGGTCTCCTCCGAAAGTCGGACGGTCCGGAACCAGCTCGCCGCCGTGGATACGCTTGCCCCGCTTGCTGACAGTCTTCAGTCGATCGTGAGGCAAAGGGAGTCGATGATAGCGGCGATGACGGGCGAGGACGTTACGGCAATTCCACTTTCGAGCAGAACAGACCGGCAGGCGGGCGGCCGCATGCTCTGGAATCCGGTGTCGAATGACTGGGTTCTGATCACACACGGCTTGCGCCCGCCGCGCGACGGCAGGACTTACCAGGTCTGGATAGTGACTGACCAGGGATGGGTATCGGCCGGAACTTTTCAGCCGGACGAAAGCGGTAGCGCGATGATGCACACGAAGCAGGCAATCGAGCGCGGTGTGCTCCGCTCGGTGACGGTGACCGAGGAGCCGGAGGGTGGCGCAGCATCGCCAACCGGATCGATGGTGGTATCAGGTTCGGTCTAGCCCGGACCGATTGTCCTGGCGTGTGCCAGGCATAAGTCGAAGTAGTCGAGACTTGCGTCAGCTCGGATCAGAAGTCCCTCCGTTATCCCGATGCGTGACGAAGGGTACGCCGCGACCTGAGGCTCTATCACGTGGTCGAGCCAACCCTCAGCGTGGCCGATGTCGATTATCGCATGCGCGCCGTAGTACACGACAGACTTCTTATTTATTCCCAGCCGCTTCGCTCCGTGCACGACCCGCGTGCATCGCTGCGGGGCAAGGAGCTCGACTGCGCCGAGTGCGCCCTGTGCGCGGAAGGCGTTACGGCGGGGGATGCAGCTCCAGAGCATGACGTTGACGCCGGCGAGCACCTGCCAGGGAAGATCATCTGCCGCTGGAGCCTCGATACCCATGTCATCGATCAGGTGGTGAAAGAGATGAGTGTGTACGGCGTGAGTGACGCCTTTCCCCATCTCGTCCCAGTAGTTCGAGGCCATCTCGATCTTCACGTCACCGCGTGTTCCGACCTGCGCCATCGCGACGAGGTCGTCGAACGCCGCTTCGCCTGCGCATTCCATCGTGAAGAACCACTTCATCTGCTCGAGCGAAGCTTCGCTTGCGAGGAAAGCGTATAGCTCGTGCTCGTAAAGCGGATGTGCGAACGCCGTGTTGCGATACCATTCGGCGAAGGCGGCCGGTTCGCCTGGAAGTGCTTCGGCTGAAAGATCGTGACGGGCGTGGGCCCGGCGCAGCATGTCACGCTCCCACGGTCGCTCGAGCTCGCGGAGCAGCGTCACGGGGAAAGGATGGAACTGATTTGCAAGCGGTGATGCGACAGGGAGCTGGACGTGCTGCTGATACAGTGCAAGCAGGGTACGATGCACTTCAGCGCGCGCTTCATCATCGACTGACGCGTCAACCCGCGGCTCGAAGGTCAGCTCGCCGGGATATGCGCGACGGGCCAGCGTCCGCGCCGACTGGAGAATTTCCTCCTCGAGCCCTCGCTCGTTTTCGAGAACCTGATCGAGGTCGGGCAACTCGAGGAGCGTGCGAACCGTTGCGGCAAGTTCTTCCCCGCGGCTCTCGCTGACAGGGCCCGGAAGGAGTGCTATAGCCGGCAGCTCAATTGATTTCAGCATTGTAGTCAGGTTCGGTGCGACGTTTGCATTGAAGCGTTAGTCAACGCGTTGGAATGCAAGAGGTGAGCCCCTCGCGAGAGGGGAACCGGTACATCATGCCGTATGGTTTCGAGCGCCCCGTCGAGGGAAGGGAAGAGTTCGCGTCACTTCTGGATGAAGCGGGGCGGATGCGCGCATTCGTTCCACCGTTCAGGTTCACTTCGTTCTTTTCGCCGGAAGACACACTCCTCTGTGCGATCGCATCGGAAGCGGCGCTTGCCCATGCCCGCAGCCTGCACAGGCACGAAGGACGCTCGCTCGATCCGCTGAGAATCGTCGAGCTGACAACCGGGAGCGGCCTCGTCGGGTTTCACCTGCTGCGGCTCGAGGGAGGAAGCAGGCTCACCGGCATCGACATCGATAGTGATGCCGTCGAAACCGCGGAGCGGAATGCGCGAGTGCTCGACCTGTCGGCGCGCGCGCGTTTCGAGTGTAGCGATCTGTGGTCAGGGGCGACGAAGGAAAGCCTCGAGTCGTTCCGTCCGCATTTGCTCATCTGCAACCCTCCATATATCCCCGAGCCACCGGGTCTTCCGCTCGAGCTCGAGGCGGGTGCGGGGCCCGACGGCACGGCGCACCTGCTCCGGACTATCGATCTTGCATCGGAGACAAGCCCGCGGGCGATGGCGTTGTCGTGGTGCAGCTTGTCGGACCCGGTGGGGATCGTCGAGGCTGCCGCGGGAAAAGGTTACGCGCTCAACTCGCTGTTCGTCGTTGCGATCACCGATGGCGAGTACTCGGGATCGGTTCATTCGTACCTCAAGACGCTCCCACGCGCGTGGATGAACGAGGAGTCGGCGGCCGTCGATGCGGTAGCTCCAGACGGGTCCGGCCGATTTGCATACCTTTTGATGGCGGGGGATTTCTCGCGCACTGAAGGTGATGCGTATCAAGGGGTGGACGCAGTGCGGCAGATCTGCGAACGATTTTCAGGCAACGGGCTCGAGGCGCTGCGAATTTCCGATGCGGGGATACCCATTCGTTCGTGGTTGCTGGACAGATGGGACGAGCTGAAACTGCGCGTTTTCCTCCACGGCAGCCCCGAGTCAACCAGCCGGAGACGTCATGCGTGAGGGGGAGACCCCGTTGGACCATTACGGGGAAGCTGGCGGGGAGAGCAGCGCAGTCAGGCGGCTCACGGAAGACCTGGGAGATCCGGCCCAGCGTGAGATTCTCGCGAGGTGTCTTACCGGTACCGTGACTCCTGTGTTGGCTCTCGACCAGCTTCTCGTGGAGACAGGCGACGCTTCAGCTGTCCGCGCGATGATCGACGAAATAACCATGCGCGCTGCATCGATCTCGCGTGCCACCGACAGCCTGCTCCGCGACCGTGTCGACGAGCTGACGCAGCTTGTCGTCGACGACGACTGGCACCGGGATTCAGTCGAGCCGGAAGGTCTTGAACCAACTTAGTAGCAACAAGATACTAAAAATCCTCCGGCTCGCGGCGATCGACCCGGCGCCGGTCCTTGCCACGCCTGTCTGCTGACCTCGCGCGGATCCACCGTCCCGTTGTGACGACGACAATGGCGACGAGGAGCCAGTAGACCAGGCCGACGACATCGTGGAGCGCGGGCATCGTGCGCTCGAGGTAGTACGCGAGGCCCGCGAAGATCAGTGAGCTCACCCAGGGCCCGACGAGCGGGCCCGGTCGCCTGCCCCGGAAGTAGCGCGACCAGATCCCTCGTCTCGATCCTTCGGCTGGCTCGGTCAAACGTTCGACTCCCGTGCAAGACTGTTTAGAGATTCACCGGTTAGACGAAACGTTGTCCAATCGTCCATAGCAGTGGCGCCGATTCTCTTATAGAAGTCGATCGCAAGGTCGTTCCAGTCGAGGACTGCCCACTCGAGGCGGCCGCAGTCTCTCTCGACAGCGATCCGGGCGAGCTCGGATAAAAGGCGGAAGCCGACACCCTTTCCGCGGGCAGAGGGATCGACGAAGAGATCCTCGAGGTATATCCCTCGCTGCGCGAGAAACGTCGAGTAGCCGTGAAAGAAAAGGACAAAGCCGACAGGAACCCCGTCGAGCCGCGCAATCAGCACCTCTGCTGCGGGATTCTGCCCGAAAAGAGTGGCGCGGAGTTTTTCCTCGCTCGCCACGCACTCATCCCGCATCCGCTCGTAAACGGCGAGGTCCTTTATGAAGCGGAGAATGAGAGGGATGTCACTCTCGCCAGCCTTCGTGACGCTCAAGCCATCGGGCATTGCCCGAATCTAATACTCGTCAGACCCCTGGACCCAGATAAAACCCTGAGCGTTGATCATGTCCCTCGGATGGAGATCCCGGACATCCCGGCGCACCGTGTCGGCGAAATCGAGAAGGCTTTCATACGTGTTCCATGATGGCCGCGACTCGTAGATGAAGTCGAAGACGAACAGCCATGAGCCCAAGGCATTGCAAGACCTGCGCTTGTACCCTGCAGGGTGGGGGGGATAACTTGCGATCCCGGCGCCGTGGCCAAGTGGTAAGGCGGCAGACTGCAAATCTGCTATTCGTCGGTTCGATTCCGACCGGCGCCTCTTCTTGAACAAGAAACGGCCGCAGATGACACCGCTGTGTCACCTGCGGCCTTTCTGCTATCCGACCTTCATCTGCTGAATCATACCGTGAACGAAATGGGGCTTCCCGTCTTTAGCGTCGGGGAGGAAGCAGACGATCGCATACTCGCCCGGCGCGAGATCAACCGTATAGTATGATGCCCGGCCCTCGGCGACACCGGCTACTCCGCCGAGCGGCATCGCCGGAGGCGGGCCCTGCATTCCGCCTTCGACGTACGCCGGAATATCTGCCGCGGTTTTGCCCGGCGAGAGCTGGAAGAAGGTGAATTCGTGCGGCTGGCCCGGCGCGGTCACGAGCTTGAGCGTGTGTCTCCCCGGCGTCAGCGGCTGCGAGAAGTCGAACTTGTAATCTGAAAGCGTTACAGTGATGTCGGCTTCGGGCTCCGCCATGTTGGCTCCCGGGTTCGGGGTCACAGTAAGCGGCTTCGCCATTCCATGCGCCAGGTGCGGGACTCCCTTCGCGTCAGGAATAAAGCAGACAATCGCATAATTCCCCGGCTCGAGAACCATTGTCAGGGCCGTGGTGGTACCTGGCGCCGCCGCGTTCGGACCGCCTGCCGGAATCATCCACCCCGGCGGCTGCGCTTCCGGAGACATTGTCTTGAACCCGTTCATCAGGTCATCGAACGTTTTCCCGTCTTCGAGCTTGATGAGTGAGGCGTGATGGAGCTCCTTCCCGTTCACGACCATCTTCAAACTCGTGAGCCCCGCTGGAATCTCGGCCGGCGATTCAAAGGCATAGTCGGTAGCCGTGATCGTCACCTCATTCGCCGTAGTCGCCGAGGCCGTATCAGTGGCGGCGGTGTCTGTGGCGGCATCCTTCGCCGTACATGCGGCAAGCGCGAGGGCTGCGGCGAGTGAAAGCAGGCGCATATTACGTCTCATTCTTTTCTCCTCTGGTTGAAACAGGATTGCGAAAACCAATTTTGCCACCGGTCATTGAGCCGTCAAGGAACCAGCGCCATGTTGCACACGAATACAAACGCTCTTTCCGCGAGAGCCTCACGCATGAGATCATGAAAAGCATCCTGATGTTTGCCGCATTGATGTGTGTCGCAGCATCCGCAAGGGCACAGGGAACCGCTGCGCCCGAGGTTCCGCGGGAATTTCGGGCGATGTGGATCGCGACTGTCTCGAACATCGACTGGCCTTCGCGCCCCGGACTCAACGCGTTCGAGCAGCAGACTGAACTCCTGGCGATCTTCAACAAGGCAGTGAAGCTCAACATGAACGCAATCGTGCTCCAGGTGCGGCCCGCGACGGACGCGATATACTCGTCGACACTCGAGCCATGGACCGAATACGTCGGCGGACAGATGGGCAGGCCTCCGGAGCCGTATTACGATCCACTCGCGTTCGCAGTCGAGGAAGCTCACAAGCGCGGGCTCGAGCTTCATGCGTGGTTCAATCCCTACAGGTCGAGGCATCCGTCGGCGAGATCCGAGATCTCACAGGATCATCTCCAGAACTCGCGTCCCGGGCTCGTTCGCACGTACGGGCGACATCTATGGCTCGATCCCGGCGACACTGCCGTGCGTCGCCATTCGGTGAGAGTGATCGCCGACGTAGTGAAGCGCTACGACGTCGACGGAATTCACTTCGACGACTACTTCTACCCTTACAAGGAACGCGATTCCGCCGGAGCGATAATCGACTTCCCTGACAGCGTCACGTGGAACGCGTACGTGAAGAGGGGTGGAAAGCTCAGCCGTGACGACTGGCGGCGGAACAACGTCGATACGTTCGTGCGGGAGGTGCAAAGATCCGTCAGGGCGGCCAAGCCATGGGTGAAGTTCGGCATAAGCCCGTTCGG
>JBPPMU010000308.1:0-13343 GCA_051306215.1 Gemmatimonadaceae bacterium | reverse complement strand
CAACGAAGTCAGGCCGCATAAAAGCCTGCGCCGGCGAACCCCCGCCGAGTTTGCATTGGAACACAAAAGGAGCAACAATTCACCCCAATGGCTCACGACCTGAGTGACTCCGCATTGGGGAGGACGTCAATCCCGCCCGTCGGCAAATATGTCGTACGGAGGCTTCCCCATGCTAATCCTGAGGGTATATCCCTCAGAACTGCCTAGCCAGGTACCTGCTAAAGAAAATTCGTCTGGCTCCACCGGCTGGGTTGTAGAACTACACCCGGTTACGAGCAGCGTCAGCAAGAGGGTGCGCGAAAGCGAACGCATATTACTCCTTGCAGATTGGCAGTACCAGTGTACGTCCCTCCACGTGAATGCGACAGGCGAAAGTTGCGGCCGCCTTCCAGCATGCTTGTCACGCCCGCGTGTTCGACTCGCAGCTGTCCTACTAAGGATGCCTCGAGGAGCTGCCCGCCGTCGTTCGGTAGGACGTAGAGTTCCAATGACGACGAGCGGTGCAGCTGCCGCCCCGGAGACTGGGTGATGCGCCTACGTCACATTACGTATAGTCGCATCGCAGTAACACCGGCATATTGCGCGCTCCAACGGGAGGCAACATGGAGCGACGGAAAATGCTTCTTACCGTTACACTCCTGCTCGCGGGCATGGCGTGCAGCGATTCCGGCCCCGAACCGGTACCAAAATGGGCAGATAATACGAGATGGGCGGGAACGGTTACGATGAACAGTGGAGCTGTTCTTGAGGTTGCCATGACCCTGGTTCCGTACGAGGTGATGTCGCTTCTTGGGACACGTACTCTAGCGATCGCAGCGAGGGGCACCCTCAGAAATCAAGTCACTGGCGTCGAGCTCGACGGGCCTTACGGCTCGTCGTCCAGAGAAGGCGTGCTTGAAGTCGGTTTTCTCATGCCAGCTGGGACGATTCTCGATAGTCTCCCTCCGGCGTGTCCAGGGAACTGGAGCAGATACAGCCTGAATGCCTCACTTCAAACCGGGGAGTTTCGTGGAACGCTGAGACTAATGTGTGAATTCCCGCTGGGCGGGGGTTCTATCTTCGAGACGCAGCCCGTAGTACTCCGGCGACTTTAGGGGCTTTGCGGGATCAACCGGCTGGCGCTCGACGGCGCGGTGCGCCTTGGCGCACGTTCCTGCATGGCGTTTACACAATAACCCCTCGACGGAGTACTGTTGATGGCCTGGCATCGCTTTCCCGCGCACTCAAAGACAACAAGCGATGCCCTGCATGGCGTACAAGGTAAAGGCCAAGGTCGCCAGCGATGCCACAGCGGTCCTTGCTGGGTCTATCTTCCAGAATTCGACCCTCCCCACATTTGTCGTTGCGATTGGACGCCCGACTCGACCGAATGCCTGATACCAAGACTGCGTCAGAAGGACGCGAGGAGAAAGGCCTCCATCCCGCAATGAATCTCCAACGACGCGAGCTGACTTGTAGGTGATTCGCTCGCCTGACAGTAATGTCACTCTCAGTCTTGCAGAAGCTGGTTGTGTCTCAAGTTGGCGGATCGCCTCAGGCGTCGGCTTACCCTGAGCAGTCCAGTGCATACACCCGGAAGTAAACAGGGTACATACTGCTGCACCAATTAACCAGCCCGTGCTCTTCCAGGATCTCGAGAAGTGCATCCGGAACCTCCCGTGCGGGAAACCTAGTTTTTTCATCCGCGCTTGGTGCGTGGAGAGGCTGCGAACATAGTTTCGCCACCTGACGGAAGCTACTCTTTTCGCTGGTCGAAGCCCTCACGCTGGCCCGCTTCTGACCTTTCGGCGTCGCAGATCAGCTGCGGGCTCTTGTCGAGGAGTACGATTCAAAGCCTAAAGGCCACGGAGGACCGACGCTCGCAGGTTGACCGAAATCAGGGGGGTAAAATTCGTGGTAAAGGTATGAAGTTTCGCTTTAGATTGGCACTGTAAGTAGATGGCACAGGGAGGGTTAGTGTGTTGAGTACGGTAGCCCGCGCCTCCACTTTGAACCCGTCCATAACAGTCCAAGGGCTTCCACGTAAGTGGAGGCCCTTGCTGTATTACGATAACTAGACGCCAGAAGGCCCTCGACTGCCTCGTGTCCATCTCGTGTCGGAAAAGCCTGAATCGACCAGGACGAAACCCGGTCCGATCAATCTCCCTCGCGCTTAGCGGTGAACCGGCCGGCGGCCAAGCCATCCCCCATCTGGAAGGAACCAATGAAGTCGTGTTGCCCGCTGGATTCGACTCGGCCTTCCCACCGCACGGTCTCCCCAACGACAAGACTGATTATCCACCTCCCGGCCGCATCGACCTGGCTGCTCACCCAGCCTGCGCTTGCGGAATCGGCGACCGCACCATCGGCTCCCACGAGGAGCAGGCTGGAGAACGTGCCGATGACGCCCGCGGGGGCGTCGCTCGAGCGAAAGCCAGGGAGTATGGAAAGGAGCGCCTTGAAGCTTGCTCCTTCCAAGCCCCATCCCGACTCGATCACGGGAGCCGTCAACTGGAATCTTCCTGGATGCAGATCCCTGACATCTATAGCGACATTGCGCGTCAGTGTAATCGCGCCCGAAGTCATGGTTATGCCTATCGTTGCCGCCCCCGGCGAAACTGCCGTGACTGCCCCGGCTTTGGTCACCGTGACGATTGCGGGATCACTGCTGACATAGCTGACGGCGTCCCACGTATGTGGCCACCCACGCTGATCCCACGCCTGGAGCGAGAAGTGAGTTGTGATTCCCGGCAACAGCTCGATCGCGGCCGGCTTGACCATGAGTGAGGTAAGCGCCGCGGGCAGTTCTGGAGTTACCGGGGCAAGTGCGCGGTCGCTTCCGCAACCCGTACTCACCATCGTGACGGCAAGCAGGATCGAGCTGGTGGGTTTCATCGTCATGGTCCGGTCAAGTGAGGTGTCGTCGAGGGACAGGGGAGGTCCTTCTCCAGTTACACGGAACCGCAGCGGATCAGCTCAACTTCTGGCTATAACGGTGAGTCCGACGCGATTCGTTAAGGTGGAGGCCGGGTCTGATCTGGATTGGACGTATTGCGTCCTGAGCTTACCGCCGGGTTCGGTCATTTGTCGCTTCAGGGTGTAGCACCCCTATATTTCCATCTCAGAATGCGACTCTTCCGGATAGTCCTTACCGCCGCGGTGACACTCGCCGCCTGCAGCAGTCCCCGTGAAGCCCCTCCGCCGACGGCGAACGTCATACAGTGGAGAGCCCAGCCGGGCGCCGTACGCGTCGCCGAGGACGGCGGCTCGCTCCTCCATGTCGACCTTTGGGCAGAAGTCGAGTCGGGCTGGAAGCTCTACTCGCTTACCCAGAAGGGAGACGGCCCGGTCCCGATGACGGTGAAGCTCGACCCCGATTCACCATACAGCATCGAAGGCCCGGTGAACGGTCCCCCGCCCAAACGCGAGCTCGACCCGAATTTCAACATCGAGACGGAGACTTACACCGGCGCGGCCCAGTTTACACTGACCGTCAGGGTCCCGACCGGCGCTGACATATCGAAACCGATCGACCTCAAGGTGCGCTCGCAGGCGTGCAGCGAAACGCTTTGCCTGCCACCCCGCACTACGACCGTCTCCATCCCTGCTGAGGCTGCGACGATTTGAGCGCTTCATTCCTCTGGCTGGCTGCGGCAACGGGAGCTCTCTCGCTCCTCACGCCCTGCGTCTTCCCGATGATCCCGATAACGCTGGCGTACTTCAACCAGCGGTCGGGCCACGCGCGCCCGCATGTGCTCGCGCACGCCCTCCTCTTCGGGGCCGGCATAGTCATAACGTTCACTGCCGTTGGACTGGGCCTGGCGATGGTCGTGGGAGCCACGGGCGTGGCGCGCTTCGCCGCGAACCCCTGGGTGAACATCGCGATCGGCGTTGCGTTCGTCGCATTCGCCCTGAGCCTGTTCGGACTCTACAACCTGCCGCTCCCGTTCTCGAACAAGTTCCTCAACCGGGTCGACTCATCTGCGCGGAGCCATTCAGGCAAAGCAGCGGGGTCGGTCCTGATGGGCTTCGCGTTCACCCTTGCGTCGTTCACCTGCACAGCGCCGTTCATCGGACCGCTGCTCGTGTCGGCATCGCGCGGTGACTGGCAGCAGCCGCTGGTAGGAATGCTTGTGTTCTCCCTCGTTTTCGCGTCGCCGTTTTTCCTCCTCGCCCTGATGCCGCGCTGGACCGCGGCGATCCCGCGGGGAGGATTCTGGCTGAGGGACGTCAAGGTCCTCGTCGGCCTTTTCGAAATAGCCGCGGCGCTCAAGTTCTTCTCCAACGCTGACCTCGTCTGGGGAACAAACCTCATCTCGCGGAACGGGATGATCATCGCCTGGGCGGCGATCACTATCGCCGCCGCGATGTGGCTGCTCTACTCGGCGATCGCCCGGCGCGGGAGCCCGAATCCGCTCCGCTGGATCCCGACACTTGCCGCAATCGGGGTCACGTTGTGGCTGGCGACGGGTCTTCGCGGCGGCTCGCTTGGAGAGGTCGAAGCCTTCCTGCCGCCCGACCTGCATGCAGCTGAAGCGGGAAACAGCATTCCGCTCAGCTGGATCGTCAACGATCACCAGAAGGCGCTCTCGACAGCATCGCAGACCGGGCAGCTCGTATTCATCGACTTCACCGGATACACGTGCACGAACTGTCGCTGGATGGAGTCGAACATGTTCGCCCGTCCCGAGGTGAGGCAGTCGCTCTCGAAGTTCGTATTGAGCCGCATGTTCACGGACGGGGAAGGGGACATCTTCGAGAAGCAGCAGCTCTTTCAGGAAGAACACTTCGGGACCGTCGCGCTCCCGCTCTACGCCATAGTTGACTCGGACGGTCGCACGATAAGCACCTTCTCAGGCCTCACGCGCAGCAGCCGCGAGTTTCTCTCGTTCCTCAGAAAGACTTCCTAGCAGCACCGGCTCGGCATCATGTGCCATCGCCGTCGCCGCATCGCGCGCGGGACTGCGCCGGAATATGAACTCGGGCGCCAGCGATATCCCGATGATCGTCAGCGGGATTATCTGAATCGACTGGATCAGCAGGGATACGGCGATCGCGTCACTTCGTGAGACTCCGAGCGGGACGACGGTTAGTGCGAACACGAACTGGAAGAACCCGACGTTGCCCGGAGTCGCCCGCACGAGAAGTCCCAGGTTTGTTGCAAGGAGTGCAGCAAGGATCGCTGCCGGAGGGATTGTGACATTCGCCGCGGCTGCAGCGAGCTGGAACGTCGCTATCTGAAGCACCCAGGCGATCAGCGAAATAACGAGCGCTCCGGCGAACCTCGGCCCGCTTGTCAACCACCTCGTGCTCGACGCAAATCCGGCGATGTAGCTCCTCGCCTTCTGGACAAATCCCCGCTCCGCGGCCACGGGCGACCCTGAGGCCGGGCCGGCTTCAGATGCGTTTCGCGACGAGTAGACGAACCATACGAGCGCCGCGAGCACGCCGACCAGCGCGATCTGTCCCGGAACGGCCCATCTCTCGAGTGGCTCCGGAAGCGGGTAGACGATCGCCCCGTAAGCCAGCAGAATCATGAAGCCGACGGGATCGAACAGCCGTTCGAGCGCCAGGGACGCCAGCACGCGCGAGCTCGGAATGCCGGTGGCGCGGGAAACGAATACAACCCGCGCCGCGTCGCCGCCGTTGGCAACCAGTATGTTGTTGAGCCCGCAGCCGGCGAGAGTCGCGCGAGTCGCCAGCCCCAGGGATGGTGACCCTGCAGGTTTGAGAAAGAGCCACCACCGGATTCCCTTTATCGCGATCGAAACGAAGTTCGCGACAACTGCCGCGAGGAGAAGCGAGGGCGACGCAGCCCGCATCGAGCTCCACGCGGCCGACCAGTCGACTGTTCGCGCAAAGACGACAAGGAATACGGCAATCACCGCCGTCAGCGCCCACCGGAGCGCCTGGGCCCAGTTCTGATTCATGCGGCGCGCTTACGCGCCGGCGAGAGCCGCATGCGCGGCGGCAAGCCGCGCGATCGGGACGCGGAACGGAGAGCATGAGACGTAGTCGAGCCCCATCTCGTGGCAGAGGGCGACAGACTTCGGCTCGCCGCCGTGCTCGCCGCATATCCCGATCTTGAGACCGGGCCTCACTTTTCTCCCATCCTCGACTGCGATCCGGATAAGGCGGCCAACACCCCGGGGATCGAGCACCTGGAACGGATCGTCGGTGAATATCCCCTGCTCGACATATGACGGGAGGAATCTCCCTGCATCGTCGCGACTCAGGCCGTATGTGGTCTGCGTGAGATCGTTCGTCCCGAAAGAGAAGAACTCGGCGCTCTTCGCGATCTCGTCGGCAGTGAGGGCAGCGCGGGGAAGCTCGATCATCGTGCCGATGAGATAGTCGACTTTCTCACCCATCGCTCCGAGTATCTGCCTGGCAGTTTCCTCGAGGATCGCGCGCTGGTTGTCGAACTCCGTCACGTTCGAGACCAGCGGTACCATTATCTCTGGCTTGACGTCTATTCCGCGGCGCATCGCTTTGACCGCAGCCTCGAAGATCGCCCGGCCCTGCATCTCGGTTATCTCGGGGAACGTGATACCGAGCCGGCACCCGCGATGGCCGAGCATCGGATTCGTCTCGCGGAGGCTCTCGATGATGCGGGCAAGGTCCTGCCGCTGCAGGCCGAGCGTGCGGGCGAGCAGCTTGCTCTCCTCGCCACCGTGAGGGAGGAACTCGTGGAGCGGGGGATCGAGCAGCCTGATCGTGACCGGCAGGCCGTTCATCGCCTCGAAGATTCCCTCGAAGTCCGCCCGCTGCATCGGAAGCAGCCGCGCAAGCGCGCGACGCCGGCCCGCCTCGTCGCGTGCGACAATCATCTCGCGCATCGCGGTGATTCGGTCGCCCTCGAAGAACATGTGCTCGGTGCGACAGAGCCCTATCCCTTCAGCACCGAAGTTCCGCGCGATCCGGGCATCGTGCGGCGTGTCCGCGTTTGCCCGCACCTTGAGCCGGCGCAGGTCATCTGCCCAGCCCAGCAGTTCGCGGTAAGAGCGATATACCGGCGCCACGGATGGCGCGAGTGTCCCGCTCGTCACTTGGACTACCTCACTGGGAATCGTTGGCAGGTTTCCGGTGAACACGCGGCCAGTCGCTCCGTCGAGCGTGAGCCAGTCTCCTTCATGGACGACAGTTCCGTCAACCGTGAACTTCCGGTGCTCGAGATCGACCTCGATGTCCTTGCATCCAACTACGGCGCATTTTCCCATCCCGCGCGCTACGACTGCGGCGTGGCTCGTCATTCCACCCCGTGCCGTGAGCACGGCTCGCGCGGCAACTATGCCGTGGAAATCTTCAGGCGTCGTTTCATCGCGCACGAGTATCACCGCGGTTCCCGCGGCGTGCCGCTCCTCCGCGCTGTCGGGATCGAATACCGCGATGCCGCTGGCCGCCCCCGGACTTGCCGGCAACCCGACGCAAAGCGGCTCGGCCCTCACCGACGGATCAATAACCGGGTGCAGAAGCTGGTCGAGATCGGCGGCAGGAACACGCCTGACGGCTTCGGTCGTGTCGATCAGACCTTCCTTCACCATATCCCCGGCGATTCGCACGGCTGCCGCAGCGGTGCGCTTGCCGGTTCTTGTCTGGAGAAGGAACAACTTGCCGCGCTCGACAGTGAACTCGAGGTCCTGCATGTCGGTGTAATGTCTCTCGAGCCGGTCCTGTGTCTCGAGCAGCTCCTTGTAGGCACCAGGCAACCTTTCGGCCATCTCCTCGATGTGCAGGGGCGTGCGAATCCCCGCGACTACATCCTCGCCCTGCGCGTTAACAAGGAACTCGCCGTAGAACTTCTTCTCCCCGGTTGAGGGATCACGCGTGAAAGCCACGCCGGTGCCTGAATTGTCACCGAGGTTTCCGAACACCATCGCCTGGACGTTCACGGCAGTCCCCATGTCGTCGGGAATACCGTTCACCCTGCGATAGTCCCGGGCTTTCTTGAGAGTCCACGATTTCCAGACTGCCTCGATCGCTCCCCATAGCTGTACGACCGGGTTTACCGGGAACTCCGCGCCTGTCTTGTTACGCACCAGCGACTTGTATTCTTCGACGAGATTTCTGAGGACGTCTTCGCCCAGATCGGCATCGCTCTTCGCGCCGGTCGTCAACCGCCGGGCCTTGAGAAGGTGCTCGAAGTCGGCGATCGGGACGCCGAGTACGACGTCGGAGTACATCTGGATGAACCGGCGGTATGAATCGTATGCGAAGCGAGTGTTGTTGCTGAGCTTTGCAAGTCCGTTCACGGCGCGGTCGTTGAGACCGAGATTGAGAATCGTCTCCATCATCCCCGGCATCGACACAGCCCCTCCGGAACGGACGGAGACGAGCAGGGGATTGCTGGGGTCGCCCAGCTTCTTGCCGGCGGACTGCTCGAGCCGCGCAATGTTGCCCTCGACCTCGGCACGGAGCCTGTCCGAGTACCTGCCGTCGCGCAGGTAAGAGACGCACTCGCTGCAAGCGATGGTGAAGCCCTGAGGCACCGGGACGCCGAGATTCGTCATCTCGGCCAGGTTCGCTCCTTTGCCTCCAAGGACCGCTTTCATGGCGCGGGTGCCTTCGGCTTCGCCGTTGCCGAAGAAGAAGACTGACTGCGGCATCAGCTCAGCAGCCGCAGCCGAAGCGCAGCTTCTGTGGATCCGTTGGAGGAGGCGTTGGATAGTCGCCGGAAAAGCATGCGTGGCAGAATCCTTCCGGGCCCGAGGGAACCGACTCGAGCATCCCGTCGAGGGACAGGTAACCGAGACTGTCGACGCCGAGTGTTTCAGCGATCTCGTCGATTCCCATGTTGGCCGCGATGAGCTCTTCCCGGTTTGGCGTGTCGATTCCGTAATAGCAGGGCCCCGTGATCGGCGACGAGCTCACGCGCATGTGAACCTCGCGCGCGCCGGCGGCCCGCACCATTGCAACGAGACCCCGCGTTGTCGTTCCACGCACTATCGAGTCATCGACCATCACCACGCTTTTCCCCTCCAGCACTTCCCGGACTGCGTTGTATTTCACCTTGACCTTTGCGTCGCGCCCTGCCTGAGTCGGCTGGATGAAGGTCCTGCCGACATAGTGGTTCCTGATGAGCGCCAGCTCGAATGGCAACTTTGATTCCTCGGCGTAACCGAGAGCTGCCGAGTTCGACGAATCGGGGACGCTGAACACGAGGTCTGCACCCGGCGCGGGATGCTCCCGGGCGAGGCGGCGTCCGAGCTGTCGTCTCGCGCGGTCGACAGAGCCGCCGAACACCCGGCTGTCAGGGCGGGCGAAGTAGACGTACTCGAACACGCACTGCCTTCCTTCTTTCGGCGGAAGGGGCTTCGACGTTCTCATTCCATCGCGATCGACGGCCACGATCTCGCCACGCTCGACTTCGCGTATCGACTTCGCTCCGACAATGTCGAGCGCACAGCTCTCGGAGGCGAAGACATATGACTCGCCGAGTTTGCCGATGACGAGTGGACGCCAGCCGCGCGGGTCTCGCGCGGCCAGCAGCGTGTCACCTATGGTGACGACAAGGGAGTATGCGCCCTCGACGTTTTGCAGCGCATCCGCGAGCTTGCCTTCGGGAGTGAGTGAGGTCGATCGCGCGATGCGATGCACGAGCACCTCCGAGTCCATCGTCGATGCGAAGATCGACCCTGCATCCTCGAGCTCTCGCCGCATCTCTGTCGCGTTGGTGAGATTGCCGTTGTGCGCCAGAGCGATGTGTCCTTCCCGGAACCTCACCAGAACGGGCTGAGCGTTCTCGATGGTGGAAGATCCAGCTGTGCTGTACCGGGTGTGCCCAATAGCGACGTCGCCGTCCATCGCGGCGAGCTCGTGGGCGCGGAGACCTTCGGAGACGAGGCCCATCGTCTTGAACGCGCGCGCGCCGGTCTCACGGTTCGTCGTGACGATTCCCGCCGACTCCTGCCCGCGGTGCTGCAGTGAGTAGAGGCCGAGGTGTGACAGCGTGGCCGCGTCAGGGTGGCCGTGAATCCCGAAAATGCCGCACATGTCCTAAACTCCTGCCATCACGGGCTCGTCCGGCGCGAGGGCAATCGCCGGCGCTGACATTATCGCGGGTATCGCCTCGTGCCAGGCGGCCGAGAGTGAATCGATGTCCGACTTGATGGTCGCACCCGCTGCGCGGATGGTCAGTCCAGCTTCGCGGCCGGCAACAGTGCCGACCCGCGCCACGGGCACGCCGTGACGCCGGGCAACCACCTCGACTGCGGCAGGATCCTTTGAGCTTATGACGAACCGTGCCTGGGATTCTCCGAAGAACGCGCCACGGGCCTGTGTTGAGCCAGGAGCGTCGATCGACACATCCGCGCCGGTCTGACTGCCGCGATCGGCAATGCAGCATTCGGCCAGCGCTACTGCGAGGCCGCCGTCGCTGCAGTCGTGGGCCGAGCTCACCAACCCGGCTGTTATCGACTCGAGAAGGGCATCGATCGCCTTCCGCTCGACCGCCGGATCGCAGAGCGGCGGCCGACCAGCGACGAGGTCGTGAAGTGTTGCCAGATACTCGGACCCGCCAAGCTCGTCCCTTGTTTCGCCGAAGACGAGAATCGTGTCGCCGGGGGTCGAAAAGGTGGAGCGCGTCACGTGCTCGGTCGACTCGATGAGGCCGACCATTCCGACGACAGGAGTTGGATACACGGCTCCCTGCGGGCTCTCATTGTAAAGCGACACATTGCCCCCGGTCACTGGCGTCTCGAGGGTGATGCATGCCTCACCCATCCCCGCGATCGCCTCCCGGAGCTGGAAGAACACCGCGGGACGCCTTGGGTTGCCGAAGTTCAGACAGTTCGTGATCGCCATCGGTCGGGCGCCCGTGCAGGCGACGTTGCGAGCCGCTTCCGCGACGGCGATCCGGCCGCCGTTACGGGGATCGAGGTACGTGTAGCGGCCGTTGCAGTCTGTCTTGAGGGCGATCGCCTTGTTCGTGCCGCGGATCCCGAGGACTGCGGCATCACCGCCGGGCCCGATCATGGTGTTCGTGCGGACAGTCGAATCGTACTGGCGATACGCCCATGCCTTGCTCGCGATTGTCGGCGACGACAGAAGCTTCCGTAAGGTCCACGCGGGGTCAACTTCCTCCGGCAGCTCAGGTATCGCCGAAATGTCGCGCTCGCGGAGTGCGCGAATGTTGTCGTCCTCTCTTGCTTCGGGCGTGTAACGCGGGCATTCAGTGACGAGGCGCGATCCGGGGAACTCGGCAACAACCGTATCGCCTTCCGTCACACGGTAGACGGGCTCGGCGATCACTTCACCTATCACTTCGGCAGCCAGGTCCCATTTAGCGAGAATTGCCCTCACGTCGGACTCCCTCCCGCGGTGGGCAACCACGAGCATCCGTTCCTGGCTCTCGCTGAGAAGGATCTCATATGGTGTCATCCCCGTTTCGCGAACCGGGACCTTGGTCACATCTATCGTAACGCCGGCATCGCCGCGCTCCGCCATCTCGGCCGACGAAGACGTGAGGCCCGCCGCACCCATGTCCTGGATCGCCACGATGTGGCCGCTTTTGATGAGTTCGAGGCTCGCCTCGAGAAGCAGCTTCTCGGTGAAAGGATCGCCGACCTGCACGCGGGGGCGTTTTGCGTCGCTGGCTTCGGACAGATCCTCCGATGCGAACGATGCACCATGTATTCCGTCACGGCCGGTGCGCGCCCCGACCGCGATGATCGGGTTACCCACGCCCTCAGCTTTCGCCCGGATCAGGTCCTCTTCGTGCATCAGCCCCACGCACATCGCGTTAACCAGCGGATTGCCTTCGTACGCGGGGTCGAAGACTATCTCGCCGGCGACGGTCGGAATGCCGACACAGTTGCCGTAGTCGCCTATGCCTTTTACGACGCCGGCGAATAGGTATCTCACGCGCGCGTTATCGAGCGACCCGAAGCGAAGTGAGTTGAGCATCGCGATCGGCCGCGCTCCCATCGTGAACACATCCCGGAGGATGCCGCCGACTCCGGTTGCCGCGCCCTGATACGGCTCGACCGCCGAAGGGTGATTGTGCGACTCGATCTTGAACGCTACCGCGAGCCCGTCGCCTATCGAGATCACCCCCGCATTCTCTCCCGGGCCCTGGAGAACCCACGGAGCCGAAACCGGAAGCGTCTTGAGAAGGTTTCGTGAATGCTTGTACGAGCAGTGCTCACTCCACAGCGCGCTTACGATTCCAAGTTCCGTGAACGTCGGCACGCGCTCGAGCATCGCCACAAGCCGCTCGTACTCCTCAGACGTCAATCCGTGCTCGGCGACGAGCTCCGGGGTGATATCCGGGTCGCCGGGGCGGGGAAGGACTTTGCTCATCAGGCCTCCACTTTCGCCAGAAGCGACTCGAAGAGCGCTCGCCCGTCACTCGAGCCGAGCCGGTCGTCGAGCGCACGCTCGGGGTGCGGCATCATGCCGAGGACGTTGCCTGATTCATTGATGATTCCGGCGATCGCGTTGACGGAGCCGTTGGGATTGAAGGCAGGGTCGACCCCGCCTGACGGAGACACATAACGGAACACGACCCGGCCGGTATCCTCGAGGTCGCTTACGATGCTCTCGTCTGCCGTGAACCGGCCATCGCCGTGTGCGATCGGCACGGCGATCACCTGTCCCTCACCGTATTCGGAGGTGAACATCGTGGCGGCGTTCTCAACGCGAAGATTGACCAGTGACGAAACGAACTGAAGTGACTCGTTGCGGAGAAGCGCTCCCGGGAGCAGGCCTGCCTCGCATGCGATCTGAAAGCCGTTGCAGATGGCGAGCACCGGTCCGCCGCGTTTTGCGTGCGCGATAACTTCCAGCATCACGGGGCTGAATCGCGCGATTGCCCCCGGCCGGAGATAGTCCCCGTAACTGAAGCCGCCCGGCAGGATTATGACGTCGGAGTCCTGAAGGTCGTGGTCCTTGTGCCAGATGTATGCGGCTTCTTCACCGAAGGTGTCGACCACCGCGCGGTATGCGTCGTAGTCGCAGTTTGAGCCCGGAAACGTCACGACACCGAACTTCATCTTTCGCTTGCCGACTCGATCTCGAAATCTTCGGTGACCGGATTTGCCAGGAGCCGCTCGCACATCCGGCGAACGGAGTCACGGGCCTCGTCATCGCTAGCTGCTTCGGTCTCTATCACAATGTGGCGTCCGACGTGAACGTCGCGCACTTCCGGAAACCCCAGCGAATGAAGCGCGCCTTCTACTGCCTTTCCCTGCGGATCGAGAATTCCCTTTCGTGGCGTAATGTGCACTGAGACGCGGTACGGCTTCACTGTGTCGGGTCCTCGGGGGGCTTGGGAGGAAAGCCGCGCGGCTTGTCGCCACGCGGGTACGGGCGGCCGCGCCGCCGGCGTTGAGTGACACCCCGCTCGGGCCCGATGTCGGGCACCG
>JBPPMU010000307.1:0-3828 GCA_051306215.1 Gemmatimonadaceae bacterium | reverse complement strand
GTCGCCTACCTCACCACCGATAACAAGCTCCGAAAAGTCCCCGCAGGTGGCGGCGGCACAATCACGCTCGCTGAGGGCACTAACTCCACCTACTACTCCGGTGCGTGGCTCGACGACGGCACGATCGTTTACGCGGGAACCGAGGGGCTCAGGCAGATCCCGGCTGAAGGAGGTACGAGCAAGCCGATCGGAAAGGTTGTCCCGCAGGCACCCGTGTCGCCGGTCATGATCGCACCCCTGCCGGGTAGCCGCGCGGTCCTTTTCACCAACTGTGCCGGGAACTGCGCGATCAGCTCAGAGCTCTACGTACACGACATGGAGGCCGACAGCGCGCGGCTGCTTATTCCGGGCGTCGCGAGCGCCTGGTACGCACCGACCGGGCACATCGTATACACCAGCCGTGACGGCGGACTGTACGCGGTCGAATTCGATGCCCGAAAGCTCGAGGTAAAGCCGGGCGCCATTCCTCTCATAGATGGCGTCGAGCCTGCCAGCTTCACGATGTCCTCCTCGGGCACCGTTCTCTATTCAATGGCGAGGGAGGGTGCATCTCTCGCGGAACTTGTCTGGGTCTCCCGCGATGGGACGGCGGAGCCGCTGGCTCCGGGATGGCAGGAAGTGTTCGACTACCCGGCGCTTTCGCCGGACGGGAGAAGCGTCGCGGTGAGTGTGCGTGATGGTGCGACGCACCTTTGGATCAGGCGCGACAACGGCACAAGGCAGCGCCTCACGAGTATCGGCACGATGAACTGGAGGCCGGTCTGGAACTCGGACGGACGGTCGATCACATACATCTCAGGCGGCGGAGACGGCGGCAATCCAGACATCCCTACTGTTCACCAGATGCCAGTCGATGGCAGCGCACCAGCGCGCGAGATACTGAGCCATAACTTCGGGGTCTGGGAGGCGGAGGTCACGACGGATGGAAGATGGCTGATCATCCGCGCAGATGAGGTCGGTGGCGACACCAACGTCCGTGCCCGGCGGCTCGATGGTGATACCGCCCTCGTCCCACTGCTCGTCGGACCTGAACACAGTCTCCTGATCGCAATCTCTCCCGACGGACGCTGGCTCTCCTTCGTGGGAACCAACTCCGGGCGCCGGGAGGTGTATGTCTCGTCATTTCCGGACATGTCTTCAATTCATCTCGTGTCGAGCAGCGGTGGCGACGAGCCGAGGTGGTCACGCGATGGGCGCGAGCTGTTCTTCAAGAGTGGCGGCAACCTCGTGGCAGTGGATGTGCCGGCGGGCCCTGCGTTTGCGCCAGGGATTCCGAAGGTGCTGTTTTCGGTATTGCCTTACCGCAGCGCGAGGAACCGCCAGCAGTACGACGTGTCGCCCGACGGACGACGCTTCGTCATGATCCGCAATCTGGCCGGGAGCGCGGCGGAAGTCGTATACGTTGAAAACTGGTTTGGGGAGCTCGCGGCGAAGACGAAGTGATGAGCCTCGCCGAAGGCACTAGTTGATACAGGAGAGAATCATGAACGCTGGCCCTGGTAACCTGGCACGCCGGTCGATTTTTTCGCTCGCGTCCCTTTCACTGATGGTAGTCGCGGCATGTGCTCACGGCGGCCCTGCGACCGTGGCTACCACGGAAGTATGGGAGGTCGACAACAGAAGTCCATGTGATGCGCGGGTATATGTAGTCTCACGAGATGGACAACACGGCCAAAGTCTTGGCAGTTTGTCACCGGGGTCAAGTCAGAGGTACCGGGTCATGATGCCGCCCGGCCACAGCCTCGGTGCAAACGCCGGCCTCACCGTTGGCACACCAGAGGATATCGCTACCGCGTGCCTCAGAGGAAATGATCTTGTGAAGGTGCGCAAGATATCAGATGACGCCTGACGCGATGGCAATCTGACTATTAGTAATAATTAGCTACTATTTGTTGATGGTATTACGGCGCTGGCATATTGCTAGCTGTTCGCTGTTCGCTGTTCGCTGTTCGCTGTTCGCTGTTCGCTGTTCGCTGTTCGCTGTTCGCTATTCGCTGTTCGCTATTCGCTGTTCGCTAGCGCAATTAGCAGGTGCGGAAACCTCATATGCGAACCAACTTCAGCTGGTATTGTTGATTGATGTCGCTCGAGGCAGACCTGCTCGAGGCCTTCGAGGTCCATTCCCCTGACCAGATCCGGGCGATCCTTGCTGTCGGAGCGAGCCCCGTCGCACTCATCAAGGGCAAAACCCCCGTCGCATCGCTGATCGAAGGATACCTTCGCTCCGACCGGTTCCATGAATGTCTTCGTCTTCTGCTGGACGCAGGCGCAACGACGGGTGATCCCCTTATTGAGGCCGTCCTGCTTGACGACGACAAGATGCTGGGCGATGTGCTCGTGTCCGAAGGCAACGCGGCAGTCCATCGGCGGGTGAGGGTCCCATCTGCCTTCACGTCGTGCGAGGGTGTAACGCCACTCCACGTCTGCGCCGAGTTCAACTCGGTTCGCTGCGCACGCATGCTGATCGAGGCCGGCGCCGACGTGAACGCGGTCGCGGATCTGGATCAACACGGGTTCGGTGGCCAGACGCCGGTGTTCCACGCGGTCAACAGCATTCACAACTACTGTCGCCCGTTGATGGAGCTGCTTGTCGAGGCAGGTGCAGGTCTCGAAACGCGGATCAAGGGGCTGGTTTGGGGGAAAGACGCACCGTGGGAGACGTTGATCCTCGACGTAACGCCGCTCTCATATGCGCAATGCGGCGCATACGCGCAGTTTCATAGACGCGAAGAGGACACCTACAGCAACCTCGACTACTTGTACCGGCGACGCTTCGGAGTGGATCTCCCGCGCGTCAATGTGCCGAACACCTATTTATCGAAGTAGCGCTTCGCGAGCTCTCACCGTGGAACGCTCGTGCTGTTTCCCAGCGCGCAAACCTCTGGACTCACCCGTGGTTCAGCACCGGGTCGCGAATTCGTTTCGCGCAGGATGGTCTGAAACGTGAACCAGTCCGTAGTAGACGGAGAACGATCCCACGGCAAATCGACTGTACGGATGAAGCCGCTGGCCTTGCGCGTCCGGTTGGTGTTCCAGGCGTCCTGACCGCCCAGCCTCACCGCGCTGTGTATCAACAAGTCTTTCCAGGGGGCGACGCCTGCCTCCTTCATGGCGATCGACATGAGATTGTCTGCCTGCTCACGGGTACACGACTGCGTCCAATACAGGTAGTCGTGTAAAATCGCTGCGTCGGAGTATTCCCCAGCGCGGGGTAACAAAGGCTCGGCGATATCGGGCACGCTGGCAAGATCGGTCACGAAGCCGGCCGGCACGATCAGAACATGAGGAGTGCTCCCGAAACGATGGATGAGATATCCCATGAGGATCCAGTTCCTTCCGTCGGCAAACGACTCGATCAGTGGAGTTGCAGGAATGTCGAGCCGCGGCGGGGTCAACCTCAGATCTATGCTGTCGGCGAGCGCGGGACTATTCACGCGGTCTTCATTGATTCTGCGGAGATGGATCAGCTTTCGATAAAGCGTGTCGCGTCTCGCAATCTCCGGCAGCAGCGTGCTGACGGCACCGGCGTCGAGAGCCTCCGATCTACGCGCCAGCTCAGCGATTGCTGCATCGAGGTCAGCTCTTGCGCGATTGAGTGCCTGCGCTATGCGTCGCCGCTCGTCGGTTGCGGAGTCACGGCCGGTTCCAGCTGAGCGGCAGCCGACCGCGAGACACAATAGCAGGAGAACGACGGATCTTGAATGACATGCGAGCATCAGGCTTTAAGGCTAACCGAGGGGCATGCCGCGGACAATTCTAGCTATCCGCTATTCGCTATTCGCTATTCGCTATTCGCTATTCGCTATTCGCTATTCGCTATTCGCTATT
>JBPPMU010000306.1:0-23909 GCA_051306215.1 Gemmatimonadaceae bacterium | reverse complement strand
CGGCGTTTTCGCGACGCGGTTCATTCCCGCCGGCACGCGCCTCATAGAGTACACCGGCGAGCGGCTGACGGAGGCGGAGTCAGATGCGAGATATCCTCACGACGACGAGAGCGGGAACCATCACACGTTCCTTTTCTCGATAGCCGATGACATCGTGATCGATGCCGCGTTTCACGGGAATGATGCGCGGTGGATAAATCATTCCTGCGACCCGAACTGTGATGCAGTCGTCGACGGCGAGCGGCTGTGGATCGAGACAATTCGAGACGTGAAGCGCGGCGAGGAGCTGGCTTACGACTATGCGTTCGAGCTCGAGGAACGGCACAGTCCCGCCGCCAAGCGGAGATATCCGTGCAGATGTGGTTCTGCGAACTGCCGCGGGACGATACTGGCGAAGAAGAAGAAGTAGGTGCTACCGGCTGCGCCAGCGCGGTGCCAGCCAGAACCAGAGGCCGCCGAAAAGCAGCAGGATCAAGGTGATCGCTGCCGCATCTCCAAGAAATATTCCGCCTTTTCCGAGAACCTCGCCGGAGTGGAGCTTCTCGATGAGGACGTCACGCCGGCTGCCGACGTTGAGTGTCTTGCCGCTATAGACGTCGAGCGTGACCTCGGTCGACGCGGGATCGGAAAACCTCACCTTCACCAGCCCTTCCGATGGTCTGACGTCCATGTGGTCGACGTCGGTGTTGCCGACCACCGGTCCTCCCGCAGCCCGCGCACGAATCGCCAGCTCGGCGAGAGGCATCGCGTTGGTGAAGAGAGTGACCGACGTGCTAGTGACATCGGGCTTCAGCCCGAGCGCGCTCCTGTGGTTGAGGATAATTCCGGTGACCGCGATCAAGACGAGCGCGACGGTGATGATCACGCCGACGAAAAGCCGGGCGTAGAAACTCGCCCGGCTAGTTGAGCGGCTCCGCCCCTCGGGGGGCTCGCTGGTCATTGACCGGCTGTCGCCGGCGGTCCCCGCCACGCTTTAACGACTGCTTCACCCATCCGCGCGACGGTGAGCTGCGCCTCGTTGTCGACTATCCAGCGCGTATCCTTGTTCTCCTTCGTCAGCACGCACGCGACGACCCGGTTGCGGAGGTAAAACAGCGAACATTCAGTGCGGACCTCGTTGGTCTCGCCGGACTTGTGAGCTGTCCTGACTCCGCCGGCGAAGCGTTGCATCATCATGTTGCTGTTTGTCTGCTCCAGAACCCGGAGCATTGCCGAGTCGCTCGCGGGGCTAACGGCTTTTCCTGCGGCGAGAAGCTCGAAGAGCCGGGCCATCTCGTCAGGGGTCGTGACGCCGAGCCCGTATTTCACCGAGCTGTCCATTGCGACGCTCGAGTTCCGGAGGAAGGACTTGGAGTGAACGCGGGTCTGCATGAGGCCAAGCGAGTCCATCTTTGCCCATACCCGCCGGATGATGATGCGGTCGAGGAGGAGGTTAGTCGCGGTGTTGTCGCTGATGGTTATCATCAGCCATGCAGCGTCCTTTACCGGGAGAGTCATTCCGTCCTGGAGGTGCTGGAGGATTCCTGATCCGGGGACCTTGTCGATTTTGAGGACCGTCAGCGGATCGTCGAGGGAGAGTTGTCCTTTCTCGACGAGGTCATAGACGGTGACGAGTATCGGGACTTTGATGAGGCTCGCTGTGGGGAATTTTTCATCTCCCCTGCGGCTTATGCGGATGTTGTTGTCGAGGTCGATGACAGTGTAGCCGACGACACCCTGGTGCGCGTTAGCGATCGAATCGAGGGTGGCGCGCAGCGCGGTGGTATCGGCCCTGATCGGTGGAGGTCTCTGCGGGGTCGGCTGGGCCGCGCCCGTGCAGGCGGTCGAAAGAGCCGCGAGGGTCATCACGGCGACCAGCAGGCGGTTCGCCCCCAAGTGTCTCAGGTGTGTGCGAAGCAGGGTAATTCCTCTCGAATGTGGGCGGGGACAAGAATATCACCTTGTCGTCGGGTCTGCTTAAAGCGGAAAAAGCCAAGGGGGAGAGACCGGTGAGACCGGTGATAAGTAAGCTTTTCTGGGTTTGTAAAAATAAACGCGAGACGTTGTGACTCCGAGCGAGATGGCCGCCGTCGCAACCATGCGCTTCCTCACCGGTCTCACTGGTCTCCCCCCCCTTGTAGTTTCTGTGTCGTATTGAGTAGTCCCGGCCGGGCGTGCAACTTGCCCGATCACGGTTATGAAAATTCCTGACGGAGAGGAAAGACAGATGCGGACACGTTTTGTACGGATCTCCGCCGCGATGCTCGCCGCGTCAATCGCTCTCACCGCATGCGAGGACAGGGTCGAAGCTCCGGGCGATACGGGGATTGCCCTTGAAACAAGGCCGGTGGCCCCCGGATCCCCGGGCCCCGCGCTCGGCCCCTCGGCGATGCTCTCCGACGCAGGCATCTTCTATCTCCTCGATGCCGCGAACCGGGCCGACAGCGCCGCGGGCACGCTCGCCGCCACGAAAGGGACGAGCTCAGATGTGCGGCAGTTCGGCACGAGGATGGCGACCGACCATCACGGGCTCCGAACACAGGCACAGGCGCTCATGAAGCGGCTCGCGATCACGCCTTCGCCGCCGGCGGGCGACACTACGCAAGCCAGAATCGACAGGGCGATGGCCAGACTCGACGGGGCAGCGAAGGGCCGCGACTTCGACAAGGCGTACGTCGACCACGAGGTTGCCTATCACAAGAGTGTTCTCGAAATGCTGATCGCCGGGATGAATGCGGCCCAGAGCGCGGAAATCCAGAATCTCATCCAGAAGGCCGCTCCAATAGTCCAGGGCCACCTCGATCTCGCGCAGTCGATCCAAACAGGGCTGCAGTAGAACTTGCTTCGCGGAGTCATCTTCGACGTCGACGGCACCCTCGTGTCGAGTAATGATGCTCACGCCGCATCGTGGGTAGATACGCTGTCGGAGGCCGGATTCGACGTGCCGTTCACGGTAGTGCGCCCGATGATCGGGATGGGAGGGGACAAGGTTCTTCCCTCACTTGCCGGGATCGAATCTGAAACCGATGAAGGGAAGCGGCTCAGTAAACGGCGTTGGGAGATATTCGAGCGCGACTACCTGCCGCATCTGAAGCCGACACCGGGAGCGCGCGCACTCGTCGAGCGGCTTGCCGGCGATGGACTCGAGATAGTCATAGCGACATCGGCAGGCGGCAGCGAGCTGGGTGTGCTGCTCGAGGCGGCGGGTGTTGCCGACCTCATCGATGGAGCGACGAGCGCGAGTGACGCGGAAGACTCGAAGCCGGATCCGGATATCGTGCAGGCAGCGGTAGCGAAGAGCGGCTTCGACCCGGACGAACTTGTCATGATCGGGGACACACCATATGACGTCGAGGCCGCGATCGGCGCGCACGTGAGGATCGTCGCGCTTCTCTGCGGCGGATGGTCGAAGGAGGAGCTCGGGTCTGCGACCGCGGTTTACAGCGATCCCGCCGATCTCCTCGTCTGGTACGAGCGGAATCCGTCGCTTCTCGAAGACCTGACGCGGTCATGACGACACTCGGTGAGATCCAGACCCCGTGCCTCGTTCTCGACCGGGGAATTCTCGAGCGCAACCTGAAGCGCATGAGCGACGCCATGCGCGGGCACGGTGTCGCCTTGAGGCCGCACCTCAAGACGGCGAAATCAGTGGATGTCGCCCGACTTGCTACACGCGGAGAGGCTGGAGGCATCACCGTATCGACTCTCGCCGAAGCAGAACATTTCGCGGATCACGGATTCAGGGACATTCTCATCGCGGCTGCGTTACCCCCTGCCAAGCTCGACCGTGCCGCCGGGGTCATCGCAAAGGGTGCGGTCGTGACGCTGGTCACCGATCATGTCGCGGGCGCCGAAGCGATCGCCGCGCACGAGGCGGCGTTCAGGGTGCTCGTCGAGATCGATTCAGGTGATCACCGGGCCGGCGTAAGCGCCTCGAGTGAAGCAGTACTCGACATCGGGCGAACGCTCGGCCCAAAACTTCACGGAGTCCTGACGCATGCAGGGCACTCATATTCCTGCCGGGATACCGAGTGTTTCAAGCAGGTTGCCGAAGGCGAGCGAATGGCAGTCGTGAAGGCGGCCGAGCGGCTACGCGGAAAGGGACTCGAATGCACTGTCGTGTCTGTCGGATCGACGCCGACGATGACGTTTGCCGAGCGACTCGATGGCGTGACAGAGGCGCGGCCGGGTGTCTACATGTTTCATGATCTCTTTCAGGCGGCGATCGGAACCTGCACAAGGGAGGACATCGCCATGACTGTCCTCGCTTCGGTGATCGGTGTGAACAGCGAAAATAACCGATTCCTCATCGATGCCGGAGCTCTCGCTCTCTCAAAGGATAGAAGCACCGCCGACACGTCCGGTGATGCAGGATACGGGGAGGTATGGGATCTCGAAGGGAAGCCGCTTGCCGGCGGCTGGATGATCGATAGAGTGTTTCAGGAGCATGGAGCAGCCACCGGCGAGAGTGCGGTTCAGCACTTTGCGCTCGGGGACAAGGTGAGAATCGGCCCAAACCATGCGTGCATCACCGCGGCCGCGCATGACAGGTATTACGTCGTGGACGGCGACATCGAGGTCGTGGCGGAATGGGACCGCGTGAATGGCTGGTGATTCGCGGCGTAGGGGGAGTACCGCAGTGGCGGGTCTCCGGATATATACAGATGAACAGGGTGTTTTTCAGGTTTCTCGTGAGGCTCTCAATGAACTTGCCTGGTTTTGTCGCGATGCGCCGCATCGCCGCGGTCGCGGCAGTCGTTTCAATTGTTGCAGGCTGCACAGATTTTTCAACGACTCCGGATTCGCTTGGCCGGGTGACGGTTTCTGTCACTGACCAGAACAACGCGCCGGCGCCGAATCTCATCGTGGACTTGCTGCTTCAGGACAGATCCACCATCTGGCGCAGCCTCCGGACCAGCCAGGACGGAACAGGTGAGTTCGGCAAGGCAGACGGCGGTGTCATATCGCAGGTTTACATCGTCCGACTGACCCCGGAGGGGCAGTACAGCCTGGCAGGTGACGAAACGAACGACAAGCCGGTGACCGTCGTGATTGGCCAGACTCACGCTGTCACGTTCAAGGTCGAGAAGGGCGGTGTAGGACCGCCCCCAAGCTGAGCAGTACCAGTTTAGTAGCTAGTCGCTACTAATTCATTCAGTCCGTGAAGCAGGCGCGGAAGCGAGCCCCTGCTTCACCGACTTGATGTTCACGAACTCCCTGATCCCGAACTCGCCGAGCTCCCGGCCGTAGCCCGATGCCTTCACGCCACCGAACGGGAGAGCTGGCTCCGACGCGACCATCGCGTTGACGAAAACCATACCCGACTCGATATCGCGGACGAAGCGCTCGCGCTCGGTCCAGTCGGTGGTCCAGACACTCGCACCGAGCCCGAAGCGGCTGCTGTTGGCAAGCGAGATCGCTTCGTCGATGCCGCCCACGCGCCAGACCGATGCGACCGGGCCGAACAACTCCTCACCGCTCGCCGGGCTGGATTCGGGAATGTCAACGAGGACCGTCGGCTCATAGTAGAAGCCCGACAGCCCGTCAGGAATTCGCCCGCCACAAAGCGCGCGCGCGCCGAGCGAGACGGTTTTCTCAACCTGGGTGCTCAGCTCATCGCGGATGTCGGCGGTCGCAAGCGGCCCGAGCTCGGTGGCAGGATTCATCGGGTCGCCAATCCTTATCGCCTTCACCGCCGCGACAAACTTCTCGATAAACTCGTCGTAAACCGTGTCGTGAACGATGAATCTCTTTGCCGCGATACACGACTGGCCGTTGTTTATCATTCGCGCGATCACGCCGGTCGCAGCAGCTCTCCCCACATCGGCGCTCGGCATCACTATGAATGGATCGCTGCCGCCAAGCTCGAGAACCGCCTTTTTCAGGTTGCGGCCTGCAACCTCGGCAATCGATCGGCCTGCGCCTTCGCTTCCCGTCAGCGTCACCGCGGCGACATCCGGATGCGATACGATCGCCTCAACCTCGGAAGATCCGATGAGCAGAGTCTGAAAGACGCCATCTGGAAATCCCGCGCGAGTGAGGACATCCTCGATTGCGAGCGCCGATCGCGGAACGTTAGATGAATGCTTGAGGAGCCCGGTGTTGCCTGCCATGAGTGCCGGAGCGACGAACCTGAATACCTGCCAGAACGGGAAGTTCCATGGCATCACTGCGAGGACTACACCGAGCGGTTGGAAATAAACCGCGCCTTCACCGTCGAGGACGTCGACGGAGTGGCTGGCGAGGAGCCGGGACGCCTTGTCGGCGTAGTAGCGGCAAACCAGTGCGCACTTCTCGACTTCAGCGACCGCTGCGGCTATTGGTTTTCCCATCTCGAGCGTCATCATCTCGCCGAGTTGCTGCTTTTCCGCCAGAAGGATGTCCGACGCGCGGCGCATGCGGATCGCGCGGCTCTCGAACGAGGTGAGGCGCCAGTCGCCGAATGCGGCTGACGCCTTCAGGATCCGCTCCTCTACCTCGGCTGCGGTAAGAGCGGTGAAGGTTTCGAGGGTCTCACCGGTAGCCGGGTTCGTTGACGCAATGGGCATCCGTACGGGTCACTGATACTGGATGTAGATCGGCGGAGGGGTGAGCCTGAGCACCTCTGACGGAGTCAGAATTGGATCTCCCTTCTTCGAGTCGTTTCCGTAGAAGATCTTGAACCCCGTGAACTGTACCGGCTCTCTCGTTATGTAGTCGCGGTACGAGTCGTACTTGAGCCAGGGTGCTCCCCAGCCGTCCATGTCGATCACGATCTGCACGCGCGGGTCGAGTTTTATGTTCTCTGATCCGGTGATCATCCTGCGCGTGAAGCGGTGAACCACGAGAACCTTGGGCGGCAGGTTGTTGGCGCGCGTCAGGTTCGACAGGTAGTTCACCGTCCAGTTAATGTCGGCGGCACTCATCGTCCCGATCTTCGATCCGGGACGTTCTCCTCCCTTCATCGAGAACTCGGGGTCGAGGCCAAGGTGAACGTTCGGCCGCTTGAGAAAATTCTCGAGCCGCGGCACCTCCGTCATCACGTTGCTCAATCCTACCTGGATATCGAGAAATACCAGCGCGTTCCTCGACTGCGCCCACGACGACACTCTCTCGACAAGTGAATCAGTCATTCGAAGCCGGTACTTGCCGTCACGGCCAGGTGCACCCTGGGCGACGACTGCCACCAGGTGGAGGGCAGGCACGACGGGCGTCGCAGGGTCAGCCCGATTCCATGCAGCTACTTCCTTGTCGAGGCGCGCGAGCATCTGCTCGGACGGGATCTCGCCGAGGATTCCCATCCGCTTCGAGAGAGGGTTGCCGTAGTAGGCGACTATGCGCTTTGCGGGAAGTATCGAGCCTGGCAGCAGTGCAGGGCCCTTCACCGGCCATCGTCTGTCGTTGAGCCCGGCGCGAATCGCCGAAACGAGCGCGAGGCTGTCGCGCCTGCTGCGCCCCGGCACGGACGGAACCGTGATCGGCGCAGGCTTCGCCGAATCCGGCGCTGCGCTGTCGATCGGGACTGGAGCAGCCGAGGCGAGCGTGGTCGTGTCGATCGCATCGACCTTGACCGGTGTGAGTGCTACCTCCGACTGCGGCGTGGCGGCGGGCTCTGCTTCGCCCATCGCGCAGGCGGCGATCAGGGAAAGTGAAGCCAGTCCGATCGTGCGGCGGGAAATTCTTTTCATGCTGCTTTCTTGGAAAGGGGGAGTAACTGAATGTAAACGGTATCCCTTCGCCAATGGAATTCCCTTACGTACCATACGGCAAGGCAGGAGATTGAGAGCAGGAAGGTTACTCTGAAAGGAAAAATGAAGCCACCAGGGTGTCTGTGACACGGAGCGCATCAATCTCGCGGCGCCTCTACTGGGATGCTTTCACTCTCTGGCATCTCCGCGGCGAGCGGACCCTCCCGTTCCGCTCGCTCGATGAGATTACCGCGATACAGAGCAGGCGTGTCCGCGCAATCGTTGTGCATGCGTATGACACGGTTCCGTGGTACCGCCAGACGATGGATGCGGAGCGCCTCGACCCGATTTACGGACGAGAGCGCTCTCGATATCGCATCGAGCGGCACATCCGGCTACGCCGAGTCGATCCGCTACGATTCGCGGGCTCTTTTCCTGACGCTCGCCCACGGGCACCGGCAGCGCCGTGTGATTGCGGCGTTTGTGGGAAAAACGTCCGGGTATCGGGAAATGCGGGTTGCCCGCGACAACAGCGTCGCGTTTCAGATTCGACGCTTCTACGAGGCGAACTCGTGGATACCCCCACGTTTCGACCTGGAGCGAAGCCGTGCAACGACTGAAGAGGACTTTCAATCCACCATTGCTCGTCTGAACCACGTCAGACCTGACGTTGTCCACGGCTGGGGCGCACACCTCGGCGCCGTCTTTCGCCACGCTGCGCGCCGCGGGATCGCGATCCACCGACCTCGCTGCATCACCTATGGCGCGGAGCGCATGTCCGACGCGGACCGGCTGCTGATCGAGAACGACTTCGGGGTGCCTGTCGTATCCACGTATCAGGCGGCGGAGGCCCTGCGCATCGGGTTTCAATGCCAGCAGCGCAAGGGTTTCCACTTGAGCGTCGATCACACCGCGATCCGCGTCGTTGACGCGGCTGGAAATACAGTCGGCCCGGGCCAGCGCGGCGAGGTCGTTATCTCCAATCTCGTCAATCGTGCAACCGTATTACTGAACTACCGGCTGGGCGACGTGGTGACGGTGAGCGGCGCGTCATGCCCCTGCGGACGAACATTGCCGATGATCGAGACAATCGACGGCCGCACGGGAGATTTCCTCGTCCTCGAGGACGACCGGAAACTGCACGGCCTGGTCGCGCTGACGCCGCTGCTAAGAGTAAAGGGAGTAGTCCAGGTCCAGCTCACTCAGCAGGAATTGCGGCGGTTCACTGTTCGGGCGGTCTGTGCAAACGCTGACGAGTGGGATCGAATACGCCGCGAGCTTGGCGCGGCGTTGGTCTTACTGCTTGGCGAGAAAAGCGAGACGGCGATAGAGCAGGTTGACTGGATCGTACCTGAGGCGAATGGAAAAGTGAAGGCGGTCATATCCCATGTAAGTCAGAACTTTGTCGTATGAACATCGCATCCCACAACTGCACCATCAGAACGGGCATCAGTTCGCGTTCATAAGGGCCCTTGCCCTTAGAGCACCGTGCCCGGAGCTGAGCCACGGCGACAGGATCGAAGTAGCCCTTCCGGCGTATTTCGACATCCGAGAGAAGCTCTGCGGCAAATTCGGGCAGTGGCTCGCGAAGCCAGTGTTTCACAGGGGAGGCCAAACCTCGCTTTCTACGCTCCACAATCTCCCTCGGGAGCACCCCCCGCATCGCGTCGCGCAGCACCTGCTTCTCGCGGAGCCAGCGCATCTTCACTGAGGCGGGAATTCCCGCGCAGAACTCGACCAGGACGTGGTCGAGGAAGGGAACTCGCGCCTCCAGCGAATGCGCCATCGATGCACGATCCAGGCTGCTCTCGATTCTATCGGGAAGCCGGATCTTCATCTCGTAATACTGGAGCTGGGAAAACGGATCCCAGCTTTCGAAAGCGTCAGGTACACGAAGCTCTGCATCGTTGCTTTTTCGCTGCTCGCTGTCAGCGAGTGCCTGCCGCACGTGAGGAGCGAGGAGGCTATACGCGGTTCTGATCGGCCCTACCAGGTTTGAATATCGGGCCATGCGCATCTCATGTGGCCCGACATGCACCTGGCTCGCACGGGGGTGACGCCTGGCGGCCAGCGTACCAGCAATCCTGCGCACGGGACGCGGCAGTCGCGCGAAAGGCCGCAGTGCCTTGTCCACGCGAAAATAATCGTAGCCGCCGAGCAGCTCGTCGGATCCCTCTCCAGTCAGCACCACCTTCACGTGCTCCGCGGCTTCGCGCGCAAGCAGCATCCGCGGAATCTCAACGCCACCTACCACCGGATCCTCGGCGTGCCATTGCGCCCTGGGAAGGAGCGCGATGTGTTCGGCTGTGCACGTCGTGACATGGGGCTCAAGGTCGTACCCGGGAAAATCGTACAACAGCTTCTGCGTCCGTATCTCGTCGAAATCGGGATGCTCGAAGGCGAGCGTAACTGTCGGAATCGCGCGCTGGCCAAGTCGATTCATCAACGCGACGATCGAGGTCGAGTCCAGTCCGGCGCTCAGCCAGGCGCCGACTGGAACGTCGCTCATCAGATGCAGCCGAACAGATTCGGTCAGCTGCTCGCGAAGCGCCTCGGCCCATTCACCGGCAGTGTAGCGAATCCCTCGAGGAGTGAAATCGACGTCCCAATACTCGTGAACGCTCGCTTTGCCCTCCTCGTAGAGGAGATAGTGTCCCGCCGGCAACCGGGAAATACCTTCGACGAACGTGTTGGGTGTGCGCGCCAGACCGAGCGTCATCAGCTCGCCAAGGGCGTGAATGTTCAGTCGCCGATCGATAGCCCCGGATGCGAGGATCGCCTTCTGCTCCGAGCCGAAGTAGCAGGCGTCGCCTGTAAGAGCGTAATGAACCGGCTTTATGCCTAGGCGGTCGCGCGCGAGCAGAAGCCGCCCGTTGCGCGCGTCCCACAGCGCGAAGCCGAACATGCCGCGGAGGTGACGAAGGCAGTCGACACCGTGGTCCTCGTAGAGGTGGACGATTACCTCAACGTCCGAATATGTTCGAAACCGATGCCCGCCGGCGATCAGTTGCTCTCTCAGGGTGGCCTGATTGTAAATCTCTCCGTTGCAGATGACTGTGACGGTTCCGTCTTCATTGGAGATCGGCTGATCACCGGTGTCGAGGTCCACGATGCTCAGGCGAGTCACGCCGAGGGCAATTCCCGGTGCTTCGTGGAAGCCACGGCCGTCCGGCCCGCGATGGTGGAGCGCCGCTGTCATCCGAGCCAGGAGGCCCGCGTCTACCGGGCGATCCTTATCTGAAAACGCTACGCCGCATATGCCGCACATTCAGAGTTGACGCCGCCTCATGCATTCTGGTTGCCTCGAATGCTAACAGCGAACAGCGAATAGCGTCCAACAAACTCCAAAGGCCATGGTTCACTCAGTGTCATCTGTGAACCCTGCTCTTCACTGCCCTAGCTCTTCGCAACCGGCAGGCTGAAGTAGAAAGTCGATCCTCTATCCGGCGCACTCTCCGCCCAGATCCTGCCCCCGTGTGCGTCGATGATTCCCTTTGTGATCGCGAGGCCGAGGCCGGCGCCCTGGCGGTCCGTCCGGCTCGACTGCCAGAACCTGTCGAACGCGTGCGCGAGCTGCTCGGGTGTCATGCCGCGCCCCCGGTCGGCCACCGAGAAGACAATCTCTTCGCCAAGCACCCTGACAGTGACGACGATCTCGGAGCCGGGGGATGAAAACTTCACTGCGTTGCCGATGAGGTTCGACAAGGCCTGAGCTATGCGCCCCCTGTCGCCCATCACCGCGGGCATGTCGTCGGGCGCGACGAGCCGAAGCTTCATCGACCTGGCTCCCGCAACGGGCGCAAGCGTGCGCAATGCATCGCTCAGGAGCTCTTCCGTGTCCTCCGACCTCGCGTCGACTTTCAGGCGTCCCGCCTCGACCCGCGTCACATCGAGGAGATCCCTTATCAGCGCGTCCATCTGCTCCGCGGCCTGGCGGATTATCGTCGCGTACTCGACCATCTCGGAGGAAAGCGGCTCATCCCGCTCCCGGTCGAGCATAACGCCGGTGAGCATCTTTACCGCGTTGACGGGATTCCGCAGGTCGTGGGAGACGATCCCGATCATGTCGTCGCGAGCCCTGATACCCGTATGCACGAGGTCGTGCAGCCGGGCGTTGTCCATCGCCAGCGCAGCTCTTCGCGCAATCTCCTCCGCCAGGAAGGCATCGGTCGCGTCGTATGCGGACTTTTCCCTGTAGAGTCCAATCACCCCCAGAAGCTGGTCGCGGGCGACGAGCGGCAGGACCAAGCCGCCTGAAGGCATCGAGCCGAAAATGTCCATGAGGTCAGGAAGGGGCGCGTATGCCTCCGGTCCGCCGAAGGCGACGCTCCTGCCGGTTCGTATGACCTCGGCGACGGGGTGTTCTCCCGCAAGATCTATCGGCTGCTCGATGCGCCGTTTCTCCAGCACGATGGCGCGTGCCGGGTCGACGTGAGAGGCGGTGGCGCCGCGAAACTCCTCCCCATGATAGATGTTCACGATGCAGGCATCCGCCAGGTGGGGAACGGCCAGTCGCGTCACGTTCCGCAGGGTCTCGTCGAAACCGAGCGATGAGGCCAGGATCTCCCCCGCTTCAGCCAGGAACCGCTGAGTCTCGTGTGCCCGACGCCGCTCGGTTATATCCCGCAGCACCACAGCGTAGATGGTCCCCCCGGGTCCCCTGAGGTGTGAAATCGCCGCCTCGGCGGGAAACTCTTCTCCATTCTTCCGGAGTCCGGATATTCTGCCCCGCTCCCCCATTCTTCTGGCGCGGATGCCAGACTCGCCAAACTGGTGCACATGGCCGGCGTGGGTCGGCCTGAACCGCTCAGGTATCAGGGTCTCGAGAGGGCTGCCGAGGATCTCACTGGTTTCCCAGCCGAAGATCGACTCAGCCCCTTCATTGAAGAAGATGATCTGCTGAGCCTCGTCCACGCAGATGACTGCGTCAGCCGAAATTGTAACAATGCCAGCGAGAATCGCATCGTTGATGGCCGCCGCCACCGTCGGGGGGGTTGTCTGTTGCATCGGAGCGGAATTTATCGGTCGGGGCGCCATTTGGCGCCTGTTCCTTAAGGGATATCCCTACACACGCTCCACGCTCCGCCCGACAGAGTGAAAAATCACCTGCGCGTAGGTTGGACGATCGGTCACCCGGCTCGACCGAAACCAGCCGCCGAGCATGGAATGTTCGGCATGGTCACGGCACTCATCGTCACCTAAGGGTCGCGCCAATGGGCAGGTCAGGACAACAGGGGCTCATGCAGCGGCTAAGCCAGCGCGTTCTCGGCGTGCCGCTTGTCGCGAAGCTCATTGGCGCTAACGTCGTAATCGTTGCGGCAGCGGTTGTTGCGCACTCGCTCGTCTCGAGGGGCAGCGGCAGGTACGACATGGTCATCGTGGTTGTCGCTCTCGCCATGGCGTTTGTTGTGAATCTCATCCTCGTCACGGTTGCTCTTCGCCCCATCGACGACCTCGAAGACCTGGCCGAGCGCGTGTCAGCCGGCGATTTCGCCGCGCGCGGTGTTCCGTCTCCGTTCGCCGATGCGGCACTGCTCCGCCTCGGCAACACGGTGAACGGTCTGCTCGACTCGCTTGCCGCCGAGCGAAGGCGGATCCAGGATCTCGGCGCGGAGGTCGTCTACGCCCAGGATGCCGAGCGGGCGCGGGTGTCGCGCGAACTCCACGATTCGATCGCGCAGACGCTTGCCGCAGTCAGGTTTCAACTTGCCGCCGCCGGCACTGAGGCGCAGGGTGAGCTCAAGAACCGCCTGGCAGCGGCAAACAGCCTGGTGGGGGCAGCGATGGAGGAAGTTAAGAACGTGTCTTACTCGCTCCATCCCAGGGTCGCCGAGGATCTCGGGCTGGAGGCTGCGCTCGGCACTCTCGCCCGGCAGGTCGAGGACCGGAGCGGAATAGAGGTGAGGGTTTCGTCGAGAGTGGCCGGTGCGCCGATACCGGTGAACATTGCCGCGACGCTTTTCAGGGTTGCGCAGGAAGCGTTGAGGAACATCGAGATGCACTCGCATGCGAAATCCGCTACCGTTGATGTGATGTCCCATAACGGCAGCATCAGGGTCGAGGTGGCCGATGACGGCTGCGGATTCGACCCCGCATCCGTGCGGTCGCCGGCTGCACGGTCGGCGCTTGCATCGGTGAAGGACAGAGTTACTCTTGCAGGTGGAGTCCTGAATGTCGTTAGCGCACCAAACGGAGGAACGCGCGTGACTGCGGAACTGAATACTATGCGGGCTGCCTCATGACGGCCGATATCATCAAGGTGATTCTCGCCGACGACCACGCGGTCGTGCGGGCCGGGGTCAAAGCCGTACTCGGCTCAGCGAAGGACATTCAGGTAATAGGTGAAGCGTCGAACGGGCGTGAGGCCGTGTCGCTTGCGGAGCGTGTCGATCCCGACGTGATAGTGATGGACCTGTCGATGGGCGAGATGGACGGGATAGCGGCGACCCAGGAGATGATCGCGAAGAAGATCCGCGGGAAGATCCTGATCCTTACGATGCACGCCGAAGATGCGTATCTGGTGAAGGTGCTCGAGGCCGGCGCCAGCGGGTATCTTGTCAAGAGCGCTGCCGACAGAGAGCTCGTCGATGCGGTGCGCGCGCTCGCGCATGGAGACATGTACATGCAGCCGACGGCCGCGCGGGCGCTGGCGAAGGGCATAAAGCGCAAGAGCGAGCATGCGGACGAACGCGAGAAGTATGAGAAGCTCACCGAGCGCGAGCGTGACGTTCTGCGCTACGTTGCGGGCGGATTCAGCGCGCCCGAGATAGGTGAGAAGCTGTTCATCAGCCCCAAGACCGTCGATACGTACAAGCAGCGAATCAACGAGAAGCTCGGTCTTGCCCACCGGTCTGACTACGTGGCTCTGGCGCTGAAACTCGGACTATTGAGCCAGTAGCGGCGCGGCGATAGAAAGAGCCATCAGGAGCAGGACGCCGCCCGCCACGAGGCGGAATCGCGCTGTCCCCATCGCTGCCGAGATTCCGAGCTTGATCAGCGTGTTCGCGAGGATGCCGGCGGCGATTGCCCGGGCCGCGATGATCGGAAGGATGTCCGTCGAGGGAGAGCTCATCGCGACGGTCAGCGCATCGGCGTTGGTGAGTCCCATCAGGACGGCGGTGCCGTAGAGGCCTTCGACTGTCCAGAGGTCGCGTATCAGGGCAACCGTCGTGATGGCGACCTGAAACACCACTGCCAGCTTGATGGCCGTCCATAAGCGAAGAGGATTTTTCTCGTCGATTGCGAGAAGCGGCTCGGGCGCGGCCTCCTCACTCTCGCTCATCAGCCTTCCCGGATAACGCCATGCAAAAGCGAGAACGGCGAGCCCGACCAGTCCCGCAGGTGCGATGAGCAGAACAAGTCTTGCAGCCACCTGCGGATTGAGCGCGGCGCTTATGACGAGAACCCGGGGCACGAGCACTGTGCAGGCAGCGATTACGCCTGATGCAAGTGCTGTCGCCACCTCGGGATGTTTCCTGCTGTACCGGGCAAGGCCGAAGGTCACCGCTGTCGATGAGATGACGCCGCCGAGAAGGCCCGTGAGGAGGTAACCTCTTCCCTCGCCCGCGTTTCGCCTCGCGAGGTATGCCGCGAAGTTCATGGCGCAGAAGAGCAGCACTACGATCCACAACATCCGCGGCCTTACCGCGGCCCAGCCGAAGAAAGGACCTTCGGGAAGGATCGGAAGGATCACGAGAGCCAGGACGGCGAACTGAAGTCCCGCCCGGAATTCATCTTCGCCGAGCTGGCGAATCGCTCCGTGCAGCCGCTTCTTCTCGTTGAGTGCGAGCACGACGAACGAACCGGCGCCGGCAGCGATGAGGAGCGACACAGCGCCAGCGACGATTCCCAATGCCAGCACGACGATCGCGGCAACCTCGGTCGTACCGTCCCGATCCGCTCCGGTCTGCTTGACGACCATCACGTACGCTGCGATTGCGAGCCCGGAACCGCCGGCGACTATCGCTGCCGCAACGAGGTCGTGACCGCCGTGAACAAGCAGTCCCGCGATTCCACCGAGCAGTCCAAGCAGGAAAAACGTGCGCAGCCCGGCAAAACGCGCGAGCGGGCCCGACGCGTGCCCCGACCATTCCCGCTCGAGGCCAACGCCGAGCCCGATGAGGGCGGCTATTGCCAGCCGGAGTGCGGCGGCTAGCTGTGCATCGCCGATTTCCATGAGTTCATCCTACGCGTCCCTGGTCACCGGCGCCATCAAGGGCGAGGCGCAGAGTCAGGCCACGGCTGAAAAGCCGGAGCGGGAGTCGCGGAAGAAGAAAGCATGTTCTACAGAGGCGCAGAAACCGACAGCTCGGGTACGGTGTCTGCGGGCGCGATGACATCCACAGGAGGATGAATCACCAGGGTCGAAACCGTTGACTCCCGCATCACAACGTCAGAGACGCTTCCGGCTGTTGCGCGCCGTATCGCTCCGCGCCCACGGGTCGCAAGTGCTACGACGTCGGCCTCATGGTCAGTCGCGATTTGGAGGATGGTCGAGGCGATGTCACTCGAGATCAATACCCGGCGGGTCACGCGGATCGACCGGTCTCCGGGGCCGGCAAGAAGTGATTCGAGGTAGCGCTGCGCCTCCGAGACTTCATTTGCACCAGCGGGTCCAAGCGACGACTCGAGCTCGCCGGGCTCACGGTGTTTCCACGCCGCCACTATCCGGAGCAGGGTGACGGTGGCTCCATCCATTCTCGCCAGTGAAACCGCCGGACCAAGCGCCTGCTCGGCGAGAGCCGATCCGTCGAGGGGGACCAGAATGCGCTGATGGTGGAACCCGCTTTCGAGGGCCGTAGCGACCGACGGCGGGCGGACAACGAGGACCGGGATTCCGCTTCCGCGAATCAAACCGTCCGCAACGCTGCCGAACCAGACACGGGCAAGGCCACGGCGCGCGTGGCTCCGCATCACGATCAGGTCAACGTCATGCCGTCTCGCATAACCGATCAGGGCGTCGACAATCGGGCCGCGCTCCAGCGACGCGATCACTGTCAGCGTCGAATGCGCCCGACATTCTGCGGCCAGAGCATAAAGATTTGAAAGCTCGGCCGAATGAAGCTCGCCAAGGCTCGAGGCGCCGAGCGCGATCCCTTCATGCGAGCCGAGGAACACGGGGGACACGGTGACCTGAACGAGGTGTAGCGTCGCTCCGGATTGCGATGCGATGCGCAGAGCGTGAAGGACAGCCTCTCTTGCGAACGACGAGCCGTCCACGGGAACCATGATGTTGCGATACATGCTGAACCTCCAGTTCGTGAGTGCCGGCTCCGTCGCCCTCTTCAGGCCGTGGAGCTCGCGCGTCCCGTCGCCGTATCGATCGCGATCCCGAAGATCGCCGACCTGAATGGAACAGGGTCGTTGCTTGTAAAAGTGTCCGGGGCGACCTCGCGAATGGCTCGAAGTGCGCGCCTGTACAGCCGCAAATCGTGCACGTTCCCCTCGGGTGAAAGGCGATAGAAGGTTCCCCGAACTATGACGCTCATCCAGTCGAGCGGGCCCGAGATCTCGCCGACCTCGAACGCCACCCACTGGTTGTGACGGAGAGTCACGAGCTTGTCGCCGTCAGACGTGCGCCCGAACAGCCATCCCCTCCGCCATACGTAGTGAATCGGGCGGATATCGACAGAATCGCGGGAGGAATAAGCGAGACGACCGACGTTGTTCCGTCGGAGAATCTGCTCGATCTCCCGTTTCGACAAATCGCTGAACTCAGGCTCGCGTGAACGGGCCACGATCGCTCCTCCTTCAGGTTGAGCACTCTCAGAATCGCTATTTCCGGCGCTATCGGCAGTCGGCGGGTGGATGAAGAATTGTGGTGATATCGCCTACAGTTTGCCCAAGGGGGCCCCACAGATGTTCCGGTATCGGCTGACTTCGGGCTTGAAGGCAGGGAGTCAGATTGCCCTCAACGGTGATCGCATCCCCGGACCATCCGCAGAAAGCCAACGAGCAACACAGAGGTTCAAATGACAGTCTTCACGGCTCCCTCGGGCAGGACGCAGCAGAGCTGGGAATTCGAGGCTCCGATTCCCTGCGGAATAGTCGTCGGGGTCGACGGGTCGCCCGAGTCTGTCGCGGCTCTCAATACGGGTGCGGTAATCGCGAGAGCCCGCCGCTGTCCGCTTCACGTCGTCAGCGTGCTGCCGCCGTTTCCCTCGTACCACATCGAGCCGGGGAAGGAGGAAAGCGAATCGAACACCGATGAGCTTCGCATCCAGCTTCGAGGATCGGCGGTCCGCGAGATGATGACCGCCGCCGGCGCCGACGCCGAGTGGACCTGTGAGGTGGTGATGGGGAGGCCTGCGAAGGTCATCGCCAGGATCGCCGAGGACCGGGGCGCCGACCTGATAATCGTGGGCAGGCGTGAGCATGGCATCATGGACCGCATAGTTGAGGGCGAGACGACACTTCAGGTGATGCGGCTTTCTCCAGTTCCGGTGCTCGCCGTTTCAAGTGACTGCGACAAACTTCAGAGCGTGGTTGTGGCGACTGATTTTTCGGCTGCGAGCGCCCGCGCGGCGAAAGTGGCACTCGAGCTCCTCGGCAAATCAGGGACGCTCTATCTCGTTCATGTCGAGCCGCCGGTGGAGCTGCTGCCTGGCGGTTTCGCGCTGGTCGGCGACCCGCGATATCCGGGTGATGTGGTTGTCTGGTTCCGCAGGTTCATCGAGTCGCTCAAGCCGCGGCCAGGCATCATCGTTGAGACGACCGTGCTCAACGGCAAGCCGGTTCCGGCGATTCTCGAGTTCGCGGAACGAGTCGGAGCGAGCACGGTCGCGGCCGGAGTTCACTCGCATGCCCGGATGGAGAGATTCCTCCTCGGCAGCGTTTCGACAGGCCTGGTGAGAAATGCGAAGTGCCCGGTCCTGGTAGCTCCCGCCGGCGAATAGACCGCGATTACGGATTGAGGACTTTGCGGTCTCAGGACTAACTGCCACTGAGGATCTGCGATTAAGTGAGGACTGAGGAATATCGAGGACGGTCCTCGGTGGTCCTCAGTCCTCACTTAATCGCGACTCTGCAATTGCTTTTAGTTCTGAGGCCGCAAAGTCCTCATTCCGGAATCCGCACAAAACAGATTGGCCTGGCTGAGCGGGTTGGTTGTACTTTTTCTCCACGCCAACCCCCGAGGATCACGATGACGGAACCTGTTCAGCCGGCGACGGCGCCAACCGCAGGCCTGTGGGAAGACTTCATAGACATCCTCCATCAGCCCTCGCAGGTGTTCGATCGGAGGCGTGACGGCCAGTTCGGACTCGCACTCCTGATTCTCGTCGTCATCTCTGCGCTGCTCTATTTCGCCCTTCAGAACGGGATCGGCCCCGTCATGGACGTCGAGATATCACGCCAGATGGCCGAGGCGGCGAGGTCGAATCCGCAGCTTACCGAGGAACAGCTCGCCGGCTCGCGCGGCATGATGGAGAAGTTCGCCATGTTCGGCGCGATAATTTTCCTGCCAATTGGAGTGCTGCTCGGGGGCTTCCTGCTCTGGCTCGCCTCGAAGATCGTCGATGCGCGGATCGCTTTCGCCGCGGCGATGATGATCGTGACATACTCACAGGTCCCGCGGATCATCGATCTCGTGCTGACCGCTCTCCAGGGCCTGTTTCTTCCTCCCGAGTCGATCACGTCCCGGTACAGCGTCACGCTTGGCCCCGGGCGCTTCATGGATCCCGACTCGAACCCGGTACTGCTGGCGGTGATTGGCAGCCTCGACCTCATCACGATCTGGACGCTCGTCCTGATGGCGATTGGCCTGTCGGTTGTCGCAAGGGCGACCCTGAAACAGGGAGCGATCGCGGCCGCGATGGTGTGGGCCGTCGGCATCCTTCCCGGCCTGTTCCAGGCGCTGCGCCAGGGGTAGGACGGATCGGGCAAACCCCTACAGAAATTCCAGTTTTCTCCCATGTAAGTGCGAAATCCTCGAGCGGTACGTTGAAGTCGACCAGTCACTCCGGCTGTCAGGCATCACGGGGTGGCTGGGATCGAATCCCGACCCAACCCCCCGAGGTACCACATGCAATCCGCACTTCGCAGGATGTTGCAAGCGACAGTCGTTATCGGCGCCGTTGCGACGCTCGCGATGTCGTGCTCACGCACTGGCAGTGACAAGAGTGTCCTGTCCGGTGACAATGCTTCGCGCGTGTACGTCGCTCCAGGAGATCACGACGAACTCTACGCCTTCCTTTCCGGCGGCTTCAGCGGACAGGTAGCTATCTACGGGCTACCGTCGGGCAGGCTGCTCAAGGTGATCCCTGTCTTCTCGCAGAATCCTGAAAATGCCTGGGGCTACAGTGAAGAGACGAAGGGAATGCTCGAGACGACCTTCGGCTTCATCCCGTGGGACGACACTCACCACACCGAGCTGTCGATGACCGACGGGGTTCCCGACGGCCGCTGGCTCTTCATCAACGGCAACAACACTCCGCGCGTTGCGCGTATCGACCTTACCCGCATGGAGACTGACGAGATTCTCCAGATCCCCAACGCGGCAGGCGGTCATGCATCCCCGTTCGTGACACCTGACGGTAAATACGTTGTTTCGGCGACCCGCTTCAGTGTCCCGGTCCCGAACACCGATGTCCCGATCGAATCATACAAGCAGAACTTCAAGGGCACACTCTCGTTCATCACGGTGAACGAGCCGGGCAAGATGGATATCGCCTTCCAGATCCTCATGCCCGGGTTCAACTATGACCTCGGTCACGCCGGAAAGGGTCCGTCCGATGGCTGGTTCTTTTTCACGTCATACAACTCCGAGCAGGCGTACACAAAGCTCGAGGCGAACGCGTCGCAGAACGACAAGGACTACATCGCGGCGGTCCACTACGCCAAGGCCGAGCAGTGCGTTGCCGAGGGAAAGGCGACCAAGCAGCCCGCGCGGTACATGCACAATTACATGGACGAGAAAACCCGCTCGGCCAGAGTCCAGACGAGGACGAGCGTGACGATGCTTGATCCCGCGAACTGCCCGGGAATCGTCTACTTCCTGCCGACTCCTAAGTCGCCGCACGGCGTTGACGTCGATCCTTCCGGCGAGTACATCGTCGCCGGCGGCAAACTTGCCAGCGTGATTCCTGTTCATTCCTTCTCGAAGCTGACGAAGGCGATCGCCGACAGGAAATTCGACGGTGACTTCGCCGGAATACCGATCTTGAATTATGACGCGATACTCGCCGGCGAAGTCCAGAAGCCGGGCCTCGGCCCGCTTCACACTGAGTTCGACGGCAAGGGCAACGCGTACACCTCGATGTTCATCTCGTCGGAAGTGGTGAAGTGGAAGCTCGGTACGTGGGAGGTCCTGGACCGCATCCCGACCTACTACTCGATCGGCCACCTGATGATTCCGGGCGGCGACTCGAAGAAGCCCTACGGGAAGTACCTGGTCGCGATGAACAAGATCACCAAGGACCGCTACCTCCCGACCGGCCCCGAGATGTTCCAGTCGGCGCAGCTCATAGACATCAGCGGCGACAAGATGAAGCTGCTTCTCGACTTCCCGACGATCGGCGAGCCGCACTATGCGCAGGCGATTCCTGCCGCGCTCATCAAGGACAAGCAGGTGAAGTTCTTCGGTCTCGCCGAGAACGGGCATCCGCAGGCTACGAAGGCGGAGACTGATGGTGGGATAACGCGGCAGGGGAAGAACGTCCGCGTGAAGATGATCGCGATCCGCAGCCACTTCGCACCAGACAACATCGAGGGTGTGCAGGTGGGAGATACGGTTTACTTCCACGTCACGAACATCGAGCAGGACTGGGACATCCTTCACGGCTTCGCAGTACTCGGGGCCGAGAATTCGGAGCTCATCCTGAATCCCGGTGAAACGAGGACGATGAAGTGGGTTCCGAAGACTCCGGGTATCTACCCGTTCTACTGCACTGACTTCTGCTCCGCGCTCCATCAGGAGATGTCAGGTTACATCAGGGTGTCCGCAGCCGGGTCGAACGTGCCGTTGATTGCCAACACCAGTCCCAGATCGGCGCAGCAGGTAAGCCGGCTGAAGAACTACGAAGCAACCGCTTCAGGCCAGCGGTAGGTGCGGGCGTTCACGGTGAGCAGAGTCGAGGAATACTGACATGACGAGAATGTCGAGACTGATGGTGGCGTTCTCCTCGGTTCTGCTCGCCGTGGCGTTCTTCCTCCCGATCTGGCGGATCGACCTGATCGCGCCGCAGTACCCTGAAGGCCTGGGGATGCTGATAAGGGTGAACACGATCACCGGCATCAAGCCGCAGGATCTCAATAACATCAATGGTCTGAATCACTACATCGGCATGAAGGTGATAGAGCCGGAGGAGATCCCGGTGCTCGACATAATGCCGGTTGGCCTGGCGGTGCTGGTTGTCACCGGGCTGATAGTCGCCGCATACGGGCGACGGTGGGCGGTGTGGACCTGGCTCGCGGGTTTTGCCATCGCTGGCGCGCTCTCGCTGTACGAATTCTGGCGATGGTCGTACGACTACGGTCATAACCTCGACCCGAACGCAATAATCAAGGTGCCGGGGATGACTTACCAGCCCCCGATCATTGGAAGCAAGCAGTTATTGAACTTCACCGCGGCATCATGGCCCGACCTTGGCGGCATTGGCGCAGCGGCTGCATTCGCGATGGCGCTCGCGGCGCTGCTGATATGGCGTCGCAAGCCGGTCGCCGTCCGATCGAGCGGGGCGCGTTCAGTACCCGCTTTTGTCGCTGCTTCATTGATCGTTTTGGTTCCCGCCGTGAGCCAGGGGCAGCTGAGCGGTCAGGTGACGGTCTCGCCCGCGGGGCCCGTCAAGACCATTTCGGAGGGATTGAGCCGGGTGCGCGACGGTGGCCGGCTGGTTGTCACGGCGGGAGTGTACCGTGAACACGGCGTCAGAGTAACCCGGCCCGTCGAGATAATCGGCGAGGGTTTTCCGCTCATGGATGGGGGAGGCAGGGGCGATCTGCTGCTCATCACGGCGAACGATGTGAAAGTGAAGGGAATGCGCTTCACCGGGACGGGTGTCAGTCACGTGGAGGACAGGGCAGCGATCCGGGTGACCGACGCCACCGGATGCGACATCTCGGGAAACCGCATCGAGGAGGCACTCTTCGGGGTCTATCTGGCAAAGGTGAACGATTGCCGGATCGCGGAGAACGAGCTCTATGCGAGCGGAAAGACGGAGTCGAGCTCGGGCAACGGAATCCATGCCTGGTCTTCGCGGCGGATTCTCATCACCGACAACCTGATACATGGCTACCGGGACGGGATCTACTTCGAGTTTGTCCACGACACCGAGGTGACCCGGAACGTCAGCGAGAAAAACCTTCGCTACGGTCTTCACTTCATGTATTCAGACGACTGCACGTACACGTCGAACACGTTCAGGAACAACGCCTCGGGTGTGGCGGTGATGTACACGAATCGCGTTCACATGATCGCAAACAGGTTCGAGGAAAGCTGGGGCGGCGCTGCATACGGTCTCCTGCTGAAGGAGATCGCGGACAGCCGGCTCGAGAGGAACCTCTTCTCGCGCAACACGATCGGGCTGATAGCCGATGGTGCAAACCGCGTTCAGGCAGTCGGCAACATATTTTCCGGCAACGGCTGGGCAGTGAAGGTGGAGGGCAGCACGCTGGACGGCCGGTTCACCTCGAACTCGTTCACCGGCAATACGTTCGACGTCACGACGAACAGTCGCCGCCCCTCATCAGTGTTCGAGGGCAACTACTGGAGCGAGTACGCGGGTTATGACCTCGACCGCGATGGCATCGGCGACGTCCCTCACACTCCGGTCCGCCTCTTCGCGGTGATAATCGAGCGCAACCCGCAGGCGATCGTTCTCCTGAGGAGTGTGCTCGTGGGGCTCATCGATGCGGCTGAGCGTGCGATGCCGTCGCTGACCCCGCGCCTGTTTGTTGACGCGAAACCGCTGATGAGGAAGCCGACATGATCACGATCTCCGGAGTGACGAAGCGATTCGGCGCGCTCGAGGTCCTGAGGGGCATAGACGCCCGCATCACGACCGGGCATGTCACGGGAATCGTGGGTCCGAATGCCGCAGGCAAGACAACGCTGATCAAGTCGATCCTCGGGCTAACGCGACCTGATTCGGGAACTGTCATCGTGAAGGGAACACGCGTCAACGGAGACGAGTCCTACCGCCGGCACATCGGCTATATGCCGCAGATCGCGCGTTTTCCGTCAAATCTCACGGGTGAGGAGCTTCTTGCGATGCTCCGCGACCTCAGGCCGGACGTGCCGGATGTCGACGACGATCTGATCGGGCG
>JBPPMU010000305.1:0-4528 GCA_051306215.1 Gemmatimonadaceae bacterium | reverse complement strand
CTGACACGACGATGCCCGCATCGCCGGAACCGCCGTGCGACGACTACCTGCGCGGTGAGACGGCAAGTATCGAAGACCGCGTGGCCGGACTCGAGACCGCGTCGAGGTGCGCGAGCGGACTCAACCCGTTCGCCGCATTCAGCAGCCTGCCCTTTGGCCAGGCAAACCAGTACAGGCTCGGGCTTTCAGTTTCACAGAACCTGTTCAGCGGCGGGCGCATCATCGCGCAGAACAATGCAGCGGCTGCAGGTCAGCGCTCGGCGGACATCGAGCTCACAGCGCGCAGGGCCCAGATAATTCTCGACGTCACGCAGGCATACTACGACGCAGCCCTCGCTGACCGGCTGGTCGCAATCAGCGACGCGTCATTCACGCAGACAGAGAATCTCCTCAAGCAGGTCCAGCTCAACCGGGACATCGGAAACACCTCCGAGTTCGAGTTGCTTCGCGCGCAGGTGACCAGGGACAATCAGCGGCCGCAGATGATCCAGCGCAGAAGCGACCGGGAAGTCGCGTACCTGCGCCTCAAGCAGCTCCTGAACATCCCGCTCGAGCAGAACATCTCGCTCACGACCGCGATTGACGATGTGAGCGGCATCCCGGCCGGCATCAGCCTGGCGGGCCTGAGCGTCACATCGTATGACGCCCCCGACACCGCGGCCTCCAACCGCTCGGCAGTACGGCAGGCGGACGAAGCGGTCACTGCCCAGCAGGAGCTGCTCAGGGTTGCAAGGTCGCAGCGTCTCCCGGCGCTGTCACTCAGCTCGCAGTACGGCGCGGTCGCGTATCCGCAGGCGGGACTCCCCGGATCGAATGACTTTCGGGCGAACTGGACGATCGGCGTCTCAGCCCAGGTACCGATCTTCGTCGGAGGCCGCATAAGAGGCGACGAGATGGTCGCGCAGGCGAATCTCGCCGAGTCCCGCGCGCGGCTTCAGCAGGTGCGCGAGTTCGCGTCACTCGATTCTCGTGTAGCGCTGAATGCGCTCGACCAGGCCGAGGCGGCATGGGAGGCAAGCCGGGGAACGGCGGAGCAGGCTTCACGCGCATATCAGATCGCCGAGGTGCGCTACCGCGAAGGCATCTCGACCCAGCTCGAACTCAACGACTCTCGGATCCTCATGGAGCAGGCGACGGCAAACCGCGCGCTGGCCGCGCGGAATCTCCAGGTAGCCCGCATCAAGCTGGCGCTGCTGCCAAACCTCCCGCTGCAAAGCGGGGGAATCGCGACGCAAAGCCAGCAGTCGCAGCAGCGGCAGTCGACACAGTCGCAGCCACAGCCACCCGCAGGCCAGCAGCAGGGAGCACAGCAAGGAACGCTCACTTCCCAGCAAATCCCACAGGGACTTTAGATAAATGAAAGGTTTAAGCATTCAATTCCGGCTTGCCATCGTTGCGGCAACAGCAGGCATTGTTGCCTGCGGCGGCGGCGACGGGGATTCCGCAGCCTCGCCAGACGAAGGCATGGTGATCGGAGCCGAGAACATCACCATAGTCACCAGTGGCACGCTCCAGAGCGGGCCGACTGTTTCCGGCGCAATCGCTCCTGAGCGCGAAGCTTCCGTTCGCGCACAGGTTAGCGGAAGCATTCTTCAGACGCTGGTTGACGCCGGGCAGGCAGTTCGAGCGGGTCAGACGATCGCCCGCATCGAAGCAGGCGGACTTCAGGATGTATTCCTGTCGGCACGCGCAGGCGTGACATCAGCGAGCAACAGCGCGGACATTGCGCGACGCGAGCTCGAGCGCGCCGAGAAGCTGCTTGCCGCTGGAGCTATCGCCGAGCGCGACATGGAGCTAGCGCGTCGCGGCTCGATCGCCGCAAACGCCGCCCTCGCCGACGCACGCGCTCGTCTCGCGACCGCTCAGAAGCAGGTCGGCAACACCGTCGTCACCTCCCCCATCAGGGGTGTCGTAAGCGAGCGGGCGGTATCGGTCGGCGACGTCGTGCAGCCGGGTGCGGCGCTCTACTCGATCGTCGATCCGTCGAGCATGCGGCTCGAGGGGTCAGTACCAGCAGAACAACTCAGCCAGGTCCGCCTCGGCGCACCTGTCACATTCACGGTGAACGGATATCCCGGAAGGACGTTCGCCGGTCGCGTGACGCGGATAAATCCGACTGCCGATCCAGCAACGAGGCAGGTGCGAATACTCATCTCGATCCCCAACACCGAGGGAAGGCTCGTAGGCGGATTGTTCGCCACCGGGCGTCTCGCAAGCGAGAGCCGCACGGGGATGGTCGTACCGGCAACAGCTGTCGATACACGAACGACAGATCCTGCTGTGTTCCGGATCAAGGGCGGAATTGTTGAGCGACTCGTCGTGCAGCTTGGATTGAGGGACGAAGGCTCCGAGCGCATCGAGATAACATCGGGAGTCCAGGTCGGTGACACGCTTCTGCTCGGGGCTGCACAGGGCATCACTCCCGGAACTACCGTGACGGTATCCACTCCGTCGGACGCGCCCGTCGCCGGGACCGGGGGGACCTAGTCATGTTCATCTCGGATTTTGCCATCAAGCGCCCGATGGTCACCGTCGTCACGATGGTGGCTCTCGTGGTGTTCGGCATCGTCGCGCTCTTTCAGCTCGACACCGACGAGTTCCCGGACATTCAGCAGCCGGTCGTGATGGCGGGTATACCGTACCCCGGCGCATCGCCTGAAGGCGTGGAGAGAGAGCTTCTCCAGCCGGTCGAAGACGCAATCAAGGGAATATCGGGCGTAGACAAGATTTACGGCACTGCCTTCGACGGCTACGCCCAGATAATCGTTCTGTTCCTGTTCGAGAAGGATGTATCAGAGGCGACGCAGGACATTCGCGACGCGATCTCCGCTATACGAGCCGACCTTCCGCTCGAGATGGAGGAGCCGATCCTCCAGCGCCTCGATCCGGGTGACTTCCCGATCGTATCGCTGACGCTGTCGTCTGACACCTACACACCTGCGCAGCTCACGCGAATCGCCGACCCTGCGCTGACGAGCGCGATCAGGGGAATCGCCGGCGTCTCGAAGGTGACGATCGTGGGAGAAGTGAAGCGCGAGATGACGATCGAGCTTCGCCCGCAGGCGCTCCAGGCGGCGGGCATCAGCGTTTCACAGGTAGTGCAGGCACTTGCCGCGCAGAACCTTGCCGCACCGGTGGGCCGCGTGACAGGGGCGCTCGACGAGCGCACGATCCGCCTGCAGGGCAGGCTCGACGGCCCCGAAGACTTCATGAACCTCGTCGTCGCCGAGCGAAACGGGCAGATGATAAGGCTCGGCCAGATCGCCGATGCGCGGGACGGCACGCAGGAGCAGCGGTCGCTCGCGATGTACTGGGAGCGTGATACGGTCTCGAAATCGCTGGCCGGGAAGGAGGCAATCGGAATCGACATAAACAAGTCGAAGGGTTACAGCACGACGGCAGTCAGCCAGAAGATCCAGGAAACCGTGAACCGTGTCTCCGAGACACTTCCCCCGGGCGTCAGGTTAAACGTCGTTCGCGATTCTGGAGTGCGGGTCGCCGCATCTGTGAGAAGCGTCCAGGAAGCGCTGTTGGAGGGCGCCTTCCTCACGGTCCTCGTCGTCTTCCTCTTCCTCAACTCATGGCGATCGACCGTCATCACCGGCCTCGCGCTGCCGGTGTCTGTGCTTGCGTCGTTCGTGGCTGTGTGGGCGTTCGGCTTCACGCTCAACACGATGTCCCTGCTCGGACTCTCACTGGCGATCGGCATTCTCATTGACGACGCGATCGTTGTGCGCGAGAACATCGTGCGCCACATCGAGATGGGAAAGGATCACATGACCGCGGCACACGAGGGGACCGACGAGATCGGCCTCGCCGTTGCGGCGACGACTTTCTCGATCGTCTCGGTTTTCGTTCCCGTAGCCTTCATGTATGGAGTCGCGGGCCAGTGGTTCAAGCCGTTCGCGCTGACGATCGCATGTTCGGTTCTCGTCTCTCTCTTCGTGTCGTTCTCGCTCGACCCGATGCTATCGGCATACTGGGCAGATCCGCAGATCGAGGCGCATGAGCGGCGCAATCCGATCGCCCGCGCGCTCGACAGGTTCAACGAGTGGTTCAACCGGCTTGCCGAGAAATACAAGAAGGTCATCGGGTGGGCGCTGGATCACCGGCTGGCGATGGTCGGACTCGCGATCGGGACATTCGTTGGCGCACTGGCGCTTCCTGCGACCGGCGTAATTGGCGCAAGCTTCTTTGGCTCGGCTGACAATTCCGAGATCAACATCACGATCGAGACTCCGCCCGGGTCGAATCTCGACTACACCCGCCTCAAGGCCGAAGAGGCTGCCAGGATCGCAAGGCAGCACAAGGAAGTCATTTACACGTATACGACACTCGGGACCGCGACCGGGTCTGTCGATGCGGGCGGGATATACGCGCGCCTCGTTCCCAAACACGACCGGGATATCGGGGCTGAGGCGCTCGGTGCGGAGATAAGGTCCGAAGTACAACGCATCGGCGGCGCGACATCTACCGTATTCACCAACGAATTCGGCGGAAACCAGAAGCAGATCCAGCTTCAGCTGCG
>JBPPMU010000304.1:0-2265 GCA_051306215.1 Gemmatimonadaceae bacterium | reverse complement strand
TCTGGGCGAGTCCCTTCTTCGCCTGGATCGAGGTAATCGCAGCAGTCAGGGTCGTCTTCCCGTGATCGACATGGCCGATCGTTCCAACGTTCACGTGCGGCTTCGTCCGCTCGAATTTCGCTTTGCCCATTAATTGAATCCTCTATATGTACGTGTAGTTCTGCTTTTCTCTGTGCTTCTGCGTGTCGTGTCTGTGTTCTCTGCGTCACCGCAGGTGCTCTGCGCCCTCTAGGCTTTGACTTTGTTCATTATCTCTTCCGCTTTGGATTTTGGCACATCCTCATAGTGACTGAACTCCATCGAGTAGACCGCGCGGCCCTGCGACTGCGAGCGGAGCTTGGTGGAATAGCCAAACATCTCCGACAGCGGAACCGAGGCGGCGATCACCTGCGCCTCTCCGCGCTGCGTCATCCCACCGATCTTTCCGCGGCGCGATGAAAGGTCGCCGAGGATGTCGCCCATGTAGTCGTTCGGGCAGACTACTTCGACGTTCATGATCGGCTCGAGGATGACCGGGTTTGCGCGCTTCACTGCTTCCTTGATCGCCATCGAGCCGGCGATCTTGAACGCCATTTCGCTCGAGTCGACGTCATGGTACGAGCCGTAGATGAGCTGTGCCTTGACGTCGACCATCGGGTAGCCCGCGATGACGCCGTTCTCCAGCGCTTCCCGCATTCCGTTCTCGGCCGGGCCGATGAACTCTCTCGGAATCGTTCCTCCGACGATCTTGTCCTCGAACACGAAGCCTTCGCCCGGCTTCGCCGGCTCGATGTTGATGACCACGTGTCCGTACTGTCCCTTTCCGCCGGACTGCCTGATGAACTTTCCTTCGACCTTCTCCACGCGTTTCTTGATCGTCTCGCGATAGGCGACTTGCGGGCGGCCGATGTTCGCGTCGACCTTGAACTCGCGCTGCATGCGGTCGACGATGATCTCGAGGTGGAGCTCGCCCATTCCGGAGATGATCGTCTGCGCCGTCTCGGGATCTGTGTGAACCCTGAACGTCGGATCTTCCTCGGAAAGCTTCTGGAGCGCGATAGCGAGCTTGTCCTGGTCGGCCTTCGTCTTCGGCTCGATCGCGACGTCGATGACAGGATTCGGGAACTTCATCGCCTCGAGGATGATGGGATGATCATCATCACACATCGTGTCGCCGGTGCGCGTATCCTTGAGACCGATCGCCGCCGCGATGTCGCCGGCGCGAACCTCGTCTATCTCCTCGCGCTTGTTCGCGTGCATCTGGAGAAGACGCGCGACGCGCTCCCGCTTGTCCTTCGACGCATTGTAGACGTACGAGCCCGACTTGAGCACGCCCGAGTAAACGCGGAAGAAAGTCAGCTTACCGACGAACGGATCCGTAGCGATCTTGAACGCGAGGCCCGAGAACGGCGCCTCGTCGTTCACTTCGCGGGTTTCCTTGTTCGTGTCGTTGTGGGGCGTGTGTCCTTCGATGGCCGGCACTTCAACCGGGGACGGCAGGTAGTCGATTACCGCATCGAGCAGTGCCTGGACGCCCTTGTTCTTGAATGACGCGCCAACGAGTACCGGCACGATGAATCCACCGACAGTTGCCGTGCGAATGGCGTGACGGACTTCGTCGTTCGTGAGCTCGACGCCGGAGAAGTACTTCTCGATCATCACTTCGTCATGCGTGACGGCGGCTTCGATCACGTCGTGGCGCGCCTTCTCGACCGCTTCCTTATATATGTCCGGCACGTCGACGACCTCGAACGACCTGCCGAGTGTCGCGTCGTCGAAGATGTACTGCTTGCGCTCGATTACGTCGATGTGGCCGGTGAAGAGCTCGCCCGAGCCGACTGGCAGCTGGATCGGGTAGGCATCCTTGGTGAGGCGGTCGCGGATCATCGACAGGCAGCGGTCGAAGTTCGCGCCGACGCGGTCCATCTTGTTCGAGAAGATGAGGCGCGGGACCATGTAGCGGTCGGCCTGGCGCCAGACCGTCTCGGTCTGGGGCTCGACGCCGGCAACGGAGTCGAGAAGGGTCACTGCACCGTCGAGCACGCGAAGCGAGCGCTCGACCTCTACTGTGAAGTCGACGTGGCCCGGCGTGTCGATGATGTTGATCCGGTATTCGATGCCGTTGCGCGTCCAGAAAGCGGTTGTCGCGGCGGATGTGATCGTGATGCCGCGCTCCTGCTCCTGCTCCATCCAGTCCATTGTCGCGGTGCCTTCGTGCACCTCGCCGATTTTGTGGGACTTTCCGGTGTAGTAGAGGATTCGCTCGGTCGTGGTCGTCTTCCCGGC
>JBPPMU010000303.1:0-8990 GCA_051306215.1 Gemmatimonadaceae bacterium | reverse complement strand
GGCGTCGAGGTGATGCAGATCCTGATGACCGCTTACATGAGTGCCCAGAAAGGCAGAACGCTCGACTTCCCACCTCGTGGCCTCGACAGTTTCGTCCCCGATGTCGCCCTGGGCAAATGGAATCCGCGCTCGTAACGAGCTATTCGCTATTAGCTATTAGCTATAAGCATTTGATCACGGCGCATCACTCTCTCGGCTGCTCAGGCGCTTCCCGAGGCTGCTCGGCATTCTGCCGACCTCGTCCGGTTTTCGAATCCAGGGAGCAGAACCGACAGCCCTTATGCTGCCACACGCGAAGATTCCTGAACTCAGCCATCCTGCAACGGTAACGCCGGGCCCGGTTTCCCCGACTCTCACCAACCGATCCTACGGAAGCTATCCGACGCATGTGTTTTTTTTAACGCGAATAGCGAATAGCGAATAGCGAATAGCTAGAATTGTCGGTTGGCCTTGAAACCTGTGGCACGCACGTCATTCAGGATCGGTCTTCGGTGGTCTGAACAACAACGCGAATATCACGAGTATCACGGCGGCACCGATTGCCGGGACCATCCATATCGACTGCCAGTCGTGAGTGACTACCCCGCCGGGGCCCGTGATTGCGTAGGCGTCGACGACTTTCCCCGACGCCCACGAGCCGATGTAGAGCCCGACTCCAAGCGTCACGAACGCGATAAGGCCCTGAGCCGCGGCGCGAATTCGCTCTCCCGCCTGCTGATCGACATATATCTGCCCGGTGACGAAGAAGAAATCGTAGCAGATGCCGTGCAGGAGGATTCCACCGTAGAGCATCCAGACGAGTGAAGCTGTGTCTCCCATGGCGAACATGAAGTAGCGCAGCGACCACGCAGCCATTCCGATGAGCATTATCCGCCTCACGCCGAGCTTTGCGAGCGCCAGCGGAAGCAGCAGCATGAAGCCGATCTCCGAAACCTGGCCGAGCGTCATCTTTGTCGCCGGTTCGGGCAGGCCTACTTCGTTTAGGAAAAGGTTTGTGAACGCGTAGTAGAACTGGAGCGGAATGCAGAGGACGAAAGATCCGACGACGAAAGTCGAGAACGACCTGTCCTTCAGCAGCGCGAGCGCATCGAGCCCCAGCACGTCGCGTACTCCGAGCGGTTTTCCGGCAGCCCGGGGCGGCGTATGCGGAAGAACCAGTGAATAAAGCCCGAGAAGAACCGACGCCGCGGCGGCGATTCGCATCGGCGTCGCGGTCGCCTCCAGCCCGAGGCTGCCAACCGTGACGCCGGCTACTATCCAGCCGATAGTGCCAAGTACGCGGATGCGCGGAAAGTCCTTCGCCGAATCGCGCATGTTCGCGAACGATATCGAGTTCGTGAGCGCCAGCGTCGGCATGTAGAACAACGCGTATAGAATCAGCAGCGGATAGAACGTTCCGAACGATTCAGCCGTCGAGACGATGTACAGGACTATCGCTCCGCCGATGTGAAGCAGGGCGATGATGCGCTGTGTCGGGAAGAACCTGTCGGCGATCATCCCGACGAAAAACGGCGAAACCATTGCCGCGATCGCAGTTGTGCCGTAGGCAAGACCGACTTCAGTTCCATCGAACCTGAGAGTCGTCCCCAGGTAGGTTCCCATCGTCACGTACCACGATCCCCAGACGAAGTACTGCAGGAACATCATGACCGACAGCTTCATCCTGACGCTCATTGAAGAACCTTTATTCTGATGTTCCTGAACTCGACGCGGTCACCGTGATCCTGGAGTCCGATGTGCCCCTCCGACGCTTTGCCGTACAGCGGCATCGTGTTGAACTTGCTTTGCGCCACGCGGCCGAGCCATTCGGCGCTTCCAAGCTCGTACTCGAGGAGCTTCGTCCCGTTAAGCCAGTGTTCCACGTGATCGCCGTCTACAAGGACACGGGCCGTGTTCCATTGTCCTGCGAGCCTGACGCTACCTCTCGGAGCCTCGTAGAGGGCGAAGTTCGATCCCGCTGAAGTGAGCGGGGATTTCCCGTCTGCATGGCGCTCGTCGTCGAGCACCTGCATCTCCGGCGCGCTCTGCCAGACGTAGGTGCCCTCTTCAGTCGCGCGGTAGAAGATGCCGCTGTTGCCGCCTTCACCCACGCGCCATTCGAGGATGAGGTCGAAGTTCCGGAATTTCTGCTCGGTAATTATGTCGCCGGCCTTGTCGCCCGACCGCGTGAGTGCGCTGTCCACCACCGACCATCCGGGGGAAATTGTCTGGCTGCGGTAGTTGCGCCAGCCGCTGGTAGTCCGGCCGTCGAACAGGAGAGTCCAGCCCTCTCTGCGCTGTTGCTCGGTAAGAGTGTTGGCGGCTTCGCTGGTCATTGTTCCGTTCGCAGTGGCGCATGCGGCGGCCGACAGGGCCGACAGTGTCAGCGCCGCGAGAATCGCTCGTGTCAGTCTCATAGGCTCCCCGGGAAGGCGTGGCGAACATATCCCCGCCGGGTTCCTCGCGGAAGAACTTTCTTCCTGTGCTTCGCGCGAGGTTGAGTCGGGACCGCTGTCCAAATAGCTTGCTAGAGCAGGAGTTTGTGCCGGGAGGGTTGGCAGAATGGCTATTGCACCAGTCTTGAAAACTGGCGCGCGCAAGCGCTTGGGGGTTCGAGTCCCTCACCCTCCGCTCCCCACACGACAAAGACTTAGCGCAGCGAACTACGAATGCTCGTTCTTATCCTTTCGGCGCTTGAGGTTCCTTTCGCGGATGGCGTTTTCGAGCACCTCCCTCCGGTCTTCATTGATTTGCTCAATGAGTTCCATGACTTCCGGATCAAATCCGTCCCACATCACTATTGCTGAGGTCTCGCGCTGCCGGAGGAACTCATTGAAAACTTCCTCCGAAACTATCGTCTTGAGCTTCGCCGCCGCGGCGATCTCAAATGTCGACGGCTCGAGCCAGGGCAGTACCCTTCCTTCGATCTCCCGGCTTTCTTCTGGCTGCGATGACATAAGCGAGGCGTACCGGCCTTTTCGTTCGCCGTACACGCTTGGCGGAACTCCGCCTCCAGTACGTGTGCCAGCACTTTCTATGCTGAAACTGTAGCACCCATTGCGCCACTTTCCACAAGGCCTCCCGCTGAGAGGGCTCCCGTGTAAGATTGAATATATGGGCTTTACCCGGCCGCAATTGCCGGGTTTTTCATTAGTGAGGATGTCGTGGCGAGACAGATTACCGGTGCGAAACTCTATCTCGCGGGGGGGCACACGCTTCAGGTCGGCTCGGGTCCTGTCGCTGAGCTCGTTGCGCTTCTCGAGGAACGACCTGACGAGGTCCGCCGAATACAAATCGTCGACGGCAATGAGGTGCTGCTCCATTGGACCAACGTCGCAGCGCTCCAGATCTTCTCGGCGGGCAAGTAGTTCTTGCGGTCCGAGTCAGTGTCCGCAGTAGTCCCCAGTTCAGGTCCGCAGTACGTCCGCAGTCCGCAGTCAGTAGCTGACTTACCGCGCCGCCCTCTGATACTGCCTCCAATGCATCATGCCCTGCCTTAGCTGAAGGCCCAGCGCTGAATGCCCGGGATCCCGCTCACGCGCTCTGGCTGCAGCACTTCGCCGCGACTCCCTCTCCTCCTTCCCGAAAAGTGACGCGACGTGCCGCACCCTGCCGTAAGTGCTGTCGTGGAGCATCAGGAAATAACCGTTCTTGCTTATCGGGTTGAGCTCGAACGCACTCTCGGTCGCCGTGTATATCCTGGCATCCGCGACTGTCTCCAGGCGGCGCTGCCGCTCGTCACCCGGAGCGCGGCCCATCAGCTCCTGCGGCAGCGGGATGAGGTCCTTCGCCAGTGCTCGCGCTGGAACCCAGAAAGCGCGCGGCATCTCGAGCTGGTCGATCCAGCGTGTCAGGCGTTCGACGTCGAGCGACTCGTTGCGGTCGAGCAGCCACCTCGCGTCCCAGGCCGCCCGCAGTCCGAGCGCGAACAGGTGTGCCGTCGAATGCGTGAGCGCGTGAAGCAGCATTCCCTCGGCATCGAGCGTCGCGAGGCCGGGAAGACCGGGAACATCACGCGCGTGAGACAACATATCGCCTTCCGGCAGGCCCCAGAACGCCGGCATCACGCGAGTGTGAATTTCGACCGGAAGCCCGTTGAACGAGAGCGGGGCGAGATGATGCGGGCCGGTTCGCGGAGCGCCCTTCTCCCCGCGGAACTCCCCACGGAGCAAGAGATCACGAAGAGGCGCCGCCGCTGATTCTGAAACCAGCAGGTCGATGTCGCCCGCAGCCCGCCGTGGCAGCGCGCCCGAAACGGGGGCGCTGAATGCCTCGATCGCGATGATAGCGCCGCCCTTGAGGAGAAGCCCTGTTTCTCGCATCGACGAAAGCGCGTCGCTCAGTCTCCGCAGTACTTCCTTCTGGGTGAGATCGAGCAGGCTCTCCTTCACGGCTGCCGCCTTCATCCGGTCGATGAAGAACGAAGGCGCCCATCGTCGAACCGATCCCCTTTCCACCAGGCCAGCGACGGCTCGGGTAAGCCCGCACTGCGTCAGATACGCCGCACTTTTCTGCCAGTCGAAGTCGGCGCGACCAAAGATCCGTTCCGCGCCTGAATCGAACCTGTCATTGCGGCCCGAGGCGCCGTCGAGCCATAACCTCGCCGCACCGGGGCCGTTCGCATACTCGAGCCCCAGAACACGTTCCGCAACGCTTGTCCTTATCACAACACGCCGAGCCGCAAGCTCCGCCTGATAACGCGACGAGCCCATACGCTCGCGCAAAACCGAGACTGCTGCCGGGTTCGAGTTTATGTCGATGCAGAGATCGCAGATGCCGGTGTGATGCCGCCTGATGCCGAGCTCGCGCGCGACCCCCGCATCCTCGAGCTCCGCGAGCAGCCGCTCGGGGCCGGCGCGGCGGATTGTCTCGAGAACAGGATCGTCGGTGTGGCGGTCGATAAGCTCCGGCAGGGTCGCATCGCGGAGAGAGCCGACAACGAGCGGCGAGCTCGCGTCGAGAAAATACGCAGGACCGTTGCAGGCCGTGACCCGGCCGTCATCAGTGACTGCCGGACTCGAGCAGGCGTTGCAGAATCCCGACGTCTCCCCTCTCATCTCGGCGATCGGAAGCTCGCGTGCGCGGCCGATGACCTGCACGTCGTAAAACCGCATCCTCAGCTGATGGCGCTTCTCGAACGGAGCCACGAGAGTCGCAAGGTCGGGATCGTCCTTCACTCGCGTGATGTTGAGGTTGAACGGAAGGTCGAACCACTCTGCAGCGCCCGCGATGTGAAGGGCCGGCTCCGGACCCTGGAACTGGGCGTGATAGCGGTCGTAGCTGATCGTTATCCTGTCGAGCCCGGCACGCTTCAGCGCAGCAACCTTGCGCCACGCGCTTGTCCTGTTTCTCCCCCAGAACCCGTTGCTTGACATTGTCGTCGCGAGGCCACGCTTCCTGGCCAGCCGAAGCAGGTCGAAGACGAGCTTCTCGCGGATCATCGGCTCGCCGCCTGTAAGCTGCACGGCGCGAAGTCCCGCATCGGCGATCGCGTTGACCGTCGCGAGCAGCTCGGCCGGCGTGGGCTCCCCTCGAACCTTCGGCCCGCTCTCGACGCTGCAGTGCGAGCACGACATGTTGCAGCGCCGCGTCAACATCAACGCGACACCGTGCGGCGGCTCTAGTGTTTCACGAATCGCTTGCAATGAGTCCGTTCTCGAGAAGCGACTCGACGTAGGTTCCAACGTCCGCCGTGATCTTCTCGCGCCCGAGCGCGGGGTAGCGGGCGGAAAGTCCGTCAGCCAGATCCGCGGCTGACTGCGGCGCGGCAAGCGCGTCCCAGATTATCGAGCCCGTCGGATTCAGCACGACACCGCTTCCGGTATCGCGGTGATAGAGCACGACGCGGTCGCCCACGCGCGTTTCGTCAACGCGATTCGACCTGCGGAAGCGCGCGTCCCCCTGAAACGTCGATGTCATCGCAAAAATCCTCTTTTTGGTTCATAGCGAAGCGGTGCCGCGGTTTTCGTCGCCCCTCGTTCAGAGTCTAGCTGCCGGTTACGTTGAGTCAATGGCCTCGCGCAAGCAGGAACAGTCGCTGCCGGAGCTCACCGGCGATGAGCTTCGACGATACGGACGCCACCTGGTCCTTCCGCAGGTCGGGACCGAGGGACAGCGCCGGCTCAAGCAGTCGAGGGTGTTGCTCGTCGGTGCCGGCGGACTGGGCTCGCCGGCGGCTTTGTACCTCGCTGCCGCGGGTGTCGGCACGATCGGGCTCGTCGACTTCGACGTTGTTGATGTGACGAATCTCCAGCGCCAGATAATGCACGGGACCCGGGATATCGGCCGGCCGAAGCTCGATTCAGCGTCGGACCGTATCAGGGACGTGAATCCTCACGTGCATGTCGAGCAGTTCGACACAGCGCTGACGTCGGCCAACGCACTCGGCATCGCCGAATCCTTCGATGTGATCGTCGACGGCACCGACAACTTCCCGACGAGATACCTCGTAAACGATACCTGCGTCCTGCTCGGCAAACCGAACGCCTTCGGGAGCGTGCTGAGGTTCGAGGGACAGGCGTCGGTATTCGCGACAGGAGGCGGGCCCTGTTACCGCTGTCTCTTCCGGGAGCCGCCACCGCCCGGACTCGTTCCAACCTGCGCCGAAGGTGGTGTGCTCGGAGTGCTGCCGGGCATCATCGGCACAATTCAGGCAACCGAGACAATCAAGCTCCTGATCGGAGCAGGCGATTCGCTCGCTGGCAGGCTGCTTCTTGTCGATGCGCTGACGATGGAGTTCAGGACCATCAAGCTGAGGCGCGATCCGGAGTGCCCGGCGTGCGGCACTCGGGAGATCACCGAGCTTATCGACTACGAGGCGTTCTGCGGAGTCTCTTCACTCGCCGAATCGAGGGCGGAGTCGAAGATTCGCGACATGCCGCCCCGCGAGCTCGCTGAGCGAATCGCATCCGGTGAGGACCTTCAGCTGATCGACGTGCGCGAGTCCTGGGAGTGGGACATATCCCGCATTCCGGGTGGAAGACTCATTCCTCTAGCGACGCTCGAGACCGAGCTCGACACGATCGACCCCGCGAGGGAAGTCATCGTCTACTGCAAGTCGGGTGGGAGAAGCCTGAAAGCCGCAGAGGTGCTTGTCGAGCACGGATTCGAACGGGTCGCCGACCTGAGCGGCGGAGTCCAGCGGTGGAGCGAGGAAGTAGACCCTACTGTGGTGCGCTACTGACTCGCACCCGCTCCGTCGCGGAAGTACTCCCTGATGCAAGCGGAGACAACTCTTGAGAGCAACGCGTCCCGCTCGGAAGTAGTGGTAAGCTGCGTCATCTCGTCTGACGAGTAACACGCGTGCTTAACCGCAACGACAAGCTGTTCGGCAGACCAGCCTGCGCTCTTCGAGCTGGCACAGATTTCCGACACCACGGCGTTTGCCTCTGCCGGGAGCGTAGATCTCGATCGCCAGTCTGACAATCCCGCACGAAGTCGTGCGAGAAGAGCCGGCGGCAGCACTGGATGCTCGTGATTCTCAGGCAGGTTGAGAGGCCCTCATTCGATGTGGCGAACCTGTCATACACACACTTTCCGATGCGTGCGGCTACCGGCAAGGCCTCCGGGACACCTATATATTGGTTATCACACACCTGCGCAATCTTATGTTTTTCGACGGCTGCGAAGGCGGCCGGCAAATCCATCGGGGTTGAACAAGCCCTGTGGCGGCAATAGCTTGCGTGACCTCCCGGAGAGATGGCCGAGAGGCTGAAGGCACCGGTTTGCTAAACCGGCATACGTGGAAACGCGTATCGAGGGTTCGAATCCCTCTCTCTCCGTTCATACGCGGGTCCGCCATGAAAAAGCGGGCCCGTTTTTCTTCAACCGCCAAAGATGACTGAACAGGGCCGCCGTCCCCGCCTTCGATTCGCACCTTCACCAACCGGATATCTCCACGTCGGTGGAGCCCGCACGGCGCTGTTCAACTGGCTCTTCGCCAGGCGGTACGGCGGCGATTTTCTCCTCCGCATCGAGGACACCGACAAGGCACGCAGCACCGACGAAAGCACCCGGGCGATCTTCGAGGGCTTGGAGTGGCTCGGGCTCGAGTGGGATGAAGAAGTCGTATACCAGGGCGCGAACCTCGAGCGCCACCGCGCCGACGCTCTGAGGATGCTCGAGCAGGGTGCGGCCTACCGATGCTTCTGCACTGCCGAGGAGCTCGACGAGCGCCGGAAGTCAGCCGAAGCCCGGAAGGAGAGCTTCAAGTACGACCGCCGCTGCGACAAACTTCCCACCGAAGAAATCGACCGCCGGACCACGGCGGGCGAGCCTTTCGTCGTCCGCTTTCGCATCCCCGAGGGGACAACGGAGTGGATCGATCTCGTTCACGAGCGCATCGCGTTCCCCAATAAGGATCTCGACGACTTCGTGATCCTTCGCTCGAATGGAACTCCGATCTACAATCTCGCGGTCGTGTCGGACGATATCGCGATGGGAATCACCGTCGTCATGCGCGGTGACGACCACATCTCCAACACACCCAAGCAGATCCTGCTCTACAGGGCACTCGGCGCCGATCTACCGGTTTTTGCGCACCTGCCAATGATCCACGGCATGGACGGGAAGAAACTCAGCAAGCGTCACGGGGCCACCGCGGTGGGCGATTACCAGCATCAGGGCCTGCTGCCGGGCGCGATGCTGAACTTTCTCGCGCTGCTCGGATGGTCCCCCGGAGGTGACCGCGAGGTGATGACGCTCGAGGAGATGACCTCTCTTTTTTCCCCTGAGGGACTTCAGCGGAAAGCGGCGATCTTCGACCCGAAGAAACTCGAGTGGATGAACGGACAGCACCTGTCACTCATTCCTCTCGAGAATCTCGAGCCGATCGTGACCCCTGCGATCATCGAAGCCGGCCTTACCGACGAAGTGGACATCGCCGCGCGACGCGAGTGGTATCTCGCGCTCCTCGACCTTCTTCGCGTGCGGGCGCGAACAATCGACGACATCGTCCGCCAGGCCAGGCCATATTTTCTCGACACAATCGAGTACGACCCCGAAGCTGTCAC
>JBPPMU010000302.1:0-4522 GCA_051306215.1 Gemmatimonadaceae bacterium | reverse complement strand
CGCTTCAACTGCTCGGGGCTGATCAATCCTGAGGCATCACTGTTCGAGCAGGCGCGGACCGTCATGGTTCGTGAGCACCCCAGCCGCTCGGTCGCAGGATTTTTCGAGAAGGGCGACTTCTGGCGGTTCCGCGAGCTGGCGGTAAGCCTGATCGTGCCCGACACTTGGGTTGGGCGGTTCCTCAACGGCCGGAATGCGACAGCCACTCTTGCCGCGCGTAACCTTGGCGTATTCTGGACCAAATACACTGGCGTCGATCCGGAGGCCTTCGGCTCGACAGCCAACGCCCCGTCGTCTTTCCAGGCATTCGCCCCCCCCACGTACTTCTCCTTCCGTCTAAACCTCGGCTTCTAGGATGATATATCCCATGATAGATACCACCATCGCCTGGGCGCGACTGCGGCGCAGCGTTACCCTTGCCATGCTTGCGTCACTGGCCCTCGCGGGATGCTCCACGGATCGGATTATCGACGTCGAGGCCCAGGACGAGATCGACCCCAGCAACGTGCAGTCTGCTGCCGGCGCCAATGCCGTACGTATCGGCGCCCTTGCACGACTCAACGCCGCCACCAGCGGCACAACTACCGGGCTCATCGGGGGAACTGAGAGCCTGTTTCTTCTGGGCGGCCTTTTTTCGGATGAATACAACAACGGTGACTCCTTCATCGCGCGCCAGGAAATCGATCAGCGAGTGGTAACCCCGGAGAATCTTTTCCTGACCAACGCGAACCGTGTCCTGCACCGCACCCGGCTCGCCGCGGAACAGGCGATAGACCTTTACGCTCAGTACAACCCGACCGCACCTGCGTGGCAGGTGGGCGAGATGCATTTTGTCCAGGCATACATCATCAACCTGATGGCCGAGCATTACTGCAATGGCCTTGTGTTCAGCACGGTCATAGATGGGCGCGCGGAATACGGTAGTCCCATCACCATTGCCGCCGCGTTCGAGCGCGCGCTTGGGCACGCGACCGACGGGCTTGCACTCGTAACCGGAACAACCGCTAACGACGTTCGCGTCCAGAACGCGCTGCGCCTCACCCGCGGCCGGATCCTGCTCAACCTCAACCGGCCGGCTGAGGCCGCGGCGGCTGTCGCCGGAGTTCCGACGGCTTATCAGTACGTGATGCTTCACTCGACGTCGGAGGTCAACGCGTTCTGGACCTATAACAACAACGCGCGGCGTTACAGCGTCAGCACAAATGAAGGAATCAACGGGCTCAATTTCGCGACTGCCAATGACCCGCGCCTGCCGGTGTGCCTCGGTAATGACGTTGCATGCAGGGCGATTGGCGTAACCCAGGCAATTCGTGACGATTTGACGCAGCCGTTCTACGTCCAGCGGATGTGGCCCACGCGGGAGAGCTCAGTTCCCATTCTCATGGGCCGCGAGGCGAGGCTTATCGAAGCTGAGGCACAGCTGCGCGGCGGCAATGCGGGGCAGGCGCTCGCAACGCTCAACACGCTTCGCGCGACGGTTACGGGACTTGCACCGCTCGCTGACGCAGGCACGGCCGCTGCGAGAGTCGACCAGCTTTTCGCCGAGCGCGCCTTCTCGCTGTTTGGCCGGGGTTACCGCGTCGGGGACATGCGACGCCTCATCCGGCAGCATGGTCGCACTGCGAACAGTGTCTTCCCAACCGGCGCATGGCATAAGGGGGGAACTTACGGAACTGACGTGAACTTCCCTGTGCCGTTCGCTGAAGCGAACAATCCCAACGTCTTGAGCGACAACGCCTGTATCAATCGCGACGCCTGATTTCAGGGCTTAGATGTTCAAGCGGCCACCGGCGATACGCCGGTGGCCGTTTTGGTTTGTGTGCGAAGAGCAGGGTTCACAGATGACACTGATGGGGCACTGATGACACCGAGATAGGCCCGGTACGAAGCGTGCGTCCCTCATGAGTTGCTGAAGGTTCGACGCTTTTCCCTTAACAAAGGGCATAAAGTGTTTTTACCTTTAAGGTGAAACCCTCGGTGTCATCGGTGCCCCATCTGTGCCATCTGTGAACCCTGCTCTTCACCGCCCGGCGCCGGGACGGTATCGTCGAATCGTCTGCGCCTCGACATCTCGGGCCGTGAATGCAACTCGTTTCATCTCGCCGGCCGCGAACATCGCTGCCTGATCCGAGTGGAACGGAGAGTCCTTGCGCGGGCTCTGGCCGTACGCCAGCACTGAATACGCTCGCGGTACATCGGTAAACTCGACCGCGAGCACCCATCCGTCGCCCCCATTCACAACCCGCCGCCCGTCGGTATCCGTTCGGAAATTGAGCACACGAAAGCAGCCGAATGCACCTCCGCAGCCTCCCACCGGAACGTCGACATTCCCAACGCGGACGCGGTGAACGTCGCCCCACGCCACGTCATAACTTCCGTGGCGGCGAGCCGTCTCGGCGACAGCCCAAACGAACGACTCGGCGGCACGTACCGGATCCTTCAAGCCCTTCGGCGTCGTAACCGGCGCTGCTGCAGACCACGACTCGGCGAACATCGAGTCTGCCACCAGGCCGTCAGTGTATCGCCGCCACCACGTATCGAACAGCACCGCACCGCGAGCGTTGTGCGACGCGGTGTTGTCCCAGCGCGCCAGAAGGTCTGCAGCTCTCACGATCGTCGAGTCAGGGCTCATCGCGCGGACGGCCGCCATCAAATCAGGTTTTACCCTGTCTGCGAGGAGCATCCGATACGAGTGCTTGAGCGCGACGACGTCCTCGAGTGAGAGCTTCCGGTTGTTGTCGACCAACTCGAGGCTGAGCTGGCTGCGGAGGCGGAGCGACGGCTCGGGCAGGTTTGCCGGGTAGCGGCCGCGGTCGAGCACCTGCCGCATGTTAGTGTGGTACGGCGCGTCGTTCTCGTTGCGCACGTAGCCCCCGCGAGGATTCAGCAGCTGCGGGAGCGAGTCGTATGGGATGTATCGCGTCCAGATGTCCTGGCTTGTCCGCGCGGGCACCGCGGTTGTGTCGCCGCCGTTCACGTGAGGAAGCGAAGGAATCGCCGCGTTCCACACGTAGAGGATGTTTCCCGCACGGTCGGCATACGTGAAGTTTGAGTTCATCCGCGCCCTCATCCTCATTGCATCCTGCCACTCGGACAGGGAGCGCGCGCGCATCATCCGGAGGAACTGCTCCCCTGCGCGATTGTCGCCGTCGCCTGCGGCGCGCAGGACATATACCATCCCGCTGTCGCGGTGCAGCACCGGACCGAGGTGGCTGCGCCAGAACTCGCGTGTCTCGGTGGAAAAGGATCCGCCGTTGCGAAATGCGACGGTGACGAGCTCGCGCTCGAGCGGCACTGACGCACCGTCGAAGACGTAGTGGTCGACGCGCGATGTATCGGCGTCGAGGGCGTAAATCTCGTTGAGGTCCGGAGCGTTGTTCGTCGTTGCCCAGCCGAGGTTCGCGTTGAAGCCGGACACGACGCCGAAGGGACCTCCTATCCGGAAATCCCCGTAAAAGTCCAGGACGCCGGGCACCGTCACCTGGGCCTCGTAATAACCGGCTGTCCAGGAAAGGTGCGGATTCCGCATCAGGATCGCGCGGCCTGACTTTGTCCGGGAAGGCGCGAACGCCCACGCATTCGAGCCTTCCTCGATCGGGTCAGTTCCGGGCGGCCGCTGCGCCGCCGGTTGTTCCGCCGGCCTCTGGCGACCGCTGACTCTCGCGAGAAACTGACGGGCCTGCGCCGAGCTTGCGAGGTTCACATCCCGCGCGGCGACATCGTAGCCGGTGAAACCAGGAGAAAAGCCAGCGGGAAATTCGCCGGGAAACAATTCGACATAACGATTCACGCCAGCTGCAAATCCTTCATACACGGCGCGCGTGTCTGCATCGAGCCGGAGATAGTTGTCGACCGCCAGCTTGTATTCGCGCTGGGCAAGAAAGTCGGATTCCATGCTGTCGCGGCCGAACCACCTTCCCATTTCACCGCGGGACCGGACGAGTCCGCGCGCGACGCCAGCTCCGTGATCCTCGAGCTGCACGTATGCAAGTGCGTAGGCAGCGGCCTTCAGGTTCTCGGCTCGTATATGAGGAATGCCATACGGTGTCCGGAGCACCTCGACCTGTTGTGCGAGGTCGGTGACCTGCGCGCCGGCGGGTTGCCCGGCGAGCAGGCCAGCGGCCGCGACAGCGAAAGAAAGTCTTGCTGTTAAGGGCTTCAGGAATTCCATGATTTTGCGCGGCCTCATCTGGAGCGCTGGAGCACCTCTCCAGCAAGTGCGTCGGTGAATTCGCCATTCCGGATCGCCAGCCGTCCGTTAACAAGGACGTGCACCATTCCCTGGGCCATCTGGTGTGGCTGTTCATACGTAGCCATGTCTTTCACCCGCGAGAGATCGAACACGACGACATCCGCATACGCGCCAGCCCGGAGCGAGCCTCGATCAGAAACTCGATACACCGTTGCCGGAAGGCTCGTCATCGAGCGAATCGCCGCGGGAAGGTCGACGACCTTCTCGTCAACGACATACTTCCGGAGCTTTCGGGAAAAAGCGCCGTTGCCTCGCGGGTGCGGCACTCCT
>JBPPMU010000301.1:0-4636 GCA_051306215.1 Gemmatimonadaceae bacterium | reverse complement strand
AAGAGCCGATGCAGTCGGTTTGACGTTATCTGCGGTCGTTGTGAAAATCGGAGGGATCGCGGGTACATAGGGATTGCCAGAGACATCCGTCACACCTGCCGTTATCACTATGCTATACGTCCGCACATGCCCCAGATCGTTGGTGGGGTCGAGAGTCGCGATCAGGTTGTTGTAGGATACCGAGCTCGTGATAACACTGTCTCCAACAATGTCTCTGAGCATGATGTTCGCGGCGGTTATCGTCGCCGGATTCATGGGTTCACTGAACGTGATGAGTACGTTGGTGGATATCGCGACCTCGGTCTGACCGTTGGACGGTGACAGTGCCGCGACCGTAGGCGCGATACCGTCGCCCAACGCTATCGTCGTGAAAGTCGACGTGAACGGGGCCGCAAGCTGGTTCCCCGCAACATCCTTCACGCCGGTCGTCACCGTTACCGTGTAACTGGTGAGGTTCGACAGCCCGCCCGGAGTGAAGATCGCCGTGCGCGTCGCCGCATCGTACGACATCGTCCCCGCGACCGGCGCAGTCGTCAAAGTGTTCCGCACAGTGATCGTCGACGTCGTGATGGTCGCCGGATTCATCGGCTCGCTGAACGTCACGCGCACCGTACTCGACGTCGGGACACCGATAGAATCGTTCTTCGGGACCACGGCAGTCACGGTCGGCGCTGTGTTGTCGATCGTGGTGAACGTCCACACCTTCGCGGCCGTCATCGGGTTGTTGGCAGCGTCACGCGCGCCTGTAGACACCGTCGCAGTGTATGATGTGCCCTGAGCCAATGGCGCCGCGGGAGTGAACGTCGCCGTATTTGTACCACCGTTCCACGCAACTGCACCGGCGAGATTTCCGCCGCCTGACGTAAGCCGCAGCGTGAACGTCCCGGTATTTATCGTCGCCGTATTCATCGGCTCGCTGAACGTCGCGCTCACCGTCGTGCCCGTTGCAACGCCAGTCGCACCATCCGCCGGCACCGTCGAAACAACGGTCGGAGAAGTCGTATCACCGGCCGTGAACGAAAGGCTATACGGCGCAGCCATCGCATTCCCCTGCTCGTCCCTCACACCGGTACTCACCGTCAGCGTGTAGTTCACGTTCTCGGAAAGCGGCCCGCTCGGCGTAAGCGTCGCCACGCGGGTATCGGCGTTGTATGTGACGACGCTCGTTATCGCCGTTCCCGACGAAGTGATGCGCAGCGTGATCGTCGACGCGTTTATCGTCGCCGGATTCATCCGCTCGCTGAACGTGATCGTCACGACGGAGTTGGGCGAGACGCCGGTAGCGCCGTTTGCCGGAGTTGCGGCAATTACGGTGGGAGGCACCTCATCGTGCGTCGTGAATGTCCAGCTCGTCGCCTGCTGCAGCGCGTTGCCCGCCAGATCCCTCGCGCCGGTGGTGATCGTCGCAGTGAGGGTCGTAAAATTCGGCAGGCCGCCGGTCGGAACGAGAGTCGCTCGCCGCGTCTCTGCGTTATAGGTAACTGTGCCGGCGATGGCGGCGCCGTCCGTCACTCGGAGCAGTAGTGTCGACGCGTTGATCGTCGCGGGATCCATCGGCTCGCTGAACACGACATTGACATCCGCGACGAGCGAAACCTGGCTCGCACCAGCCGCCGGAATTGTCTGGATCACCGTCGGAGGCGTTACATCGACGGTCGTGATCGTCGACGCATCAGTCTCCACGGACCGCTTCGACTCGACTCCGCCGACACAGTTGGCCGCCACCGAATACACGTAGGTGGTCTGCGGGCTCAGCCCTGTATCCGTATACGTTGCCTCAGTGCCGGTTGTCTCGCCGACCTTCGTCCCGTTCCTGTAGATGCTGTAACTGATCACACCATCGTTGAGCGGACTTGGCGTCCACGTTAAAGTCACCGACGTCGGGCTCGCCAGCGTCGCGACCACATCACTTGGCGTGGTCGGCGACTCGGGCCCGGTGAGCTCGCCACAGGCGATGCCGGCGAGCGCCGTCACCGCAACCGCAAGAACTGTCAGGAGCGGCTTCCGCATCCCGTATCTCTTCATCGTCGTCCTGCTCATCCTAGTTGTCCCGCTTGATTATGATGCGCCTGTTCTGCTGCCTGCCTATCGCGGTGGTATTTGGCGCAATCGGCGAATCCTCGCCCATGCTGCTTATCCTCACCCGATCAGGCGTGACGCCCTGGCTCACGAGGTATTCCCTGACCGCCCGGGCCCTGTCGAGCCCGACCATGATGTTCGCCGCGTTTGATCCGACGTTGTCGGTGTGCGCCTCGACGCTCACCTTGATCCCGAGCCCCGCGTCGGATGTCAGATCGACTACGAGACCGTCGATCAGCGCTTCGGCATCCTCGCGCCAGTCAACCCTGGTGAAATCGACCTGCGTCCCGTCGAACGAAAGGAGAACAGCGCCGACACCAGCCGGAAGCGGCGAGGCAGAAGGCGCGCGCGTCACGCTGTTCGACGGCGTGGGAAGCGGAGCCGGAGGCGGCGGCGCGGGCCTTGTAGCCGGCTGCACTGTCGTTGTCTGCCTTGGAATCGGTACGATCGGCTCAGTCCTGACACGTCCCGGCGGTTTTATCCGCGTCCTGCTGTTGCCACCGGTGAATAGCGAGATTCCAGCCATTCCGGTAAAAGCCGGTCCACCCTTGCCGATCTGACTCGTCAGCTCGGCCCGGAATGCACGTGAGCCACCCAGCATCTTTCTGATGCCGAGCCCGACGTTTCCGATGGCCATGCTGCGGTTCTGCTCGCAGTCGCAGCGCGGGTGAGTGTAGCTGATGAACTCGTAACCCGCTCCTGCGATCCCGTATGGCTGCACATCAGCGACGGTTGAGCGCTGAAGGATCAGCGAGATTGTCGGCGTGAATGTCCAGAGAGGCGGCTTGTAGTAGCTGAATTCCTGCCGCGAATAGTTGACACCGATGCCGCCCTGTACAACGAGCGAGCTCCGCAGGTGCGTGCCGAACGTCAGCGCACCGCCGAATGCAGCCTTCCCTTCATCTGTGCTGTACTCAGTCGAGAGAATCCGCCCGGAGGCGAAGATTCCGACCTCACGGGTGCCCTTGAGGCTCTGATCTACCTGGAATACTGACTGCGACTGGCCGGTGCGCGGGAGCGCCGCCGTTGCGAGCAGAATCAGCGACGTGACTACCAGACGGCGCATGTTGTTTCCTGAATTTGCGTACGGTAAAACGACCATAGACGAAATGCCCAACCAGTTGTGGTTGGGCATGATTTCCAGGCCGGTCGATCCAGCCGGTTCCTGCATTGAATGATGCCCGGTAAAAGCAAATGCCGGGAACCTCGCCGCGCAAGCAAAAAACTCGCCGACCCCCTTCCCCCCGGAGGTATTTTTAGAACTGAATGTCGCCCGCCGGCAAGATCGACCCGGGTTCCCCGATCGGCAGATACGAGATCATCTCCCTCATCAGCGCCGGTGGGATGGGGGAGCTCTACCACGCCCGTGACCCCGAGCTCAAGCGCGAGCTCGTGCTCAAGCTCCTCCCGCGAAAAGGCGTCTTCCATCCCGACGCGGTGGAGCGATTCGTACGCGAGGCGAAGGCGGCATCGGCGCTGAATCACCCGAACATCGTCACCGTCTACGAAGTGGGCGAATCCCCGCTCGGCCACTTCATCGCGATGGAGCTCATCGAGGGGCGCACCCTCAGGGACCTCCGCCTGGAATCCCCGTCGATACCGTCAATCGCACGAATGGGAGCGCAGGCGGCAAGGGCTCTGGCCGTGGCACACGAGGCAGGGATCATTCACCGCGACATCAAGCCGGAAAACCTGATGCTGCGGGACGATGGATATCTCAAGGTCCTCGACTTCGGAATCGCGCAGCTTGGCCAGCGTGACCTCTCCGATCCGGAAACCGAGTCACGGATAACGCAGCCCGGAATGGTCGTCGGGACAATGCGCTACATGTCGCCCGAGCAGGCCACCGGCAAGGTCGTGACGCCGGCGAGCGACATGTTCTCCCTCGGCATCGTCCTCTACGAGCTCGCGGCCGGACGGCATCCCTTCGACTCGAGCTCGGACATGGCTGTCCTGAGCGCGATAATCCTGCGCGAGGCGATGCCAGCATCGCAGGTCAACAGCAGAGTGCCGGCGAGTCTCGACGCGGTCGTGATGAAGATGCTGGCAAAAAACCCGGACGATCGTCCAACCGCTGACGACGTCGCTGAGGCACTCGATGCAGTCGCTGCGCTCCAGGCCACGAGCCGCCACGTGACGAGCACGGTCGTCGCACAGCGCGGCGTGATTGGGCGCGAACCAGAGCTTTCGGCGTTACCCGAGGCGTTCGACAACGCGCGATCAGCCCGGGCCTTTCTGGTCTGCATCTCGGGAGAGCCGGGGATCGGGAAGACGACACTTCTCGAGACGTTCCTTCGGACGATGGCTGACTCGAGCTCTCACTTCGTCGCACTGGGACGCTGCTCGGAGCGTCTTGCCGGTGCCGAGGCATACCTGCCTCTGCTCGACGCCATCGACGACCTGCTGCAGGAAGATGGCGCCGCGGATCTTCCCGGCCTTCTCCACGCCAACGCGCCGACCTGGGCGCAGATGCTGGCGAACACCCATGCCGGCGGAGAAGGAAGCGCAGTCGAGGCTCACCCGCAGTCGCAGGAGCGGCTCAAGCGCGAGCTTGCGG
>JBPPMU010000300.1:0-5110 GCA_051306215.1 Gemmatimonadaceae bacterium | reverse complement strand
ATCGTCTGAAACCAAAGCATTTCCTCGGTGACATCAGCGGTACATCTGTGTCATCGGTGGAAAGCAGTTGTTCAGACTGCCTTCTCCTCGAGGAGCGCCATGAACTGCGCCGGCTCGGTCAACCCGAAAAGTCGCTCCGGCACATCAGGCTCCTTCGAAAACTGAGCAATCTTGCCGAGCACGGGGAGATACTGGTTCGATACCTCGAGCGGCGGCGCGACGATAAGGAAGAAGAAGTTCACCGGCTTCTCATCGATTGCCTTGAAGTCGAGTCCATTCGGCTTGCGCCCGAACGCAACGCGGAGCTTGCTCACCACGAGTGACCGGCAGTGGGGAATCGCGATTCCGCGGCCGATGCCTGTCGAACCGAGGTTTTCCCTGCGCTTGAGCATCTTGAAGAGCATGCTCTCGGACTTTTCGTCGAGACCCAGCAGCCCGATGAGCTCCTTGAGGACGTCGTCCTTGGTTTCGCCCTCGAGTTCAAGCTTGATTGCGTCTTCCGAGAAAAACTCGCGCAGCTCCATCAATAACCCTCGCCTGTGACCGCCCGGATCCGGGCGCAATCCACGCAAGTTACAGTTGCCTCTATCCAGCGGCAACCCACGATGTTGCAAGCACTTGTAGGCTCCCTTAGCTTGCAATTCATGGCCTTTCCTTTCGCTCACGATCATGATGTGCCGCTCTACCTCGCGCCGATGGCGGGGGTGTCGGAGTCGCCGTTCCGCCGCATCTGCCGGCGATTCGGTGCGGACGTAGTCGTGACGGAATTCCTGTCGGCAGAAGGGATACGTCGGGAGAACCCGGCGACTATCGACAAGCTGCGGTTCGGGCCCGAGGAGCGGCCAATCGGCGTGCAGATATTCGGGGGCGAGGCGGGGCCGATGGGTGATGCAGCGGCGCTAGTCGCTGACATCTTCCAACCCGAGTTCATCGACATAAACTTCGGCTGCCCCGTCAAGAAGGTGGTGCGGCGGAACGGCGGCTCGGGATGCCTGCGCGATCTGGGTCTCGTGCAGGAGGTGATAAGGTCCGTGTCGGCGAACACTCACCTTCCGGTCACGGTGAAGATCCGCAGCGGCTGGAACGAGGAGATGCGGAATCCTGTCGAGATCGGACTCCGCTGCCAGGATGCGGGAGCTCGCGCTATCGCGCTCCATCCGAGGACGCGGACGCAGATGTACACCGGGTCGGCGCGCTGGGAGGAGATCGCGGCGCTCGTGGACGCGCTCGATATCCCCGTGATCGGGAACGGCGATATCAAAACCGCCGAGGATGCCTTCAGGATGTACCGTGAGACGGGATGCGCGGCGGTGATGATCGCGCGGGGAGCTTTCGGGCAGCCTTGGGTGTTCAACCAGACGCGCGACCTGATGGAGGGGAAGCCGATGCGGCCGGCGCCTTCTGTGGAGGGTCGTTTCGCGATAGCTCTCGAGCACGCTCGGCTCGTTCTCGAATACGAGGCGGATCTCCGCGGAGCCGCGCTCGAGTTCCGCAAGCACCTCGGCTGGTATGTGAAGGGGCTGCCGGATGCCGCTGAGATGAAGCGGCGGTTATATGCGGTTGAGTCGCTCGACGAGGTCGAGGGCATTTTCGACGACTACCTGAATAGCCACCCGGCCGAGGTGGCAGAGGTCGCGGCCTGATCAGTAGCTGAACGGATTGACAGGCAACGGCTTAGCTCGTGCCACATGAAGCAGGTTGTCAGGTTATTTCGGTTGACTTCGGGCCGTTATTTGGGTAACTTTCATGCTATGGGGGCGACTGGCTTCGACGGGGTTGGTGAAGCTGTGGCCGCGTGCCCAGGTCCTCGGATCCTGGTAAAACCTTCGGGAAAATTTTCAACTGCGAACGATAACCTCGCACTGGCTGCGTAACTCCTTTTAGGAGTTGCTGCACCTGCTCTTGAGGAAGCCCTCCTGAGGCGGCTTCATGAGTATCGCAAATTCGGGATAGCGGGCTGTTTCGCCTTCGGGCGGCCTGCGAAAATTTAGAAGGCTTGTCCATCCGTGGGTTGCTCACTGGCCAGCGTATGGAGACCTCAAACGGTGAGATACGCACGTAGAAGCTGTAGTGAATCTAGTCTCGGACCGGGGTTCGAATCCCCGCGCCTCCACTAACAGGAGTTGCAACGAGTTCCAACGGCATCCAGAAATGGGTGCCGTTGCTCGTTTCTAGAGGGGGAACCTTCTAATCCGTTCTTGCGAGTTCCCCCAGGAAGCGGCGGCAGGTTGTCACCCATGTCATTGCCGCCTTCCAGGTCAGCACACCCTCCCTCGTGTGTTAAGTATGTTATTGCCACCGAGGCTCTACTGCCTTATAAGGAAGCGCCATTACCAGCGCCATTATGGCGCCGCGAGTTTGGTCGTGACCGCGCCGACCGCCGCCGACCTGGGCCCGCTGTTCGCGGCCGCTGCCTCTGACGATCCCGGCTTTCTCACCAACCCGGCAACCGAGCTCGAGCGGAAATTCGCCGAGTTCCACTACGCCATCGAGGCGCGGAACGAGAAGCTCTCCCGAGAATTACGCTGCGCTCTTACGCCCCTTCATCTTCTGCGCTGGTCGTTGCGCGAGACGTAGCCGTTGTCACCTTGGTACACGTTCCTGCTGACATCATGGGAAGAGGTTTCGTAAACCTCGCAGTCGAGCGAATAGGCAGCAGTGCTCGGCAGTATTTCATCGACGAAATTGCGAAGAGCCCCGAAGGGATCAGCGTAACGAGCGAACTTCGCGAACCGGGCACCGTCCCATCGGTTTCCTTGGCGGAATGCGCCAAAATCGAAAGGCTGATACGAGGCGATCGCGAAGACGAAGCCGCGTTCGCCGGCCTTGTAGAGACTCCCCGGCTCCTCTGAGGAGGGCATCCTGTCATCAGGATGCAACGCGAGCGCATAGGGTTTCTGTAATCCGGGCCGCAGTGGATACATCACCCACAGCTCACCTTTAGGTGACACCCGCACGATGACGACGTGGGCGCCGGGCTCCGTCGAGAAATGCGGGCGCATCCGGACTCCGCGATGGTATGTGCGCTTGTCGAGCCAGATGTCGATTGTCGGAGCGAACTCCGAGGCGGCAATGACCGCACAATGCTCATCGATTAGCTGCGCAGCGGAGACACGGGCACCCGCGGCGATGAGAAGTAACGCCGGGGCGATGATCCTTGCGACTCTCATTGGTCCCTCCTCAGGTACCTCGGGGGTTGGGCTACCCGCAGGTACAGGTACTATAGCTTGAGTGCAGTGTCACCGCCAGAATTGCTCGAGGCGAACCCAGTACGGAAACTCTTGCTAGACACGAAAGGCGGCTGACCTGTTTGAACTGCGCGGCATCCGTAGCAGGAGGGAACTCGAATCGTCCTGGCATTATGAACACCGTGGGGTGACAAGGACGGCGACACAAACCTGCCTTGTCCTTGCTTGCCTCCAGTGTCGTAGTATCCAGTAAACGCCGCCAAGACGCACCATTGCAGATTGCTGCTCAGAAAAAGAGCAGACGCCAAATACCTTGAAGGGGAATAGCAGATCATGCTACCCTACAGTCAAGAAGAAGCACAAGAACCCGATCCGGGGCAGGTTGCCCCAGAGATTGGCTGATTTATCCATGGGTGGACGAAGGTTCCTTGGTTGGCGGCGAGGCACGCAGATTAACGATTGCCCTTAGCCCGATTGTGGGTAACGCAGAGCATTTGGCAATTCTTGGCCGAGTTGTCGCCGCCTTTGCTCCACGCAGAAACGTGGTCGGCATCCATCTCGTCGAGGGCTGCTATGAACGCCTTGTCGTCTATGCCGTCGACATAAGCCCGATCGCGCTTGATGAGGTGCCTGCCGTAAAACCGGGGAACAACCTTCCATAGGGCAGCATCTACGATCTGACGAATTCGGGTGATGCGAGTCGCCGGGTTGACGTCCTCCCCGAAAGCGGAGCCATTTCGTAGGTTGTGAGTCCTGGTCCGCCGAGAGGCGGGGAGGACTGATGAAAAGGTCGAGATTTTCCGAGGAGCAGATCATTGCTGTGCTCCACGAGGGCGCCGGCGGAACGCCGATCCGCGAGGTCTGCCGTAAGCATGGAATCACTGAGCAAACGTTCTATCGCTGGCGTGGCAAGTACGGCGGCCTGCAGCTGAGTGAGGCGAAGCGGCTGAAAGCACTCGAGGATGAGAACAAGAGGCTGAAACGGCTCGTCGCTGATCTGTCGCTCGACAATGCAATGCTCAAAGATGTGGTGGGACGAAAGTGGTGACGACCACTCAGCGGCGCGAGGCCGTCACCTGGCTCATCGGACAGTTTCCGACGAGTACGCGCCGGGCTCTCGCTCTCATCGGGCTGAGCAGATCTCGCTGGCACTACAGGACTCGAAGACCGAGCTATGATGACCTTCGAGCGCGGCTTCGCGAGCTCGCGGCATCGAAGCCCAAGTGGGGCTACCAGATGCTGCATACTCTTTTGAGGCGTGAAGGCCGCAGGGTCAACCACAAGCTCGTCCTGAGGCTCTACAGGGAGGAAGGACTGGCAATGTCGCGTCGGAGGGGGAAGAAGCGTGTATCGATGCCGAGAGTTCCGCTCCCAGCTCCCACTGAGCCGAACGAACGGTGGAGCATGGACTTCGTATCCGATGCTCTGGCCGACGGAAGGCCGTTTCGTTGCTTCAACATCGTCGATGACATGACTAGAGAATGCCCTGCTATCGAGGTGGCTCATTCACTTCCAGCCTTGAGAATCATCCAGGTGCTCGATCGGCTAGCGGTTACGCGTGGCTTGCCCAAGAGCATCGTCTGCGACAACGGACCAGAGTTCGCGGGCCGGGCTCTGGATGTCTGGGCACATGATCGAGGAGTCTCGCTTCAGTTCATCCGGCCTGGCAAGCCAGTGGAGAACGCATTCATCGAGAGCTTCAACGGGAAGTTCAGAAACGAATGCCTGGACGCGGAATGGTTTACCAACATCACCGATGCACAGCAAGCAGTGGAGCGGTGGCGGATCGAGTACAACGAAGTCAGGCCGCATAAAAGCCTGCGCCGGCGAACCCCCGCCGAGTTTGCATTGGAACACAAAAGGAGCAACAATTCACCCCAATGGCTCACGACCTGAGTGACTCCGCATTGGGGAGGACGTCA
>JBPPMU010000299.1:0-2057 GCA_051306215.1 Gemmatimonadaceae bacterium | reverse complement strand
GCCATCACGATTGCGACGGTGGTGGATACGCCCGCAATCGTCCACGGCACCCATCGTGGCGCGTTGGCAAGGGATTCGACGATCAGCCCGCCGCCGGCATGTCGCGGCGCGACCGTGATGCTCAAGGCTTTCACGATCTCGTCACCCGTTGCCGGCCGGTCAGCAGGACGCTTTTCGAGCATTCGCATCACGACTGCACTCAAGTGCTTTGGCACGTCGGGCCGTCGCGCACTGACTGTCGCAGGTACCTGCTTCGCGTGCGCTTCGATCACCTGCTGCGCCGTACGACCGGAGAAAGGTGGGTGCGCAGTGATCATTTCGTAGGCGACGACGCCCAGTGCATACAGATCGGCGCGGTGATCGAGCGAAGGGTCACCGGACCCCTGTTCGGGGGCGACATAGGTGGGCGTGCCAAGACTCATCCCCACCTGCGTGATCCGGAGGATCTCCCCCTCAGTCTGGCCGGTGGACGCGCTGATAAGCGCTTTGCCGATTCCGAAGTCCAGCACCACAGCCTGGCCGTGGAAGAACATCACGTTTTCGGGCTTGATATCCCGGTGTACGATACCTTCCGCGTGCGCGTACGAAAGTGCGCCTGCGACATGCTCGAGGATGGTGCAGATATCCGAAAACGCCATCGGACGCTCACGAACCATTCGCTGCCGCAGGGACTCACCGTCCACGAAGGGCATCGTGTAGTACAGGTGCGGCCCGGCGACCCCGGCCGATAGCAGCGGCACGATGTGCGGATGTTGCAGTCGCGCCGCCAGCGCGATCTCCCGCTTGAAGCGCTCCGCCGAGAGCGAAGCTGCCAGTTCAGGTGCGAGCACCTTGATCACGACATGGCGTCGCAATGCGTTATCGGTGGCGAGGAACACGCGCGACATGCCACCGCGCGGCAGCTCACGTTCGAGCGTGTATTGCTCGCCGAGTGCTGCCTGAACTTCTGTCTGGAGGAAATCGAGTGGCGTGGGGCGCCTCGTCTCGTGAACCGTCAGCAAAGAACCTGCGACCGGCCAATTCAGACAGATTGCCTCGTGTCGCGTCGGTCCGCCAGTAGCCCGTTCTCCCGGACGGCTTAAATGTTTGATACCCACTTGCCTGCACCGGCCCGATTCTGGCAATACGCGGGCTGACAAGGTAAGTTCGCCGCGAGACAGAACCATCAGCATTGAACTTGGTCTAACCGCCGCCCACCATGAGAGGAACACATGCGTCGACTTGCTACACTGATCCCGCTAGTTGCGGTATTTCTCGCCTGCACAAAATCCGATGCACCGGCCACTGACACAGAGACGGCGATGGCTCCAGCACCGGCTATGATGCCTGTGGCTCTCAGCGATGCCGATGTGTCCGGCACATGGACGGGCACGAGCACCGCTGTTGGATCCGATGCCGTTATGACCAATTGGACGCAGGTCTGCGCTTCCGGCTCGTGCAAGGGAACATCGAGAGAATCGAAGGCAACGACCGAATACACCTACACCCTTGCAGGTGACAGCACCGTTGGCGTGAGCAAGCCGTTCGACGGAGAGGGAGAGATGAAAGGGCAGAGGTTGATCGATCATTGGACGGCACACTTCGATGGCGGGAATGTGAGGGGCTCGGGTATGATGATGCTCGCGTCCAGGCCCGATTCGGTGGTGGTGCGTTACACCTTTACCGGCAGCAAGCAGCAGTAACCCAACGCGCCTTTGATCCTGAAGGCGATCCGTTCCAGCTCCGGCCGATATCCTATGCCAGGGTGAAGTTGCGAAGGCCACCGTAACCCCAAAGGCGGAGACGGCAACAAGTAGCATCGTTGCCGTCTCCGTTCGGTTTGGATCAGGGGAGTCGGCGACGATGGCGCAGCGCGCGGCTTAGCTGTAAATACAAGCGCCGCAGTGGCATTGACATGAAGTCTTTGCGACTGCGGCACTTAGGTAAAGTCGGGGCGACTGGATTTGAACCAGCGACCTCCTGCTCCCGAAGCAGGTCACTACACTAACCAACTACTACATTCTGCCGGACTTTGCAGGGAGACCGGGCGTCGGTACCGGAGTTTCCCGGTATCAGTG
>JBPPMU010000298.1:0-2039 GCA_051306215.1 Gemmatimonadaceae bacterium | reverse complement strand
CCCGCGTCGTTCACATCGTTCGCCCAGCTGGAATAGTTACCGAGCAGCTTTCCGAGGTCGGTGCTCGTATAAGCGGGAGCGGTCTTGCTGCCGCGCGCAAATACGAGATCGGGAGCCACTGCTTCAGTCGGGAGATCGGGCGTGCATCCCAATGGGATAGTCGCCGCAAGCATGATCGCGGGAAGCCTGCCTGCAATCGTGGTTCTGATAGTCCGTCGCATGTTCTCTCCGGGAGCGTGACAGGTGCCAGCCGCGCGACCGGGACTCCGGTGAATCGGCTGGCTACCTTACACGCGGAACGGCCTGTCAAAACCGGACATGCGACATCCGTACTTCTATCTGCGGCGGGGACCCCAGGCCGGAAAGCCATTGAAAGCGACTGAGGAGAGCTCGGTAAGACGCTTCACTCCAGTTCCGTCGGCGTTCATCACGTGCACCTGCGAGTGGCCGAGGACCTCCCTGTGAAACACGATGCGTGTGCCGTCGGGAGACCACGACGCATGCGCGTCCCGTTCGGGGTGGTTGGTGAGCCGGATCTGATTGGTTCCGTCTGCATTCATTACGTACACCTCCAGATTGCCGTCGCGGTCGCTATGAAACGCAATGCGCTTACCATCGGGCGACCAGGCGGGGCGCGTATCGATTGCCTGGTTTACAGTGAGACGCACCTGGTTTCCGCCGTCGGAGTCCATCACGTATATCTCGGGATTCCCGTGTCGTCGCGAGTTGAACGCGATCTTCTTTCCGTCCGGTGACCATGCGGCGGTACCCGCGCTGCCCTCGTCAGTTATCCTGATCAATCCAGTGCCGTCAACGTTGATGACATAGATGTCCAGCTCCTTCACACGGCTCTGGAAAGCGAGCCGCTTTCCGTCCGGCGACCAGGCCGCATTGATCGCTCCGAAGCCTCGAGCAGTGAGATTTGTAAGCCGTCTCTGCCCCGATCCGTCGGCGTTCATGAGGAAAATGTCGAATCCACCGTCCCGCTGGCTGTTGAAGGCGATCATTTTCCCGTCGGGAGACCAGGCTGGAGCGGCGTCTCCCCCCTTGAAACGCGTCAAACGCCGCTGGTCGGTGCCGTCGGGGTTCATGGTGTAGACTTCGTGATTACCCTGGTCGCCCACAGGATCCGGCCCATCACGGTCGCTCACGAAAGCGATCCGTGTCCCTTGGTCATTCGGGCCGGGTTGCAGCGACAGGTCGGGTTTCACCGTAAGCGCGCGTTCGACATGAGCATTCACGTCTTCCGACGCATCGCTCACCTGGGGCAATACCGCATCGGCCGAGCCTCGCAGCTGCGCAGCACCCCTGAGCTGAGCTGCCGTAAGTAGTCGTCGCTGGAGTGCTACGCCGTATTGAATTAGCGAATCAGCTTCATCCGGCCTGTCTGCCAGGTGAAGAGTTGATGCGAGGTCGAACACCGCTCCGGCTACGTCGGGATGTTCTTCAGGATGTATTTCGCGATTTAGTGCGAGAGCCCGGCGGAACAGATCGATTGCCGCCGGATACTCGTTCTGTTCCGCGAGCGCGTGAGCGAGAGAGCCGGTGCTCTCGGCCATATCCGCGCGGACTTCACCACGGCGCGACTGATCGATCTCGAGTGCTTCGCGCGAAGCCCTCTCGGCATCGGGAAAACGCTTCTGGGCCCGGAGAGCCGAGGAGAGGCCTACGAGTGTGCGCGCAACTTCGCGGTCGCGAGCTCCAAGCTTCCGCCGTCGCAACATCAATGACTCACGGTATGACTGTTCCGCGGGAACCAGCTTCCTTTGTGCGAGAAGCACTTCACCCAGCAGATGCTGGGTCTCTGCAACTTCGAGGTCCGTGCGCGGTTGAAAATCCCGACGGAGGGAGAGCGACACTTCAAGGAGCTCGCGAGCGCGATCGTGCAGCTCGAGGCGGTGATACGCGCGCGCCATTTCGAATGTCAGCCTCGCCCGCTGCTCGGGATGGGCAATCAGTTGCTGGTCGATGCGCGCGGTGGCACTGTCAAGAATCGCTCGCGCGGCGACGCCCCGATCACCGGGGGTCACGTTCTGAAA